>JBOHTH010000078.1:0-9124 GCA_050733535.1 Gemmatimonadaceae bacterium | reverse complement strand
CGCTGATGTGCACCAGGCCTTCGATCCCGGGCTCCAGCTCGATGAACGCACCGTAGTTCGTGATCGAGACAACCTTGCCCGTGACACGCGTGCCGACGGGATACTTCTCGGCGACGTCCTTCCACGGATAGCTCTGGAGCTGCTTGAGGCCGAGTGAAATGCGCTCGCGCTCCCAATCGATGTCGAGGATTTTGACCTCGAGCTCCTGGCCGATGTGCACGAGCTCCGACGGGTGCGAGATGCGGCCCCACGACATGTCGGTAATGTGGAGCAGGCCATCAACACCGCCCAAGTCGATGAATGCACCGAAGTCGGTGATGTTCTTGACCACGCCTTTGCGCACCTGATCCTTCTGCAGCTCCTTCATCAACTTCTCGCGCTTGCCGGCACGCTCGACCTCGAGGATCACGCGGCGCGAGACGACGATGTTGCGGCGGCGCTTGTTGAGCTTGATGATCTTGAACTCGTACTTCTGGCCGAGCAGTTCGTCGATGTTCGGCACGCGGCGGAGCGCGATCTGCGAGCCGGGGAGGAACGCGTCGACGCCCATGAGGTCGACGACCACGCCGCCCTTGATCTTCTTGACGAGCGTGCCCTCGACCGGCTGGTCGGACTCGTACGCGACGCGGATACGCTCCCACACGCGCATGAAGTCGGCCTTTTTCTTGGAAAGGACGACCGAGCCTTCCTGGTCTTCGAGGTGCTCGAGGAGGACTTCGACTTCGTCACCCGGCTTGAGGTCGGGGAGGTCCTTGAACTCTTCGAGCGGAATCGTGCCTTCGGACTTGAAGCCGATGTCGAGCACGACGAGGTTGTCGCGAATCTCGAGCACCTTGGACTTCACGATCTCGCCTTCTTCGATCGAGGCGAGGGTGCCGTTGTACATATCCATCATTTGCTCGTACTCGGAGGACGTGTACTCATCCTCCTCGTAGAGCTCGGGGCGGCGATTGGAAAGCGGACGCAGCTGCGCCTTCTGCAGGTCGCGCTTCTCGCGCTGCGAGAGCGGCGAGATGCCGTTGAGATCGGGCGCTTCGAGGGTGTCGGGGGTCATGAATTACTTCTCCTGAATCGCGAGGGGGATCGGCTCGACGCGACGGCGAGGATACGAGGTCAGCTACGGACCGGTAGTTTACCGGAGCCAAGTAACATAGTGGGAGAGGGAGCGGAGTGGGAGTCCCACTGCGGCCTGCGGAACTCGACCCGCTGCGGGCTACGGAACTCGACCCGCTGCGGGCTGCGGACCCGCATTCCTCCCGCAGTGCGGAGCGGGGCGAGTTCCGCAGTCCGCAGTGAAGTGCTACCGCCTAGCCTTCCCCAAGGCCGCCGTCACGACAGCGATCGGCGTCCCCACGCAGATAATGTGCGTAACAATCGCCACGACCGTATTAAACCACGAAAACCCCGACGGCGGCACATTCGAGAGCGGCCGGACCACCCAGTACATCACCCCATACACCAGCACTCCATACATCGGCCCCGCCACCCATGGGCGTTCGACGAGAAACGCGACCTTCCGGCTCACCACGTAGTAGGCCGTTGCCCACGAGTACGCGATGAAAAAGTGCGTCGCCAGGCCTAGCGCCGCCGTCGCGTAACCACCCGAAAGCGACGCCCGCCCGAGCCACCCCGATGCGACGCTCTGGAGGATCCTGATCGGTGTGATCCCCTTCGGCGCCCATGTGATGAAGGCTGCGCTGATGTCCATCACGCCGCATACGAGACCTGCCCAGAAGATCGTCCGCGCGGCGCGGGATTGCCGCGCCGGCGTCAACGCCGCACTCGTTGCTGGCATGGCACTCCAAGGTTCAGGTTGCGGACAAACGACTCCGCGCCAATTCCACGATCCGTTCGACCTGCTCGTCCTGCGTCAGGTGCGTCGTATCTATCACCAGTGCGTCGGCGGCCTGTTGCGTCTGCGCCGCATCCTTCACATCGCGCTGCCTCAGCGCCTCAGCCTCGGCTTCCACTTCGGCCGCCATCGGGATCCGACCGAGGCGCTGCAACAACCGCCGCCGCGCCCGCTCCTCCGCGTTCGCGATCAGGAAGATCTTCAGCTGCGCCCGCGGAAAAACCGTCGTCCCCATATCACGGCCATCCACCACGATCGGCCCCTCGGCCGCGCAGCTTCGCATCAGTTCGTTCACCCACTCGCGCACCGGCTCCATCTTCGCCACCATGCTCACGAGCGCGGTGATCGCGGGCTCGTGCAACTCCTCGTTCACCGGCGTGCCGCTGAGAAGAATCTCGAAGCTCGTGTCGCGCCGTACGAGCGTGACACGGGCGGCCTCGTGCAATACCGACCCCGGATTCCAGCTCTCCGGCGTTCCTGACCTTCCGGTCCGTGCGAGCGTTGCCGCCCGGTACAGTGCCCCAGAATCCGCGTGATGCATGCCGAGGCGCTCTGCCACCATCCGCGCCGTCGACGACTTCCCGGACGCGGCTGGCCCATCGATAGCGATGACGAACTGATGTTCAGCCATGAACACGCTCGAGATCAGCCCAAAAGCCCGGATACGAGACGTTCACGCAATCGCGATCATCCACGTCGATATCGTTGCCGTCGACCGCGCCGAGCACACCGAAGGCCATCGCAATACGATGGTCACCGTGAGTCTTGATGCGACCCCGATACGGGCGGTCGCTGCCACGCACCACGAAGCCGTCGGGGAGTTCCTCCGCATCCGCCCCGATAGCCACCAGGTTCTGCACGACCGCCGCTATGCGATCACTCTCCTTTACCCTGAGTTCGGCCGCGCCCGTCACGCGCGTCTCGCCTTCGGCGCGCGCGGCGAGACAGGCGATCATCGGCAGTTCGTCGATCAGTGACGGCACCACCGCAGGCTCGATCGTAATCCCCCGCAGCAGCCGCGGGCTCACCACCAGCCGCGCCACCGGCTCCCCACCGGCGTCCTGGACCTCTTCGTATGCAATGCGCGCGCCCATGTCCGCGAACACCTCGAATGCGCCGGTCCGCGTGGGATTCACGCACACATGGTCGATCTGGAGCGAGCCGCCTGCCGCCATCGCGGCGAGTGCCGCAAAAAACGCCGCTGACGAGGGATCGCCGGGCACGTCGGTTTCGGCGCCGTCGAGGCGCCCGGCCGGAAGGAGCGTCACCGCGGTGCCCTCGGTGCGCACGTCCACGCCGCGCGCCCGCAGCATGCGCTCCGTGTGGTCGCGAGTCGCCGCCGGTTCGTGAACTTCCACCGGCACGTCCGCCACGACTCCCGCCAGCAGGATCGCGCTCTTCACCTGCGCGCTCGCGGTTTCGCTGAACCAGGTGACACCGCGCAACAGACCACCGTGCACCGTCATGGGGAGCCCGTCGCCCCGTGCACTGGCGGAGAAGTCGAATCGTGCGCCCATCGCCTCGAGCGGCGTCGCAACGCGCTTCATCGGGCGGCGGCTCAAGCTCGCGTCGCCCGTAACGCGCGAATCGAACGGGATCGCCGCGAGCACGCCGGACATCAGGCGTGCCGTGGTCCCGCTGTTCCCGCAGTCGAGGTCGCCGCGGCTCTCGCGCAATCCGCGCAGCCCGTCACCGCGGACCACAAACGCATCCGGCGTCACGGGCGGGATCGTCGCCCCAAGCGCGCGCAGCACGCCAGCCGTCGACATCACATCCGCCGAGCAGAGGAGGCCGCGCACGCTCGACGTCCCCGTGCCAAGCGCCGCAAGCATCAGCGCGCGATGCGAAATGGATTTGTCGCCCGGAACCCTGAGCTCGCCACCGACGCGCATCAGCGCAGCCAGTTCTCGAGCGCCGTCGCGAGGTCGGTCTTCTCATCGCGGTACTTCACGATGACCGGCGTCTGCAGCGAGAGTGCCTCACCCGCGCCCCACCCTCCCTTCACCGCCCGCGCCCCCGGAACCACCACGGCGCCGGCGGGAATCTCCAGAGGCGTGTCGCCGGCCGCGCGATATACGGTTTCGCGCACGAGGTCGTAGACCGGCGTGCCACGCGTGAGCACCACGCCAGCCGCAAGCACGGCGCGCGCGCGAACCACCGTTCCCTCATACACGCCGCAGTTCCCTCCGACGATCACCTCATCCTCGATGATCACCGGCGACGCGTTCACCGGCTCGAGCACGCCGCCGATCTGCGCGGCGGCGCTGATATGGCACCGCGCACCGAGCTGCGCGCACGACCCAACCAGCGCGTGCGAATCGATCATCGTCCCGGCGCCGATATACGACCCGACATTCACGAACATCGGCGGCATGCACACAACGCCGGCGGCGACGTACGCGCCGCGCCGAACCGTCGATCCGCCTGGAACGATGCGCACGCCGCGCGCGACGTTGAACCGCTGCGGTGGGATCGTGTCCTTGTCCACGAACGAAAACGTGTCGTCGCCCGGCGAAAGATCGGCGAGCTTCCCAAACCGAAAACCGGCGAGAATGCCGCGCTTGACCCAAGGCACCGCACGCCACGCACCGTCGCTCCCCAACACCGCCGAGCGTACCACGCCGGCCTCGAGCGTGTCGAGCAGCTCACTCACAACCCGCGCGGCGTCGGCGGGAACCTCGGCCCCCGCCGGCAGGGCGAAGAGTTCATCCACGCGCGCCTCAAGCGCCGCGAGGGCCGCTCCGGCGCCGCTCACGTCGCGAGCGCCCCCGCCTCGACCAGACTCGCCCGGAGCTTCGCCTCGTGCATGGTGTCCATCGGCACGAGCGGCAGCCGCAGCTGATTCCGCACGCGGCCCATCATCGCGAGGCTCGC
The DNA here is from genome assembly GCA_050733535.1 of Gemmatimonadaceae bacterium. Taxonomy (GTDB): domain Bacteria; phylum Gemmatimonadota; class Gemmatimonadetes; order Gemmatimonadales; family Gemmatimonadaceae; genus Fen-1231. The sequence continues at coordinate 4,398 of JBOHTH010000078.1, read as the reverse complement.
CTTGATCGGAATCGGATTTGATTCGCTGAACGCCGCCCGCATGAGTGAATGCAGCCGGAGATGCAGCACCCGGGCTGACTCCATCTTCCCTTCCAGCGCGCGGCTGCAAAGGTCCGCCATCGCGCGCGGCACGGCGTTCGATATCACCGACACGACGCCGTGGCCTCCCTCCGCGATGACTGCCAGGACGACGTTGTCATCGCCTGAGAGCACGCTGAATCCCTTGGGCGCGTGGCGAATCACTTCCGAAATCTGCGCCATGTTGCCGGACGCTTCCTTGATGCCCACAATGTTCGCGTGCTCCGCGAGTGCCAGCGTCGTCTCGGCCTCGACGTTGCTCGCGGTCCGTCCGGGAATGTTGTACAAGACGATCGGCAGCGGCGATGCATCAGCGATCGCGCGGAAATGGGCGAGGATTCCACGCTGCGGCGGCTTGCTGTACGACGGCGAGGCGTACAGCAAGTGCGTCGCGCCGGTGCCACCCATCGCCTTCGCCGTGTCGATCGCAACGCGCGTATCGTTGGCGCTCGCGCCGGCGACCACCGGCACGCGGCCAGCCGCCCGTTCGGCGCAGCGGCGCACGACCGCGACCCGCTCGTCCAGCGTCATCGTCGCCGCCTCGCCGGTGGAACCCACCGGGACCAGCCCGTGGACCCCTTCGGCAATCTGCCAGTCGACCAATTTCCCAAATGCGTCAAAATCCACGCTTCCGCCGGCGTCGAATGGCGTGACGAGCGCGGTGCAGCATCCAGTCAGCATGTGCCGTGTCATTCCGAAGTCCCGAGCAGGTGATCGAGTGTGTATACCCCGCGGCGTCCCGCAAGCCACCGCGCGGCAGTCAGCGCGCCGGTCGCGAACACCCGCCGGTCGCGCGCGGTATGTTCGAGGCGGATCTGCTCAAATGCGCCGTCGAAGAGCACCTGGTGCGTGCCGGGAACACTGCCGACGCGCACGCTGGTAATCGGCACCGGGTGTCCGCTGGCCTTCTCCGCACGCTCCGCGAGCGACCGCGCCGTGCCCGACGGAGCGTCGAGCTTCTGGGCGTGATGGGTCTCCACGATGTGCGCGTCGAAGCCCGCGTTTGCACCGGCAATCAGTTTCGCCGCGTAGTCGACCACGCGGGCAAAGAGGTGGACGCCGATCGAAAAGTTCGGCGCCCACAGCAGCGCTCCGTTCTGCGCGCGGACGTCAGCCTCGACCCCGGGCCGCTCCGAATCCCAGCCGGTCGTGCCGCACACCACCGGACAACCCGCGGCGAGGCACCCGCGCACGTTCGCGGCCGCGAACTGTGGCGTCGTGAACTCGACGGCGACATCGGCGCCATCCAGCAGCGGTTTCGTGATGCCGCGCGGGAGCACCTGGCGTTCGCCGAGCAACGCGACGACGTCGAACCCGTGCTCGGCGGCGAGCGACGCGATCGCCTGTCCCATCTTGCCGTCTCCGATCACGGCGAGCCGCAGCTCTGAGCTCACGTCGCCGCGCCTCCGAAGAACGTCGAGTGGAGCCGGCGCATCACCGGCTTCAGTTCGTCGCCGTCGATGATCAGCGTGAGATTGATCCCTGTCGCGCTCAACGACACCATGTGGAGGCGCACGTCGCCGATCGCCTTGAGCGCTTGCGCCATCGCGGGACTGCTCTCGCCGAGGCCCGCGCCCACCACGGCGACGATCGCGCGCCCGCGTTCCACGCCCACGTCGCCGAACTCGCGCAGCTGGCCGACGACCGCATCGAGGTTCTTGTCGTCGTCAACCGTCAGCGACACCGACACCTCTGACGTCGCGACCACGTCGACGGACGTCCCGTTGCGCTCGAACACCTCGAAGATCGCGCGCAGGGCGCCCGGCGTGGCCAGCATGCGCGGGCTGCGCACTTTCACGATCACGACATTTCCCTTGCCGGCGATCGCGCGCACAGGCAGCCGCGGTGCGTCGAACGTAATGCGCGTCCCCTTGCCGGCCGGCCGCAGCGAATTGAACACGAACACCGGTATCCCCCGGCGGACGGCAGGCGCGATGGTATTCGGATGCAGCACCTTTGCGCCGAAGCTCGCGAGTTCGGCCGCCTCGTCGAAGCGGATGTGTGTGATGAGTTTCGCTCCGTCGACGACGCGCGGGTCAGCCGTGAGCATTCCGTCCACGTCGGTCCAGATCTCGATCGCATCCGCTCCGAGGGCCGCGCCGAACAGCGACGCACTGTAATCCGATCCCCCGCGGCCCAGCGTCGTCGTGATGCGGTCGACGGTCGCGCCGAGGTATCCCCCAAGCACGGGCACCTTTCCGTCGCGCAGGAGCGGCGCAATGTGATCGCGGCACGTCGCGGCGATGGCGTCCGTCAGCGGCTCCGCGCAGCCGAACGAGGCATCGGTGATCATCACCTCACGCGAATCGACGAGCACCGCATCCACGCCCACGCGCACCAGCGCCGCGGCGACCAGCGGAGCGGAGAGCCGCTCACCGGCCGACGAGATCGCGTCGAGGGAACGCTCGGTCACATGGCCGAGCACAGAGAGTGCTTCGACGAGCCGCGCCAGCTCGTCGAACAGCGCGCTGGTATCGGCGACGATTTTGGCGGCACCCGCGTCCTCGCCGAGTAGCTCGCCGATGACTTCCATGTGGCGCATGCGCAGCGCCTGCACCAGCGCGATCGCCGCCACGAGGTGTCCATCGGCGGCTTGTTCGGCGGCATCGAGCAGCACATTCGTGGCCCCGGCAATCGCGGAGACGACAACAACCGGCCCGCGGTCCGTACGGCGGCGCACGATGTCCGCCGTACGCCTGATGGCCGCGGCGTCCGCGACCGACGTCCCGCCGAACTTGCAGACGATCACGCGTGCCTCATCAGCGGCGCGGGGGATTAGGTATCACGCCGGACTTTGCGAGCACCTCGGCATTGAGGATCGAGCCCCCAGCGGCTCCGCGAATCGTGTTGTGACCCATCGCAACCATGCGCAGGTCGAGAATCGGGTCCTCGCGGAGGCGGCCGACCGAGACGGTCATGCCGCGCCCTTCACCCGCATCGCGGCGCGGCTGCGGCCGGTCTGGCTCATCGCGATAACGGACCGCGAGATCCGGCGCGGACGGCAATCCGCGCACGCCGGCGTCGCCGCGCCACGCGCGAATCGCTGCGATCGCCTGGTCGACCGTCGGCTTCGTCTCAAAGGCCATGGAAAGGCACACGGTGTGGCCGTTCTCGACGGCCACACGATTCGCGTGCGCGCTCACGACAAACGGCGCCGCGTCGATGGTCCGCCCGTTGAAGCGGCCGAGCATCTTCTGCATCTCGGTCTCGAGCTTCGGCTCCTCGCCGCCAATGTGCGGAATCGTGTTGCCGAGAATGTCGAGCGACGGCACGCCGGGATACCCGGCACCGGACACGGCCTGCATCGTCACCATGAACACCGACTTGAGGCCAAAGCGCTCATGCAGCGGCGCCATCGCGAGCGCGCCCGCCGTCGCCGCGCAGTTCGCGTTCGTGACGATCGCGCCCGGCCACCCGCGCGCGGCGCGCTGCACCGCAATCAGCGCGAGGTGCGCGGCATTGACCTCCGGAATCACGAGCGGCACATCCGCTTCCATCCGGAAGTTTTTCGCATTGCTGAGCACCATGCAGCCGGTACGCGCGAACGCCGGCTCCAGCTCACCCGCGGCCGCGGCGTCGAGCGCGGAGAACACGACCTGCGACGCAATCTGCGCCGGGTCGCACAGCTTGACCGTCAGCGCGGCCACGTCCGCCGGCATCGCGCCCTCGATCCAATGCGTCGCGTCGGCATAACTTTTCCCCGCGGAGCGCTCGCTCGCCGCGACCTCAGCGACTCGAAACCACGGATGATCCGCCAAAAGGCGGATGAAGGTCTGGCCCACGGCGCCGGTGGCTCCAAGGATGGCGACAGGGGTGCGTTCGGTGCCGTTCATTAAGCGGTCATGCCTCGAGGAGTGAACGCACGAGGCGTTCGTAGTGGCCCACGCTCGCGCGGAGCTCGTCGACGGCCACGAACTCCCCGGTCGTGTGCGCGACGTGGATCGAGCCGGGCCCGAAGAGCAGCGGAGTGCCCCAGTTGCCGAGCAGCGGCACATCCGTCGCGAACGCCACCGGCTTCGCGTCGAACCCGGGCACAGTGTGAAAGTGCATCGCCGGCGTGTACGACCCGTATTCGATCTCAGCGCGACCCGCGGCCCATTGATCGATGACCGCTTTGACGGGCGCGGGATCGCCGACGAGACGAATCATCATCTCCGCTTCGGCGAGTCCGGGGATGATGTTTGCCTCGGTGCCGCCGCGGATGAGACCGATGTTGACGGTCGTATCGCCGAGAACCTCGTCGCGCGGAAACTTCAGCGTCTTGAGTTCGGCGAGGAGCTGCAGCATCGGCTCGATCGCCGATTGTCCGAGGTGCGGATA
>JBOHTH010000077.1:0-3011 GCA_050733535.1 Gemmatimonadaceae bacterium | reverse complement strand
CCCGCCGCGTTGCGCAGCGTCACCTGCTCCCGGAAAATGTCATTCGAGACGATCTTCTCCTCGCCCGCCAGCGTGACGATGATCTTTCCTTCCTTCGGAAACCGCTTGCGCTGCTGCACGTAGAACTCATGCTCGTAGCGCAGGCAGCACATGAGCCGGCCGCACGACCCCGAAATCTGCGAGGGGTTGAGCGTCGAGAGCCGCTGGTCCTTTGCGATGCTCGATTTCACGGGACGCAGCTCGGGAAGCCAGCTCGCGCTGCAGAACTGGCGCGCGCAGCGGCCGATGCCGTCGAGCCGTTTGGCCTCGTCGCGCACGCCGATATGCCACATCTGGACACGCGTGCCGAACAGGCCTTCGAGTTGCCGCACGAGCTGCCTGAAATCCACGCGCTTCTCGGCGGTGAAATAGATCGTCAGCTTCTTGCGATCCCACTGCCACTCGATGTCGGAGACTTTCATCTCGAGTCCCTGCGTGCGCACTTTCTCGATCGCGCGGCGTCGCACGTTGTCCTCGTCTTCCCGCAGGCTCGCGGCCTTGGCGATGTCGTCGGCGGTCGCGGCGCGCAGCGCGGGCCGGAGCTGGCTCGGTGACGCTTTCCCGTGCGTCGTGCCTGCCTTGCGGATCGCGGCGAGTTCGCCCGTGGCGTTCACGACGCCGAGGTCTTCGCCGCGGTCGGCGTCGACGATCACGTGCGTGCGAAGTGCCGGCGGATCGGGGAACGCCCAGGTGAAGAACTCCCGGCGGTTTCCCTTGAACGTCACCTCGATCAGGTGCGTCGACGGCGGCGCTGCGCTCGCAGTGGCGTCCGTCATTCCTCGAACTGCCCCATGCGTAGGTATTTCTCGCGCCGGCGACGGACGAGCTTGTCCGGTTTCAGGCGGCGCAGCTCGTCGAGGTTGCGCAGCAGCGCCGCGCCAACAGCCGTGGCCGTGGCTTCCTGGTCGGCGTGCGCACCGCCCGGCGGCTCGGGGACAATCTCGTCGATGATGCGCAGCTCCAGCAGGTCCTGCGCCGTGATCTTCAGCGCGCTCGCGGCCTTCTCGCGCATCTCGGCGCTCTTGCCGTCCTTCCACAGGATTGCGGCGCAGCCCTCGACGGTGATCACCGAGTACACCGCGTTCTGGAGCATCAGCACGCGGTCGGCAACGCCGAGCGCGAGTGCGCCGCCCGATCCACCCTCCCCGATCACTGTCGCGACGATCGGCACCGTAAGCTGGCTCATCTCGAGCAGGTTCCGCGCGATCGCCTCGCTCTGACCGCGCTCTTCGGCGCCGAGACCGGCCCACGCGCCAGGCGTGTCGATGAAGGTGACCACGGGTACATGGAATTTCTCGGCAAGCTTCATCAGGCGCAGTGCCTTGCGGTACCCCTCGGGGTGTGGCATGCCGAAGTTGCGGTGGAGATTTTCCTTGGTGTCGCGGCCGCGCTGCTGGCCGATCACCATGATCGTCTCGCCGTAGATACGGGCCCACCCGCCAATGATCGCGGGGTCGTCGCGGTACGCGCGGTCGCCGTGCAGCTCGATCCAGTCGGTGAAGGCGAGGCGGATATAGTCGAGCGTGAACGGACGCCGTGGGCTGCGCGCGACCTGCACCCGCTGGATCGGTGTAAGGTTGGCGTAGATGGACTTCCGCAGGTCGGCGAGCTTCTGCTCGAGCGGCGCGATCTCCGCGTCCACGGTGATCTCGCGTTCCGCGGCGAGCCTGCGGAGCTCCTCGATCTGCTTTTCGACCTCGACGAGCGGTTTCTCGAACTCGAGCGCGGATGTGCCCATGTCAGTTCCCCCGCACGAGGTGGACGTGCTCCGGGCCGAGCAGTGCGCGCAGCTCGAGCAGCGCGGCGGACGCCGGTGAGAGCTTGAGCGACGCCGAGCGCAGGCGCGCGCGCGAGCCATCCGCTCCGTTCCAGCAGACTTCGAGCGGTGCGGCGCCGGGGTGCGCGTCGACCACGGCGCGGACGTCGCGCATCACGAGCGCCGGGAGCGACACGCTCTCCGTGAGGTCGAGCGAAACGGAGATCTGGCCCTGCGTGCGAAGTTCCGCGAGCCGCGTGATCGATTCCACGATGAACGTCGCGGATTCGGCGCCCTCATCGCGCTTGGAATACCCGCCCTTGATCTGCACCGGGACGTCCGCCTGCACGCGGTCGTGGATTGCTGCCCACGCCTCGGGAAATACGAGGACCTCGCCCGATCCCGAGAAATCCTCGACGATGAGCCGCGCGAACTCGTTGCCGCTCTTCTTGGAGATCTGCTTCTTGATCGCCGTGACGACAACCGCGAGCGTCGCCGGCTGGTCGGTCCACTTGCCGAGCGACGCGACCGGGAGGGAAGAGAGCAGCTCGCACTCTGCGCGAAACGGCTCGAGCGGATGGCCCGAGATGTAGAACCCGATCGTCTCTTTCTCTTTCGTGAGACGCTCATGCTCGGTCATCGGCGGCACGTTCGGCAGCGCCGGCTGCATCGCGCCCGGTGCCGCGGCGGGACCGGCGTCGCCGAACAGCGACCCTTGCCCCGTCGACGCCTCGTCCTGCAGCAACGACGCGTGCTGGATCGCGCCGTCGAGCGCCGCGGCGAACTGTGCGCGGTGCCCGCCGAGCCCGTCGAACGCGCCCGCGTAGAGCAGCGCTTCGAACACACGCTTGTTGCAGATGCGGAGGTCGATGCGTTCGGCGAAATCGTAGAGCGAAACGAACGGCTTCAGGACCGAAGACCGAGGACCGAAGACCGATACGGCCGGTACCTCGACAGATGGCCCCTCTCGGTCTTCGGCCTTCGGTCTTTGGTCCTCGGTCTTCGGTCTTTGGTCCTCGGTCTTCGGTCCTCGGTCTTCGGTCGCCGTTCTCGCGGAGATAATCGAGTCAATCGCCCCCCGCCCCACATTCCGCACCGCGCCAAGCCCGAAGCGAATCCTCTTGTCATCGAGGACGGTGAACTTGTAGCCGCTCTCGTTCACGTCGGGCGGAAGGATCTCGAGGCCGAGGTCGCGCGCCTCGTTGATGTACTTCAC
>JBOHTH010000076.1:0-11369 GCA_050733535.1 Gemmatimonadaceae bacterium | reverse complement strand
GGCCACACTCGTTCCCATTCCGAACACGATCGTTAAGCCCTACAGCGCCGATGGTACTCCGATTGAGAGATCGCGGGAGAGTAGGCCGTCGCCGGCACCTCTTACAAAGCCCCAGCCAGAAATGGCTGGGGCTTTGTTTGCTTAACGCGCCGAAGACCGAAGACCGAAGACCGAGGACCGAAGATCGTCAGCGCCGCTCCGATCTCACCGTGCTCCGACAACTGTTCACCCGATCGTCCACCCACCCCTCTCGAACAGGATCTCCCGACGCGATCCGCAGCGCGATGTGCGCCGCCTCGTGCTCCGCGCTCCGCAGCACATCGTCCAGTGCCCGTGCGCCGACATTCAGCGAGTCGATGTCGCGCGCGATCGTCATCTCGCCCGATGACTCCCCCTCGGCCGATGCCAGATTGCCTTGCACCCGCCACATATACGGCCGGATCGTGATGTGTCCGCTGGCCAGCGCGTTCTCGAGCACAACGCCATACTCCTCGCACACGCCGCCCCGCGCCTTCAGCTCCGCGACGCGCGCCTCGATCGCCAACGCCAGCTCCGGCGGCATCGGAAGCGTCGCGCAGCCCACGCAGCCCGGCGCCGGCGCTCGGTTCGCCGCTGGCGTCGGCGCGGTCTCCGCTGCACGGCGACCCGCGCACCCCGAACTTCCGACGAGCACGCCGGCCAGCGCCGCGCAGACGAGAAGCGAAGTCATGCTGCTAACGGTTTCGCCGCTTCGGACCGATGTCAAGGAAGTCAGGTCACGCGCACCGCACTCGGTCGTCGTATCACGATGACCAGAGCCGGAATCGTCACGGTCGCCGGGAGGCCGAACGCGGGGAAATCCACCCTGCTGAACCGCCTCGTCGGCGAGCGCCTCGCCATCACCAGCCCCAAGCCGCAGTCCACGCGCGAACGCGTCGTAGGCCTCATCACGGACGCTGACACCCAGATCATTCTCCTCGACACCCCAGGGCTTCTCGAGCCCGCCTATGCGCTCCAGGCGTCCATGCGCAACTCCTCGCGGAAGGCGCTGGCCGACGCGGACATCATTGTCCACCTCATAGACGCGCTCGAAGGCGTCGTCGAGACGCTCGCCTCTGCGGCGGGCCTCGAAGGGGCCGCGGCGCCGCGCGCTCCCACGATCCTCGCGTTCAACAAGTCAGACGGACTCTCTACAGGCCGTCGCGCCGCGCTCGTCGCCGAGCATCCGGGCGCGGTCGTCATCTCCGCCCTCACCGGCGACGGCGTACCGGAGCTCCTTGACCGCGTCCGCGCGCTTCTCCCCGAGCATCCGTTCTACTATGACGCCGAGGATCTCAGCACGCAGAACATGCGCTTCTTCGCCTCGGAGATGGTGCGCGAAACCGCCCTCGAACAGCTCGAGGACGAAGTGCCCTACAGCATCGCGTGCGAAATCGAGGAATTCCGGGAGACTCGTTCGCCTGTGTATATTCGGGCTGTGCTGCATGTCGAGCGCGACAGCCAGAAACGAATTCTCATCGGGGCGGGCGGGGCACGGATCAAGGCAATCGGTACGAGGGCACGCGGCAAGATCGAGGCGCTCATTGGGTCGCCGGTGTACCTCGACCTCCACGTCAAAGTCCTCCCAAACTGGCGGCGCGACGCAGCTGCGCTCCGCCGCTTGGGCTATCACATCGACTAGGAGACGTTTCGCCATATGACGCTCGCCCCACGCCTGCTGGAAATCCTCGTGTGCCCGCGATGCAAGGGGATACTCGACTATCGCGAGCGCGAGTCCACCCTCGATTGCCCCGCGTGCAAGCTGCGATATGCCGTGCGCGACGACATCCCGGTCATGCTGGTCGACGAGGCGACACCCTTCTAGCCCGCGCGGGTAGAAACACGGGGAAAGTGACGCAAGTGCCTGCCACTTCATTGTTTGACAGCTTCGGGCACTCTCCGTATCTTGCCCGAATACCCGTCGCCCCAAGGAGTACGTGGCGCTAACCACCGCGTTCGTCTTTGCGCCGGATGGCCAGCCTCTTCCCGCCGCAGTTCGCAGCTGGCTCGAGGCGCAGCAGTTTCCTGTGGCCACGGTGCGATCTCCCGAAGAGCTGTTGTCCGCGGCCCTGCGGAGCCGCCCGCGGCTGGTCGTCGTGGACGCTCGAACGCACCCGGTTGCGGCGCTGAAGGGATGCCTGCGACTCAAGTCCGACTCGTACACCGGCATCGTGCCGGTGGTGGTGTGCACGCGCAACGATGACACTTCGTTTACCGCCGCCTTCGACGCCGGCGCAGACGAAGTGCTCCGCGACGACATGCTTGCCACCGACGTCCCGCTGCGCCTCTCGGCCATGCTGCGCCGCTCTGATCGCGACACGCACGTGCACCCGTCGACGCGCCTCCCGGGCACCACGGAGATCGAGGCGAACATCCTCCACCGTCTCGAGCTGGGCGAGCTGTTCGCGGTCTGTTACGCGGACCTCGACCACTTCAAGGAATACAACGACCGCTACAGCTATTACGACGGCGACCGGGTCATTCGCATTCTCTCGCGGATTCTCCACGATGTGGTGAAGGGCACCTGCGAAGACACGGCCTTCGTCGGTCACATTGGGGGCGACGATTTTCTGTTCGTCATGCCGGTTGAGCATGTCCAGGAAACGTGCGCGGAGATTGTCGCGACGTTCGACGCGCTGATTCCGTTCCAGTATTCCGAGCAGGATCGGCGTGCCGGGTATTATTTTGGGAAGGACCGGCGCGGCGCGCTGCACAAGGTTCCGCTCATGACCGTGTCGATCGGAGTGGTGACCAACGAACGGCGCAAGTTCACGCACGCAGCGCAAGTGAGTGAACTTGCGACCGAAATGAAGAGCTACGCGAAAACGCTGCCGGGATCGGTGTTCACGATCGACCGTCGCGGCGATACGTCGGATGATGAGCCGTTGCCGATCGATACGGTCGACGCGGCGACCATGGCGGAGGAGCAGTGAACGTAACGTGTCCTGATTGTCGCTCGATCTTTCGAGTGGACCCCGCGAAGGTGCCGCTCGGCGGCGTGCGCGCGCGCTGCTCCGTGTGCGGTGGCGTCATCGCGATCAGCGCGCCGGACTTCGCGGCCGTCGCGAGCGACGCGGCGAGCAACGCGGCGATCGAGCGCGCCACGGGTGCCGGTGCTTTCGAGCTGATTGATGCGCCGCCACCGGCGGCTCCCGCCGACGTTCTGCGCGACACGCCGGACTCCGGTTTGGCGTCGGACTTCGAGGCGATGCCGGAGCCGGTCGCCGACGAGCTCGACTTTCCCGACGAGCTCGTGGCGGAGGCGCCACGCGCGTCAACGCCGCCAGCGTTCAGTCCGCCAACTCCCCCTCCGCCGCCTGTGGCGGCTGTCCCGCGACCCGAGCCGCCGCCGCTCGCGCCGCCCATGCCGGGATCGGGCCCCGGGAGCACGCCGAGACCGTTTCCGTCGGTCGGGATCGCCGGCAGCACGCCGCCGCGCGCGCCGTTTGCTCCTACGCGCCCTACGTTTGGTCCCGGCGCGCCGCCGGCTGCACCACGCGCGGCCCCGCCGTCGGCGCCAGCGCGTCCGACGCCACCGTCGGCGCAACCGCGTCCGATCCCACCGTCGGCGCCCGCGCGTCCGACGCCGCTGAGTCCGACCCCGTTGGTACCGCCGCGGATCACACAGCCCCGCACCATCACGTCGCAGCCGTTTGCGCCGCCCATGCTGCCGCCGCGGCCGCACCCGCCGGCCCCGCCGGCCCCGTCGGTGCGGCCGGCACCGGCGAGCGTGCCGCCAGCCAACGCCGGCGCTGCGACGCCGCGCTCGACTCCGGCCGTGACCCCGCGTTCGACGCCGGCCGTGACGCCGCGTTCGACTCCGACCGTGACGCCGTTGCCGGCGACGGCTCCGAGGATCACCACGCCGACACCGGTCGTCACTCCCGACCATGGCATGCCGAGGCGCGCACCGAACCCCTTTCTCGCCAACGATCCGAACCAGAAGGCCAAGCGGCTCGCGCGGGCGCTTGTGTCGGACATGGTCGCGTATCTGCCGCAAAAGCGTGAGGAAGGCTTGAAGAACAACACGCTCAAGCAGCTTTTTCGCGAGGAGATCAAGAAGAGCTACGAGGAGTTCGTCGACCAGATCGGCAAGGAGTTCGCCGAGAGTACGACGCACTTTCAGGACGCGCTGAACGATGTCCTCGCCGGCGGGAAGAAGATTTTCTAACTGCGGCTGCGAACCGGCCAAGCTGTGGGCAGGCAGCCGTGGGAGTAAGAAAGCTGTGAGATAGCTCGCTATCTCACAGCTTTGGTTTTCTCAGCGGCCCATGCCCACTGCTGGCCGTGGCATACCCGCAGTTGCCGTTGCGAGACGCGGGGGTGGAAGCGGGAGGCGGGACTTCCTGCTGATGCGAGAAGCGGGGTCGTCAGCTGGAGACTCCCGCCTCTCGCATCCATCGCCTCATCGAGCGCGATCCATTTGTGAGACAATCTCCAGTGATTACCTTTCCCCCAGACCCTCTCATCTCAATTCTCATGGCCGAATCAGAGCGCAGCAAATCGTTGAAAGCCGACGCCGATCGCCTGACGGAATTGCGGAGGTTTCTTTGACCTCGACGGCAAGCGCGAAGCGCTGACGGCACTAGAGGCCGAAATGGCGGACGGCGCGTTCTGGAACGACCAGGAACGCGCGCGCGCCGTCGTGCAGCGGACGAAATCCATCAGGACCTGGACGGAGCCGTTCGACAAGCTGTGGAGCCGCGTGCAGGGCGCGCTCGAAATGGACGCGCTGCTCGAAGGCGATCCGGACCCAGAAATGATTGCGGAGGTCGCGCGCGAGAGCGGCGCGATTCGCGAGGAAACCGACGCGTTCAAGCTCAAGTCGCTGATGCAGGGCGCGGACGACTATCGCGACGCGCAAGTTGAAATCTCGGCGGGCGCAGGCGGCACCGAGGCGCAGGACTGGGCGCAGATGCTCATGCGGATGTACACGCGCTGGGCTGAGCGAAAAGGGTTTGCCGTGGAGATCCTCGACCTGAGCGAAGGCGAAGAGGCGGGGATCAAGGGCGCTGTGCTCGAGATCAAGGGGCAGTATGCGTACGGCTTTCTGCGGGCCGAGGCGGGCGTGCATCGTCTCGTGCGCATCTCGCCCTTCGATTCGCAGGCGCGGCGGCATACGAGCTTCGCGTCGATCTTCGTGTATCCCGTGGTGGACAACGAGATCAACATCGAGATCCGCGACGAGGACGTAAAGATGGATGTCTTTCGGGCCTCGGGCGCGGGCGGCCAGCACGTCAACAAAACGAGCTCCGCAGTCCGCCTGACGCATGTCCCATCCGGGATCATCGTCACCTGCCAGCAAGAGCGGTCACAGGGAAAGAACAAGGCGACCGCGATGAAACAGCTGAAGAACCGTCTGTACCAGCTCGAGGTTGAAAAGCAGGCGGCCGTGAAGGCGAAGCTCGACGCGAACAAGGCCGACGTCACGTTCGGGAGCCAGATTCGGAGCTACGTGTTCCAGCCGTACACGATGGTGAACGACCACCGCACCGAGCTCAAGATCACTGACGTGCAAAAGGTGATGGATGGCGCCATCGATCCTTTCGTCGAGGCGTACCTCAAGATGACCGGTGCCGGACACAGCAACGGAGCGAAGTCGTGAGCCCAGAAACGCCCGCTGGTGAGGCGCCGGGTGGCGAGACGCCGGCCAGGGAACCCGACGTCAACTTCGTCATGCAGGCGCGTCGCGACAAACTCGACGCGCTCGTGTCGCAGGGGATTGCGCCGTTTGCATACGGATTCGAGCGCACGCATTTCGCGGTGCCCGCGGTGGCGCTCATGCCGGCCGCGGCGGGCGGCGAGCCGGTGGAGGGGCCGGCGGTGTCCGTCGCCGGCCGCCTCGTCGCGTGGCGCGCGCACGGCAAGACGACGTTCGCCCATCTCGCCGATCCGACGGGACGCATCCAGCTTTATTTCAAGAAGGATCAGGTCGGCGACGCGCAGTACGCGCAGCTCGATCTCTTCGACCTCGGTGACGTCGTCGGCGTGAGCGGGACGCTCTTCCGTACGCGCACCGGCGAGGTGACTGTGCGCGTCGAGCGCGTGGAGCTCCTGGCGAAGTCACTGCGTCCGCTCCCGTTCGGCAAGGAGGAAGTCGTCGACGGCGTGACGGTCCGCCACTCGGCGTTCTCCGACGGCGAGCTCCGGTCGCGCCAGCGGTACGCCGATCTTGCGGTGCATCCAGAAGTGCGCCGGCTGTTCCGTGCGCGCTCGGCGATGATCACGGCGATCCGTGGGTTTCTCAACGGCCTCGACTATCTCGAGGTGGAAACGCCGGTACTGCAGCCACTGTATGGCGGGGCGACGGCGCGTCCGTTCACAACGCACCACTCGGCACTCGACATGCCGCTGTACCTGCGCATCGCGGACGAGCTGTATCTCAAGCGGCTGATCGTCGGCGGGCTCGAGCGGGTGTATGAAATCGGGCATGATTTCCGGAACGAGGGAATCGACCGGACCCACAACCCCGAATTCACGATGCTCGAGTTTTACGAGGCGTACGCCGATTACGAGCTCATGATGGTGCGGGTCGAGAACCTGCTTGTGTGCGCGAGCGATGCCGTTGCGCGCGTCATGGGAGAAGGCGGCGAGCGCGTACCGGGCGGCGCCGGCGACGAGCAGGGCGCGGGTGGCGCGGTACCCGACTTCAAGCCGCCGTTTCCGCGCCTCGACTGGCTGACGTCGCTGAGCGGTGCGATGGGGGTCCCGAACGTGATGGACCTCGACACCAAGTCGCTCGCGGCCGCGGCGGAGCGGGCGGGCGTGCCGCATGTGGGATCACTTTCGCGGCCGAAGCTGCTCGACGAGCTGTTTCAGGCGCATGTGGAATCGAAGATCGACACGCCGACGTTCGTGGTGGATTATCCGCTGGAACTCTCGCCGCTGGCGAAACCGAAACGCGGCAATCCGGCGCTCACGGAGCGCTTCGAACTTTTTGCGCGCGGCCGGGAACTCGCGAACGCGTTTTCGGAGCTGAACGACCCGCTCGATCAGCGGAGGCGCTTCGAGGCGCAGGCGCGTCTCAAGGCTGCGGGCGACGACGAAGCCAGCGGCGTGGACGAGGACTACCTGCGCGCGATGGAATACGGGATGCCGCCGACAGGCGGCGTGGGCATCGGGATGGACCGCCTGTTCATGTACCTCACGGGAACGAGCCACATCCGCGACGCGATCCTCTTTCCGACGATGCGCCCCGAGTGAACAGCACCCCGTGAGGTGGCCCTTGTCGCGGCTCGAGTTTGAAATCGCGTGGCGTTACCTGCGAAGCCGGCGCGGCTCGAGGCTGCTGTCGTTCATCACGGTCATCGCGATCGGCGGGATCGTCGTAGGCGTGAGCGCGCTGATCGTGATCATCGGCGTGATGAACGGTTTGCAGACCGACCTGCGCGAAAAGATTCTCGTCGGAAGTCCCGATATCCGCGTGCTGGCGTACGGCGAGGAATTGCGGATGCCCGCGTGGCGCGGGCTGCTCGACACGGTGCGTGCGAAGCCCGGCGTGGTGGCGGCGGCACCGTTCGTGCTGACGCAGGCGCTGATGCGCAAGGAGCCAGGCAACTACATGGAGGGCGTCTCGGTCGCCGGGATTTTTCCCACGGGAACTGGCGGCCCCGCGGTGACGACGATCCGCGATCACGCGATCGAAGGCGATTTCAAGTTCGAGAGTTCCGATGGCACCCATCATGGCGCGGTCATCGGCAAGCTCCTCGCGTCGCGCTTCAGTGCGTCGATCGGATCGAAGCTCGTGATGATCACGTCGACGAGCGGACAGGTCAACCCGGTCACCGGGATGCCCGTTCCGCGCATCATGAACTTCGAAGTGACCGGCATCTTCGAGACCGGGATGTACGAATACGACAATCAGTACGTGTATGTGAACATGCCCGACGCGCAGGACCTTGCCGGACTCGACACTGCGGTCAGCGGCCTCGAAGTTCGCGCCGTGAGCCGTGCCGCGGCGCCCGACGTCGCGGACGGGATGCACCTCGACTTTCCCTACCACACGGTCGACTGGCACGAGCAGAACTCGTCGTTGTTCAAGGCGCTGTCGCTCGAGAAGCTCAGCATGAGCGTGATCCTCAGCCTGATCGTCTTCGTCGCGGCGTTCAATATCGTCGGCACGCTCACGATGGTGGTCCGCGACAAAACCCGCGAGATCGGCATCCTCAAGGCGATGGGGCTGCCGTCGTCGTCGGTGAAGCGGATTTTCCTCGCTCAGGGTCTCGTCATCGGCATAGTAGGGACGGGGATCGGCCTCTCCATTGGACTGGTGGTGGGACTCGCGATCGGACAGTGGCACCTCATTGCGCTCGATCCGCAGGTGTATTTCATCGATCATCTTCCGGTGCAGATGCAGCCGTTTGACGTGGTGCTGATCGTCGTGCTCGGGCTGCTGGTCGCGACGCTCGCGACGCTGTACCCGGCGATCCAGGCCTCGCGCCTCTACCCGATCGAGGCAATCCGCAGCGAATGACGGCGTCCGAGGCCGTCGCGCTCCTGGACTCGCCCATCGCGGTACCGATGCTCGAGGCGACCGGCGTCGTGAAGGTGTTCCACGGCGGCGACGGCGCGGAGGTGCGCGTCCTCGAAGGCGTGGATCTCTCGGTCTCGCGGGGCGAGATGGTCGCGATCATCGGCGGCAGCGGTGCCGGCAAGAGCACGCTGCTGCACGTGCTCGGCGCACTCGAACGCCCGACGGCCGGGGACGTGCGACTCAATGGCGAGCGCGTGGTGGCGCTCGACGACGAGTCGCTCGCGCGACTGCGGAACCGCAGCGTTGGGTTCGTCTTCCAGTTCCACCACCTGCTCAAGGAGTTCTCCGCGCTGGAGAACGTGATGATGCCGCTCCGCATCGCGGGGCGAACGACTGCGCAGTCGCGCGACCGTGCCCGTGCGCTGCTCGTGCGCGTCGGACTCGAGCACCGCTTGAGCCACCGGCCGGCGGAGATGTCGGGCGGCGAACAGCAGCGCACGGCGGTTGCCCGGGCGCTCGCCACGGAACCGCCGCTTCTCCTGGCGGACGAGCCGTCGGGCAACCTCGACCACTATAACGCCGAGGCGCTTCACGACCTGTTCGCCGTGCTGGCGGCGGAGCTCGCGATCGGCCTGGTGATGGTCACCCACAACCGGTCGCTCGCAGCCCGGGCGGGCAGGATACTACTTCTCGAAAGCGGTCACCTTCGCGATTATTCAGGTAACGAGGGTGCCGTCTGATGCTTTGTGAACAGTGCCATGAGCGGGACGCCGTACTGAACCTGACGCGGATCGTGGACAATGCGGTCACGCAGGTTCACCTGTGCGAGAAGTGCGCTGCCGAACAGGGAATAGAGACCACCGTTTCCATGCCGAAGCATCCGCTCGGCGACTTCCTCGACGCCGTCCAGCAGCAGGCGCTGCAGCATCCGGGCGATGCCGCGACCTGTTCGAGTTGCGGCACGTCGCTGAAGGATTTCCGCGCGAGCGGGCGCCTCGGGTGCGCCCTGTGCTACCGCGCGTTCGAGCACAGCCTGCGCGACCTGCTTCGCCGCGTGCATGGGAGCGCGCAGCATGTGGGACGCCGCTATCAGGTGCCGAATCCGGCGCTGCTCGAACGCGACGCCAGCATCGGCGCGCTGCGTGCCCGGCTTCAGCAGGCGGTCGAGCGCGAGGACTTCGAGGCAGCTGCCGCGCTGCGCGACCAGATTCGCACCCTGGAGCTCAGCGCACGGTGACCGCGCAATGACGCTGGACCTTTCGCTTCTGCCGGACGGCGGCGTGCCTTGGCTCGCGGCAAGCGGGGAGCATTCGGACATCGTCCTCTCGTCACGGATCCGCTTTGCGCGCAACGTGGCTGGCTACGCGTTCACGGCGCGCGCGCGCGACGGCGAGCGGCTGCGCGTCCTCGCGCAGGTTCGCGACGCGGTGCCGCGCGTGCCGAGCCTCGCGGGCGCGGCGCTGCTCCGCCTCGACGAGATGACCGCGATCGAGCGCCAGCTGCTCCATGAGAGGCACCTCGTCAGCAAGGAGCTCGCGGCGCTCGAGGGGGGCGGGGAGGCGCGGAGCGGGTCGGCCGTGCTGGTGTCGAACGACGCCGGCGTGATGGTCAACGAAGAGGACCATCTCCGCTTACAGGTTTTTCGTTCTGGATTCGACGTCTCGGGCGCCTTTCAGGCGGCGACGAAACTCGACCGCGAGCTTGGCGGCGAACTGCCATATGCGTTTCATCAGGAATTCGGTTTTCTGACCTCGTGCCCGACGAACACGGGCACCGGGATGCGCGCATCGGTGCTGATCCACCTGCCCGGTCTGGTGCTGACGCAAGAGATCGCGAAGGTCCTTCAGGGGCTCCAGCAAATGGGGCTGACGTACCGCGGCTTGTACGGAGAGGGAAGCGAAGTGATCGGGAATTTCTTCCAGATCTCGAACCAGACGACGATGGGGCGCTCGGAGGACGAGCTTGCGGAACACCTCGCCCGGGTGGTCCTGCGCGTGATCGAACAGGAGACAGAGGCCCGCCGTGTGCTGTTGCGTGACGCCGGTTATATTATAGAGGACAAGCTCTGGCGGGCGTACGGTACGCTGCGGCACGCGCGCAGCCTGCCGGCGGACGAAGCCATGAACCTGCTGAGCGGCGTCAGGCTGGCTGTAGGATTGCAACTGCTATCGGGCCTCAGTGTATATACCCTCAACAAGCTCCTGATATTCAGTCAGTCTGCGCACCTCTCGCTCGAAGCGGGACGGACGCTGACGGAGAGCGAGGCGAACCTGGCGCGTGCGCGGCATGTGAGGCAGGTACTCGCGAGCGAGGCGGGGCTCGCAGACCGGTGATCGGTCGGCGGCGGCTCCTACGACTGGGGAACTCATGAACGGTTACAACTTCACGGAGCGGGTCCGCAAAGTCCTCGCCATGGCGCGCGAGGAAGCCGCGCGCCTCCATCATGAATACGTCGGCACCGAGCATATCCTGCTTGGGCTGATCCGCGAGGGAGAAGGCGTCGCCGCAGCGGTGCTCCAGAACCTCAACGTCGACCTCGACGAAATCCAGCAGAAGATCGAGGAGACGGTAAAAAAGGGGAAGGCGTCGCAGGCCACGGGGCCCGACCTCCCGTACACCTCGCGCGCAAAGAAGGTGCTCGAGCTTGCGATGGGAGAGGCTCGGGAGCTGAATCACAGCTATGTCGGCACCGAGCATTTGCTCCTCGGACTCTTGCGCGAGGAGAAGGGGATTGCCGCGCAGGTGCTGACCGACGCCGGCGTCAACATCGACGCCGCGCGCGCTGAGACCTTGCGGCTGCTGGGCACGGAAATGCCGCAGACGGGCACGGCGACCGCAGGCGGTGCGCCGCCGCCGGCGCAAACGCCCTCCACCAAGG
>JBOHTH010000075.1:0-5983 GCA_050733535.1 Gemmatimonadaceae bacterium | reverse complement strand
TCGTTCCACAGCGCGCACACGAGCACATCGCCGTTGCCCGAGCCGACCTGCTTCACCGTGATCTTCACGTCGTCGGGATTTCCGCGGCGCCACTGTTTCTCGGCGCGCACTTCCACCTTGTCGCCCGTGCCCGCTTCGACGCGCACGGATCCGTTGAGATTTCGCACGTAGACCGAGTGGCCCGACTGGATGGTGCCGGACCAGGTGAACGGTGTGTCACTGCGGCCCTGCGCAAGGGCGCTGGTCGTCGCGCAGACGGTGAGCGCCGGGACTGCAACGCCGAGCGCGAGCGCCAGCGTCGTGATCTTCCGTGCCATCAGTTCTCCTCGCGGTCCGCGTGACCGCCCTTGTCGATGGTGATGTTGCCGCTGAACGTGGATGCCGTCACGCGTGCGCCGCCCTTGCCGATCGTGAATTCCATTCGCTTTCCGTGACGCGCCATCGATGAGATCTCACCCGGTTGGAGCGTGATCGGGAACGCGCTCGAGATCCGCCCGCTGAACGTTTCGAGCTCGAGGTCGGCGGAGGAACCTTCGGGAATCGTCATGTGCACGCTTCCGGAGTGTGTCGAGAACTCGTAACTCCCGGCGGGGTCGATATTCCCCTCGTACGAGACGGTTCCGCTGACGGTTTCGGCGCTCACGTGCGAAGACTTCACGCCGGTGAGCGTGATGCGTCCGCTGACGCTCCCCGCCGAGAGGTCGCCGGCGATGTCCTCCGCCTCGATCGAGTTGCTCGTCGTGCCGAGCCGGACGCGGCCGCTCACCTTGGCCGCATGCACCTTGCCCGACACCGTATGGGCGCTGACGCGGTCCGTCGCGCCGATGACCTCGACTGCGCCGCTGACCGAGCCCGCGTCGACCTCGCCGTCGGTGCCGGTGACGCGAACGTTGCCGGATACGGTGCTGGCCTGCACGCGGGTTCCGATCGGAACCATGATCTCGATCCGCGTGTTGCCCGAGCGGCCCCGGTCGGAGCGGCTGCGCAGGGTGATGTGGTGTGAGGACAGCTGTGCGTCGATCCAGCCGCGTTCAGTGGACGCGTATACCTTCGCCTCGGGGCGCGTCCATCCCGTGACGACCACATCGCCGGACACGATGCCGACGTCGATCCAGCTCCCCTTGTCGAACGCGAAGGTGGAGTCGATGCGCGTTGGCTCGCGGCCGCGCTGCGCGCATGCCGATGACGGCACGACAGCGGCCGTGACTGCGGCGGCGAGCAGGGTGAAACGGGCGATGCGGTTCATGGGGCGCGTGTGATTCGGGGAAATCAGCCGTGCGACGGAATCGCCGCCACGCCGCTCAGCAGCTGCAGCTTGGTGTCGTAGGCGTGATTGAGCCGGTCCATCAGGAAGGCGCTCGCCGGATCTTTCGCGAGCGCGGCCTTGCTCTCGGCGATGGCGGCGTCGATGACCTTGAGGTTCTTCTCGAGCACCGCGATCGTGGCGGGATCGAGGTCTTTACGGCGCTGGGCGATGACGTTGCGCATCGCGCCGATCTCGCGGTCGAATGTTTGTTCGGCGGACGCCGCGTTCACCGACGCGGCGCTCACAGGCATGGCGGGCGTCATGGGGAGCGGAGCCACAACGGTCGCGGAATCGTTCGTCGCCGCGAGCTCGGCGGCACCGTGCCGCGCGACAATTGTGTAGGTGACGCCGGCGGTGGCTGCGACGAGCAGCGACGCCGCGATCGCGAGCCGGCGCCACGGGAGGCGGCCGGGTACGGCGGCCGGTGCATGCGGGAGCGCGATCACTGGCGCCTGGATGCGCGCCTCGATACCGGCCCACAGGTCGCGCGAGGGCGAGAGCGCGGGGAGCTGCGCGGCACGCCGCGCGATCGCCTCGAGTTCGTCGCTGTTGAGTTCGGGTTCGTCGCTCATGCGTCCAATGCCTCCCTCAGTAACATTCTGGCGCGGTGGAGCTGCGCTTTGCATCCGCCGGCAGTGACGCCGAGCAGCGCGCCGATTTCGTCGTGCGTGTAGCCCTCCACATCGTGCAACACGAAGACCTTTCGTGCGCCCGGCGGGAGCCCCGCGATGGCGCGCTCCAGATCGATTGAAAGTCCGGCTGGTACTTCCGCCCGAACAGACCCATGTGCCACCGTATCAACGTTCTCGATTGAATCGTCCTGACGGCTGCGCCGCCGCCCCTCGGTCTGCCGGTCGTTCAGCACCACGTTCACCGCGAGCCGGTGCAGCCAGGTGCCGAACGCGCTCTCGCCACGAAACTGGGCGAGCTTTTCCCACGCCCGCACGAAGGCGTCCTGCGTGAGCTCCTCGGCGCGCGTGCGATCGCCGACCATTCGCGTGCAGAGCGAATAGATCCGGTCCACGTGCAGGCGATAGAGCCGCTCGAACGCCTGCCGATCGCCACGAGCGGCACGTTCGACGTCCGTCTCGTTAGGCTTGTCGACCGGTTCGATCACGGGGTAGAATCGCAGGGCCGCCGCCATCGGGAATCTGATCCTTTTTGTCTCACTGGTTCAGATGGCCGAGGAGGGGGAAAGGTTTGAAGTGTCCAACGACACTTTTGAGGGGTAGTTTCCGTACGGGAGAGCAGGGAATCCGGTTACGGGAGCAGCCATGCGGAACCTACAGAACGGTCAGGCGGGCAGCGCGAAGGCGCCGCCCATCCCCTCGATGGACGTGAGCCCGCCACCGCCGGTGACGTCGGGCAAGGAGATAGCGCGCGAAGTGCGAGATATTGCGAGGCAGGCAAGGATCGCGGCGCAGGATGCAAGGCACGGGACGCCCGCGGCGGCGGTGCCGGTGATTGCGGGGCAGAATGCGGGGCATACGGCCACCACGGCCCCTGCGCCCCCTTACAACGCGGACAACATCATCCCGCCGCAGGCCGTGGACATCTCGGTGGCGTTCTTCGTGACCATCGCGTTTTGCGTGGTCGGCGCTCCGCTCGCGCGGGCGTTCGCGCGGCGCATGGATCGCAGGACCGAGCTGAAGGGTGCGAGCGGACCCGATCTCACGCCGCACATTCGCCAGCTGCAGGATTCCGTGGACGCGATGGCGATCGAGCTGGAGCGGATTTCCGAGGGTCAGCGGTTCACGGCGAAGCTGATGGCGGAGCGGTCAGGCGCGGCGAATCAGCAGTAGGGCGCGCACTGTGTAAGCGGCACGCTCCCGGCGGGTTGCGCATGCGACGCTTTGGATGTTTTCGGCGTGAACTCGCACCGCTGCCAGCTCGCGCTCGCACGCGTCGAGCCACCGGACCGCGTCGGCACCCTCTTGCCGGGCCAGCGCGTCGAGCGCGCGCTCTGCGCCCGCGCTGACCGCGGCTCGCGTCAGCACCCGTACGTGCGCAACCCGGCTCCCTATCGCCGCTCGCATGTGCGGCTCTGCGTTCCGGATCGCTGCGTCGAGGCGCCCGAGCATCGCGCGCCTGGCCGCCGACGCTGCGCCGGACGCGCCACCTGAGTCACGCGCACGCCGGTAGCGGAGCCAGCGGCCGAGTGCCCGCCGCGCGGCCGTTTCGAAGCCGCCGTCGGGCGCCATTCCGCGTGACGCCGCCGCGCCGGCCATCGCACAGAGCGCTGCCGGTGTATCACCCAGGCGCCAACGGCCGTTCAGCTGCAACACACCAGAGACAAGCGTCTCGGCCTCGCCCACGATGGCCATGAACCCGTCTGCTGTCCCGCGCACGGTTGAGACAATCGGCGCAGAGTCGTGCATCGCCGCGGCGGGACCGTCGTGCCATCTGCGCACAATCTTGCGGAGGCGTTCGGCGTCGCGCGGCGTTCTGTCCGCAGCGGCGCGCTCGGCGTTCTTGCGCGTCAGGCGCCTGCTGAGCGCGAGCAGTTGCTCCGCGCCGGCCGGCGTGGCGATGCCGTGCACGTGCACAACCGCGTGGCGCGAACCCATGCGCGCGGCGCGGCCGACGCGCTGCTCGAGCGCGGCCGGCGTCCACGGGATGTCGAGATGCACGATGACGGACGCGCCCTGGAGGTTGACGCCTTCGCTCAGCAGGTCGGTGGTGATGACGAGCGAGATGTCGTCGCGACGCGGACGCGCGCTGGCAGCATCCGTGCCGGGCGCGTCGACGGCATCCGCACTGAGCGCGCGTATCACGTCCGCGCGGGGACGGGTGCCGCCGGCAGTGCGAGCGCCACGCGCCGTGAGCAGCGCCACGCCGGGCGTCGTGCGCAGCGCGCGAAACAGCGCGGTCGCCGTGTCGGCGTGCGAGGTGAACGCGACGATCCGCGCGCCTGGGTGCGTGCGCCTCAATCCGGCGAGCAGCATCGCCCGGGCAGCGACATCGCCCTCAACGCGAGGATGAACGCGCGCCCGGAGCGCGGTGACGGCCGCGAGGTGCGCGTCGAGCACGCGGCGCAGCGCAGCGCACGCGGGTGCGGCGTGCGACGCGAGCATCGGAAAAGCGAGCTGCACTGCGTCGTCCCCGGTCACCCACGCGCGGAGCTCACGTCGTGTCGGGAGACGGCCTTCGTCGAGCACGGCCGCGAGCGCTGCGCCGCGCAGCAGGCGGCGGCGCAGCGCTGCATCGAGTGCTGCGAGACTCGAGGCCCAGCAATGTGCCAGCGACATCGCGAGCAGCGCGCCGGCTTGGCGCCCGTCCGCAGAGGCAAGCGGCGGAGGGAGCGCAACGAGCGCGCCTCGGACGCCGCGGAGGGCGGGCACGCGGTGCCAGTGCGGTCCGTCGACCTGCGGCATGAGCGCCGCGTTGGCGCCGCGGCGAACGACGCAAGCCGCACGCCCCGCGTCGTCGAGCGTGAACGCGCGCGGTCCCATGAAGAGTGCGAGCAGGGCGGCGAGCTCGGAGCGCCGGTTGCGCACCGCCGTCGCGGAGAGGAGCAGTACGCGGCGGTACGCTGCCATCCGGGCGAGGCGCGCATAACGTGCGGCGGCTGGATTGTTCACGTGGTGCGCTTCGTCCACGATCACCAGCGCGCTCCGCCCTGCGAGCTCATCGGGCACATGCGCATCGCGCCGGCTGAGCGCTTCCATCGACATGAGGTGAATGCCGACTTCTGCGCGCGCGGCGGCGCCGCGCCACATCGCGCCGAGTGCCGCGGGCGCGACGACAATCGACGCGGTGTGCTCGCGCGCGAGTGCAAGGGCGACGTACGTCTTGCCGAGCCCGGGTTCGTCGGCGAGGAGCGCGCCGCCGTGGCTCTCGATCGACGCGCGAATCCTCGCGAGCGCATCGCGCTGGTGCGGGCGCAGTGTGATCGTGCCGACTTGTAGGGGGGCCTCATCCCCTCCGCCGGCGACCGCGCGAGCGATCGCGGCGAGCACGACCGCCGGCGCAACGCGGCGTGGCGGGTCGGTGTCGACTGTCATCGCGCGCTCCACGTGAGCAGCGGCTCGACATCCACGGAGCGCACGCGGTACGCGCGGATGACCGCGTCGGTCAGCGTCGCGGCGTCGGGCGGGTCGTCATCCAGCGCCTCGCGCATGAGCGGAGCGAGGATCGCCACCGCCCGCGACCACTCGGCCGGAATGGGAAAGCGCGCGAGCGTCCAACCGAGGTAGCGGTGGTAGCCGCCGCGCGCGGGTTCAGCGATTGCCGCGAGCCACGCGGCCGCGACGGATGAGTTCAACAGCGCGGCAAACGCGTACGCATCCTCGAGCGACCGCGCGCGTGCGACATAGCAGCTGTTGATCGGCACGGTCGAGTCACCCGCAGGCAGCACCAGCGCCCGCGGAGACTTGCCGATGTCGCTCCACACGACGCGCGGACGGTGACTTCGCGCGGCGTCCGTGCGGAAGAGCGTCCACCAGCGCGCGGCGCGCTGGGCATCCGCACGCGACTCGAGTTGCCGCCGCCACGGTGCAAGCCACGCCGCCGCGCCGGTGGGGAGCGGATGGACTGGCGCGTCGGTCACATCGTGCGTCCAGAGCAGTGCCGCAGGATCTGTCTCCCGGCGCCATGCACGCACGGCTTCGCCGCGCAGCACCGGGCGCAGCAGGCGGCGCTCCACGCGTCCGCTGCGTCCGTCGCAGGTTACGGGCC
>JBOHTH010000074.1:0-1790 GCA_050733535.1 Gemmatimonadaceae bacterium | reverse complement strand
TCGCATACGAGAAGGTGTATGCCGGCTTCGTGCCACTCGGCGTCGGCATGATGATCGAGTCGAGCGCAGCGCCGCTGTAGACAAACCGTGTCGTGTCGCGCTCGCGGTTTACCGTGCGGATGTGCTGGCCCGTGCTGTTGAACTCCACATAGGCGCCGTTCCGAAGATGGCGACGCCAATTGGACCCGACGTGCATCAGCGTGTCGGGGCGGTCCACCACCGTCTGCGGTGTGAACACGCTGTCCACCGCGGTCTGGACTTAACCCGATTTGATGGACGCGTGAGTGATAGGTCCTACGCGGCCGCCTGTAACTGCGCTTCATACGCTGCCGGACTGATGTAGCCGAGCGTGGAATGCCGGCGCTTCCGATTGTACCACGTCTCGATGTACCGGAAGATCGCCCGCCGCGCGTCATCGCGCGTCTCCCAGTCATTCTTCATAATCAGCTCGAACTCGAGCGTCGCGAAGAAACTCTCCGCCACGGCGTTGTCGTAACAGTCGCCCTTGCGACTCATGCTGGCCCGCATGCCGTGCGCCTTGAGCGCTTTGCGGTACTCGTCGGCCGCGTATTGCGACCCGCGATCGGAGTGGTGCAACAGGCCGCGCGCCGGGTGCCGCGCGTCGCACGCCATGCGCAGCGCGCGCAGCGGCAGGTCGGCTTCCAGCGTGTCGTGCATCGCCCACCCGACGCAGCGGCGCGACCCGAGATCCAACACCGTCGCCAGATACAGCCAGCCTTCGCGCGTCGGGACGTACGTCATGTCCGCGACCCAGACGCGGTTGAGGGCCACGCCCTGCACATCGAACTGCCGCGCGAGCCGGTTCGGCGCGATCGGCTGGGTGTGGTGCGAATCCGTCGTCGAGATCGGGCGCCGCTTGCGGGGCCGCACCACGAGCCCGTCTGCGCGCATGAGCCGCGCGACCCGCTTCGTACTCACCGGGAGCCCCACCGCCCGCAACTCCAGCTGCACACGCGGCGCGCCGTACGTCTCGCCGCTCTCGGCGTGGGCGATCCGCACGTGGGCCATCAGCAGCTCATCGACCAGCGCATGCCAACTGAGCGGCCGCTGCAGCGAGGCGTAGTAGCCCGAGGGCGACACCGCGAGCACCCGACACATGAGTCGCACCTCAAACTCGCGCCGATGGCGCGTGATCACGGCGTACCTCAATGCGACTCCCTCGCGAAGTACACCGCCACTTTTTGCGAACGCTTGCTCTTGGCGCAGCACCGCATTCTCCCGCCGGAGCCGCCGATTCTCCTGCTCGACGGACTCGCCGGCGATCGACGCGTCGGTCCCCGTGTCGCGCGCGTGGCGTTTCGCCCAGGCGCGCAACTGATCGGGGCGAACATCCAGCTCCCGGCCCACCTGCGTGAGACTCGCGCCGACGGCCCGGCGCGCCGCGACCAACCGCACCGCTTCCGCTTTGAACTCGGCGCTGAACTCGCGCCGCTCACGCCGCCCTCCGGATCCTGCCTTCTTGTTCGATTTCATGCAACACCTCCGCCCAGAAGTTAGGGCGAGTAAGGCGTCCACGAAATCGGGTCAACTCCAGACATCCTCACCTCCACATATGGCCTCCGAGACGCTACAATTGACCACTAACTCTGGGACTCCACTCGGGCAGACGTGATGAGTCCAACGGATCATTGTTTGTCGGATACCCGCCGCGCATTAGCGCGGGCTCCGCATCGCAGCGTAGAGGTGCCGATACCATCGAGGCCTGCCCAGCTCCTCAAGCTGCTTCAGCCGACGCTTGAACTCAGCTTCCCTTGTCCACCATGGTCGGC
>JBOHTH010000073.1:0-20365 GCA_050733535.1 Gemmatimonadaceae bacterium | reverse complement strand
CACCTACCTGTTCAGTGGAACAGGTGTGTGGCGGCGTGCAACCAATTCCGCCCCCGCCGTGTCCAACCCGGCATGGCCAAGACCCCGCCCGACCTCATCTACGGCACCCTCAACGTCCTCGTCCTCAAGACGCTGACCTGGAAGCCGATGCACGGCTACGCCATCTCCAACTGGCTCCGAGAACGCTCCGGCGGCACGCTGGCCATCGACGACGCGGCGCTCTACAAGTCGCTCCACCGCCTCGAAGAACAGGGCGCAATCGAGAGCGAGTGGGGCATGTCCGACAACAATCGGCGAGCCAAGTACTACAAGCTCACGGCCATCGGGCGCCGCCAGCTCCGCGATGATCGCGCCGCATGGCACGACTTCGCGCTCGCGGTCTCACGCGTTCTCCGCACCGCCTAAAGTGGCCGAACGTCGCGCGTTCCGCAGAGTCTTCCGCCTTCCGCTCTTCCGGCGGGCGGCCGCAGCCGTGGACGAAGAGTTCACCTTTCATATCGACATGCGCGCGAGCGAATTGATATCGGGCGGCTGGGATCCCGACGCAGCCCGCGCCGAGGCCCGCCGCCAGTTCGGCGACGTCGCCGACGCCCACTCCTACTGCCGCCGCGCCGACGAGCGGCGCGAGAAACGAATCATGCGTACGGACTTCTGGACCGAGCTCGCACAGGACGTCTCCTACACCGCGCGTGGCCTGCGCAAGGCGCCCGGCTTTGCGCTCGTCGCCATCCTCACGCTCGCGCTCGGCATTGGTGCGAACACGGCGATCTTCAGCGTCGTGCGCGGGATCCTGCTCCGCCCGCTTCCGTTCGCCGACCCGTCGCGCATCGTCATGGTCGCCTCGACGTCCAACGGCGGCAAGCCATATCCGTACGCCTCACCGGCGAACATCGAAGACTGGCGAACGATGAATCACTCGTTCGCGTCGTTCGCCGCCTACAACGGGCACTCGGCGGTGTTGACCGGATCCGGCGATCCTGAGAACCTGCGCGGCTACGACGTCAACGCCGGATTCTTCGACCTGCTCGGCGTCGCGCCAATACGTGGACGCCTCGTCTTCTCACCGGAAGAGGCGGCGTTCGGCGGCGCCAAAGCGGTGCTCGTGCGCGAGAGTCTCTGGCGCACACGCTTCGGCGGCAATCCGGCAATTGTCGGCTCGACGATCACGCTCGACAACGAGCAGTATCGCGTCGCGGGGGTTGTCCCCGACGCTTCCGCCTGGCCCGCGACCGCGGTGATCTGGTTTCCGCTTGCGTTTGATCCCGCGCGGCTGCCCAAGAGTCGGGGCGCCGTATACGTGAGCACGATCGCGCGGCTGAAGCCCGGCGTCACTTATGAAGCCGCCGCGCGAGACATGGACGCGGTCTCGCAGCGCCTCGCGACCAACTACCCGGATTACAACAAGGGACTCGGCACGCAGCTCATCCCCCTGCAGGAGTTCGTCACCGGGAGCATCAGGCTTCCCCTGCTCATCCTGCTGGGCGGCGTCGCGTTCGTTCTGCTCATCGCGTGCGCGAATGTCGCAAACCTCCTCCTCGTGCGCGGCGTGGCGCGCGAGGGCGAACTGGCGGTGCGCACCGCGCTCGGCGCAGGCCGCGGGCGCCTGATCCGCCAGCTCGTGACCGAAAACATGGTACTCGCGCTCGCAGGCGGCGCCGCGGGATACCTCCTCGCGATCGTCGGAACGCGCCTGCTCGTCGTGTCCGCGCCGCAGAGCATTCCGCGCCTCGGTGAGATTCATGCAGACGGCACCGTGCTCGCGTTCACACTCGCGGTAGCGACGCTGACCGGCGCGGTGTTCGGCCTGGTTCCGGCGCGCCGTATGGTAAAACCCGACATCGCGAAGACGCTTCGCGAAGGCGGACGCACCGGCCAGCGCGGCGGCGGTCAGCGGGCGCGGCGCGCGCTCGTCGTGGCCGAGGTCGCGCTCTCGGTCATGCTTCTCGCAGGGGCCGGCCTCCTGATTCGCAGTTTCAGTTCGCTGATGTCGGTGGATCCCGGCTTCCGAACGGAGAAGACGATTTCATTCGCGATCAGCTTGCCAAGCGCGAAGTACGCGAGTCCCGAACAGCACACGGCATTCATGACGGGCTTGATGGACCGCATGCGCGCGATCGCCGGCGTGGAGTCCGCGGGCGCGGGATACGGGATGCCGCTCACGAACTTCGGATTTGGCTTCTCGTTCAAGATTTCGGGGCGACCGCCGGTCAAGCCGTCGGAGGAACCCGACGCACAAGTTCGTGTTGCGACGCCCGACTATTTCAGGACGATGGGGATTCGCGTCGTGCGCGGGCGCGCGTTCAGCGACGCGGACCGTGCCGGCGGAGCGAAAGTCCTGCTCCTCAGCGAAGCCGCCGTCAAGAAGTTCTTTCCCGGCGAAGATCCACTCGGCAAGCACGTCACCTTCGGCGCGGGCGGACCGTCCGGTCCGCTGGAAGGCGACATCGTCGGTGTCGTCGCAGACGTGAAGGGACCGTCGCTCGCCGCGGCCGCGCAGCCTGAGTTCTGGGCCGCGTACGACCAGTGGCCGATGTCGAACATGAATGTGGTGCTGCACACCACGCGCGACCCGCAGTCGGTGGTCGCCGATGCGCGCGCCGCGATCAAGCAGCTCGATCCCGACCTTGCGCTCGCGCAGGTGAAAACGCTCGACGCGGTACTGGCCGAATCCGTCGCGGAGCCGCGTTTCTATATGGTGCTGCTCACGGCGTTTGCGCTGGTCGCCATCACGCTTTCCGCCATCGGGATCTACGGTGTAGTCGCGTATCTCGTGGGTCAGCGCTCGCGCGAGCTCGGCATCCGGATCGCGCTCGGCGCCACGCCGTCACGCGTGGTACGGCTGGTGGTTCGCGAGGGGGTTACGATGGTGGCCGTGGGGATCGGCGTCGGGCTCGGCGGCGCGCTTGCCGTGACCCGCTTGATGGGGGCGTTGCTGTTCGGTGTGAAGGCCACCGATCCGCTGACGTACGTCGCAGTCACGGCACTGCTCGGCGTGGTGGCGCTGATTGCGTCTTCGGTTCCGGCGTCGCGGGCGGCACACGTCGACCCGGCGATCGCCATGCGCGCCGACTGAAACCGGCCGGCAACGGGCGTCACACGTTGCCACTTCCTGTAATTCCTGCCATCGTCATGCACGGAAAAAAGCGCCCACAATCGCGCTCCCCGCCGGCTGTACACCACAACCATCGTTGAAGAGGATTGAAATGAAGCGTCGTTCCGTCACGTTGGGCTTTGCCGTCGCCCTCCTGGTCGCCGCCATCCCGGCCCGTCCAGTGCTCGCGCAGGGTGACCCGGCCGCGTTGAAGCCCGGCCGCGACCCAAAGCAGGCGATCGACGAGGAGTACACCAAGAAAATTCGTGAATACACCACCGAGCCGTTTTTCCTTTCGCCGCTCGTGGACTACCTCCCGGCTGCCAAGGGCATTCCGACGCCGATGGCCACGCTCGGTGACATCGCGGGCGCGCCGACCAAGCTGCCGTACTCCAAGGAAGTGTACGCGTACATGCGGTTGCTCGCGAAAGCGTCGCCACGGGTGAAGGTGTTCTCGATTGGCACCACGGAAGAAGGGCGCGAGATGATTGCCGTTGCCGTCGCGTCCGAGGCGCTGATCGCCAAACTCGACGCGAACAAGGCGGAGCTCGCCAAGCTCGCCGATCCGCGCACGATCAATTTTAATGATGCGGAAGCTGATAAAATTGCGTCCACCGCCGCGCCCGTCTATTACATCACGGGCACGATTCACTCCACCGAAGCGGGTGCGCCCACCGCGCTGATGGAGCTCGCCTACCGTCTCGCAGTGGACGAGAGCCCGTACATCAAGAACATCCGCGACCATGTGATTACGCTGATTACGCCGATCGTCGAGGTGGACGGGCGCGATCGCGTCGTTGACCTGTACAACTGGCACGTGAAGCACCCCACCGAAGTGGCACCGAGTCTCGTGTACTGGGGCCACTACGTCGCGCACGACAACAACCGCGATGCGATGGGCATGACGCTCAAGCTCACGCAGAACGTGCTGAACACCTACGTGGGCTGGAAGGCCACCGTTTTGCATGACCTGCATGAGTCCGAAGCCTTTCTGTACGACAACACCATCGGCGACGGCCCGTACAACGCGTGGCTCGATCCGCTGCTCACCAACGAGTGGCAGATGATCGGCTGGAACAACGTGCAGGAGATGACGCGCTACGGCATGCCCGGCGTGTACGCGCATGGCGACTTCGACACCTGGTCGCCGGGGTACCTGATGTTCATCGCGGCCACTCACAACGGCATCAGCCGCCTCTACGAGACGTTCGGCAACGGTGGCACTGCGGAGACGGTCGATCGCACGCTGTCGCCCGCGGAAACGGAGCGGACCTGGTTCAGGCAGAACCCGCCGATTCCACACGTGAAGTGGTCACTGCGCAACAACAACAACTACGAGCAAACAGGCCTGCTCGTGTCGCTCGCCTACATCGCGAACAACCGGCACTTGTTCCTCGAGAACTTCTACGAGAAGAGCAAGCGGTCGATCATGAAACCGAAGGTCGAAGGCCCTGCCGCGTATGTGTTCGGTGCGAACGACCCGCGCCTCGGATCGCAGGCTGATTTGCTGCGCATCCTCCAGAAGCAGGCGGTGGAAATCTCCCGCGCCACGGCACCGTTCTCGGTGACGATGCCGGTGAAACGCGCCGCTGGAGGCGGTGGCCGCGGCGGGCGCGGTGCTACGGCGCCGGCCCCGGCAAAGCCCGCAAATGAGACGCGCGAGTTTCCGGCCGGCAGTTACATCGTGCGCATGGACCAGCCGTATTCGCGCATCGCCGACGCGCTGCTTGACTACCAGTACTGGAGCCCGAACGACCCGCAAAAAACGCCGTACGACGACACCGGCTGGACCTTCCCCGAGGGCTTCGACGTTCAGGTCGCGCGCGTGACGGACGTGAAAGTCCTCGACGCCCCGATGCAGCGCGTGCCCGGTGAGATCTCCGCGCCCGGAGGCGTTGCCGGCTCGGGTTCGGTCTACGCGATCAACGGCAACGGCGACAACGCGCTCGCGACGCTCCGCTACAGGCTCAAGGACGCGGACTTCCAGGCGACAGAAGACGCGTTCGACGCGGCCGGCGCGCATTTCAACCGCGGCTCGTTCATCGTTCGCAACGTGCCGGCCGCCGATCTCGACAAGGCCGCCAAGGAGCTCGGCATCAAGGTCACCGCGCTCGCAGCGGCTCCGTCCGTGAAGATGCACCCTGCGCGCGCCGCGCGCATCGCGATCCTCCACACCTGGTCGGGCACCCAAACGGAAGGGTGGTGGCGTGAGGCGTTCGACCAGTTCCAAATCCAGTTCACGTACATCAGCACGCAGGATGTCGCCAAGGACCCCAATCTCAACGCCAAATACGATGTGATCGTGTTTCCGCCTGCCGGCGGCAGTGGTCAGGCGATCATCGATGGCATGCCGATGTGGCGCAATCCGATGCCGTGGAAGAACTCCCCCGAAACGCCGAACATCGGCACCTGGGCGCAGACCGATGACGTCCGTCCAGGACTCGGCTACGGCGGACTCGAGAACCTCACGAACTTCGTGAAGCGCGGTGGTGTCATGATCGGAGCGACCAACACGGCCGCGTTCGCGATCCAGTTCGGCATGACCAACGGTGTGAGCAACAACTCAGCCCGCCGCGGCGAAGTGGTCGGCACGCTCCTGCGCACGCGCCTCGTGGACGATGCGAGTCCGATCGCGTACGGCGTAAGCGACAACCTCGCCGTGTATAGCAACAGCGGCGAGAGCTTCAGCGTGAGCTCGTCGCGCGGCGGCCGCGGGGGCGGCGGCGGACGCTTCGGCGGTGGTGGCACGGCTCGCGCCACCGGGCGCGGCACGCAGGACGACGCCGATCAGGTGCAGGGCTTCCCGCAGCTCGACACGAGTTTCCTTGCGCCGCCGCGCCCCCAGGTCCAGCCCTGGCAGTACGCACCCGTTACCGAAGACCAGCTGCGCAATCCGCTCAATATCATTCCGCCCGACCAGCGTCCGCGCGTCATCCTGCGTTACGCGGACCAGCGCGAGCTGCTGGTGTCCGGGCTCCTCGACGGCGGTGCCGACATCGCCCAACGTCCCGTCGTGGTCGACGTACCGATGGAGAAGGGGCACGTCGTGCTCTTCGGCAACAATCCCGTGTATCGTGGCGAGACGATCGGAAGCTATTTCCTCGTATTCAACACGATCATGAACTTCGACAACCTGAATGCCGGGAGAAAGATCGATGCACGCTAGCAGCCGGTATGCACTCACCCTCGCCGCGGTCTGTGCCGCGGCGATCCCGCTCGGCGCACAGTCCAAGCCGACGATCGCGCAGTACATCGGCACCTCCGAGCCGCTCGAGATGGCGACGGCCACGAAGACCGATCGCATCGCCTGGATCGCGTACGATCGCGGCATGCGCAACGTCTTCACGGCTGCCGCGCCGGACTTCAAGCCGGTGCGCCTCACGAACTTCATGGAAGACAACGGCGTCGACCTGACGGAAGTATCGCTGTCCGCCGACGGTGCGACCGCGGTGTTCGTGCGCGGCGGCGCCGCGAACCGGCAAGGATGGATTGCCGATCCGGATCACGACCCCAACGGCGGCGACCGCGCAATCTGGGCCGTGCGCACGACCGGCGGCGCGCCGGCGATCCGCGTGGCGGAAGGTCAGGCGCCGACGATCTCACCGGACGGCAAGTGGGTCCTCTACACCAAGGACAACGAGATTTACCGCGCGCGCACCACCAAAGAGGCGCCGCCGATACGAATGGACACCGGCGGGATTCCGTTCATTAAGCTGTGGGGAAACAACGGCCAGCCGCACTGGTCGCCCGACGGCTCGAAGATCGCGTTTGTCAGCATGCGCGAGAACCATTCGCTCATCGGCCTGTACGACGTGAGGACGCGGAAGGTGACGTATGTGTCGCCGAGCGTGGATTGCGATGGCAGTCCGACGTGGTCGCCTGACTCCAGGCAGATCGCGTTCATCCGCAAGCCCGGCGTGCCGTTCGGCCGTCAGACGCAGCAGGGCGGTGGTGGGATCGGCAATCCGGGTGGCGCCGGGTCCGGTCGTGGTGCGGCTTCGCCGTTCTCGGGATGCGGCGGGTTCGGTCGCGGCGGTTTTGGCGGGCGCGGACGTGGCGGTGCCGCTCCGGCTCCTGCGGGCCGCGGACCGGGCCTCTACACGGCGGCGTTCAGCGACGGCTCCACGGTCGCGATGTACACCTACAATATTGCGACGGGCGCGTCGCGCGAGTTCTGGCGCAACGCGACGGGTGATCGGGAGTTCACGAGCATCAACAGCATTCGCTGGGCCGACAAGAGCGTCGTGTTTCAGGTCACCGTGCCGAACGACGAGTGGGAGCGCTACTTCTCGATCGACGTCGCGGGATCGAGCGCCGCGCCGGTGGAACTCACCACGACGGACGGTTTGATCGAGGACGCCGTTTCGGTGTCGTACTCGACTGACGGCAAGACGTTCTACTATTGCACGAACGCGGGCGACATCGAGCGCCGCCACATTTGGGCGGTGCCCACGGCGGGTGGAACGCCGCCGCGCCAGGTGTCGACGGGCGACGGCGTCGAGCGCGATCCGACCCCGCTCGCATCGGGAAAGAAACTGGCCGTGCTCTACTTCAACGCGGCGCAGCCGGCGTCGGTCGCACTCGTCTCGACCGAGGGATCGGCGCCGAAGATTATTTATCCGACGCTTCCCAAGAGCTTCCCGGCGGCGGAGCACGTGACACCGCAGATCATCATCACGCACGCGGCGGACGGGCTGGAGATCCACAACCAGTTGTTCCTGCCGAAGGACCTGAAGCCGGGTGAGAAGCGGCCGGCAATCGTGTTCGTGCATGGCGGGCCGGTGCGCCAGATGCTGCCGGCGTATCACTACATGCAGTTCTACCACTGGGCCTACGCGTTCAACCAGTGGCTCGCGGACGAAGGCTATATCGTGATGTCGATCAACTATCGGAGTGGCGTCGGGTACGGGAAGTCGTTCCGTCAGGCGCAGGGGACCGAGGCGCGCGGGAACTCCGAGTATCAGGACGTGGTGGCGGGCGGGAAGTATCTCCAGTCGCGGCCGGACGTCGACGCCGCGCGTGTCGGAATCTGGGGACTCTCGTACGGCGGACTGCTCACCTCGCAGGCCCTTGCCCGCAACTCCGACATGTTCGTGGCCGGCGTTGATCTCGCGGGCGTGCACCTGTACGGTCAGTCGCTCGCCGACAGCGCGCTCTCGTACCGTTCGTCGGCGATCTCCGCGATTGATACGTGGAAGTCACCCGTGATGCTGCTGCAGGGCGATGACGACCGCAATGTCGACTTCGGACAGATGGTCGGACTCGTGCAGCTGCTGCGTGCACATCACGTGTATTATGAACTCACGGTGATTCCCGATGACCAGCACGAATCGATGATCCACTCCAACTGGGTGAGCACGTTCGGCAAGATGGGCGACTTCCTGCACCGCTTCGTTTGGGAAAAGCAGACGCCGCCCGCCAACTGACGGGGTTACGCGTCGTCGCGGGGGTCGTCGCGCTATGGTGCGCGGCGGCCCCCGCTTTCGCGCGCGCGCAAACGCCGCTGTCGCTCGTCGTTCGCGCGGACAACGACGTGTTCAACTTCTGGCAGCCGCCACCGCGGCGGCCTGATGAGGAGTACACGAGCGGTGTCCGCGCGGCGCTCGAGTTCTCGGGAGCGGCGCCATGGGAGCGGTGGCTGCATTCCGGCATGGCGCCCTGCGCGATCGGCGTCGCGCCGTGCGCGACCCACACGTACGCGTTCGGCCAGGACATTTACACCGGCCAGCTCGTGCCAAACGACACGACGCCCGTGCAGGGAACGCGGCCGAACGCGGGTTGGCTGTTCATTCAGGAGACGTCGCGCATCGAGCGGCGAACGAGCCTCGACGAGACGAGCGTCACGCTCGGCGTGACGGGCCCGCCAGCGCTCGGCGAAAACATGCAGCATGTGTTTCACGAGATCGCGCCGCAGGACAACCGGCCGATCAACTGGAATACCGCGCTGCCGTTCGAGCCCGGGATCGTCCTCGCGTGGGATCATACCGAACGCTTGTGGGCGGGGGGCGACGGAAAGCTCCTCGGGTTCGACGTTGAGCCGCATGCCGGGGGGTCGCTCGGCAACATCCTCACCGAGGCGCGCGCGGGAATGCGCGTGCGCGCGGGGTTCCGGATGCAGCACCCCTGGCTGCTGGCCGCCATCGACTCGACCGACACCACGCCGACCATTTCGTTTTTCGCCGACGCGACCTTTCACGGCGTGGCGCGAAACGAGTTCCTCGCCGGAACGATGTTCCGCGCGAGCCCGCATGTGGACGAACGCCCGTTCGTGTCGGAATATCAGGTGGGAGCGACGTTCCGGCTGGAGCGGATCTCCATATCGTGGGTGGCGCACCAGGTTTCGTCGGAGTATTTCTCGCGTGCGGAGGGGCACGCCTGGTCGCGGATCGAGGTGGTGTACCGGTACGTACGATGACGTCCTGAACGGGGGGGATCGATGGCGATCGAACATGTATCCGACACGGCGCGATGGGTGGCCGTCTACCGCGCGATGGAGACAGAGCGGCCGGACGCGATCTTCAAGGATCCGTTTGCGCGGCGCCTCGCGGGCGAGCGCGGCCAGGCGATCGTCGATGAAATGAAGCGCGGCCGCTCGATGGCGTGGGCGATGATCGTGCGCACGGCGGTGTTCGACGAAATCATCCTGGACGTGATCCGGCGCGAGAAAGTGGATCTGGTCGTAAACCTCGCGTGCGGGCTGGACGCGCGCGCGTGGCGCCTCGACGTCTCGCCCGAGCTGCGCTGGGTGGACGTCGATTTCCCGGTGATGATCGACTACAAGACCGAGGTCATGCGGGGCGAGCGGACGGTGTGCAAGTATGAGGCGATCGCCGCCGACCTCACCGACGACCGTGCGCGGGCGACGCTTTTCGCCCGCCTCGGCGCAAGCGCCGAGCGCGCGCTCGTGATCTCCGAAGGGCTTCTCATATATCTGACGCCGGACGATGTCGGAAAACTGGCGACCGGCCTGCATCAGCAGGCCTCGTTTCGCTGGTGGCTGATCGACATTGCGCACCCGCAGCTGCTGAAGATGATGACGAAGATGTGGGGCGGCGCCGTGTCCGGCGGGAACGCGCCGTTCCTGTTCGCACCGGCGGAAGGCACGGAGTTCTTCCTGCCGTTCGGCTGGCGCGAGCACACATTCCGCGGGAACATGCAGGAGGCCAAGCGACTGAAACGGGAGATGGCCGGGATGTGGTTCTGGCAGATCTTCGGCTTGTTCCAGTCGAAGAAGCAACGAGAGATCTACAAGCGATTTTCGGGGACGGTGCTGTTTGAGAGAACCTGACAGCGGCGCGGAGCGCGGAAGAGGAGTGCGGGTTGCGGTGCTCGCGGCTGGCGCGCTGCTGCTCGGCTCAGCGTGCCGCGCGCCACAGCACATCAGTGCGTCGCCTGCGATCGAACGCGTTCGCGTGGAGACCAGCAAGGGCACATTCGTGCTCGAGGTGGATCACGCATGGGCACCGCGCGGGGCGGAGAGATTTCTCGAACTCGTGCGCACGAAGTTCTTCGATGACTCGCGCTTTTTCAGGGTGCGCGCGAAGTACATCGCGCAGTTCGGGATCGCGGGCGATCCCGCGGTGACGAAGAAGTGGGCGGGGCGCGAGTTCCCGGATGATTCCGTGCGAGCGAGCAATGTTCGCGGGACGTTCGGGTTCGCGATGACGGGGCCGAACCAGCGGAACACGCAGGTTTATATCAGTCTCGTCGACAACAAGCAGCTCGACGCGCAGGGCTTTTCACCGGTCGGGCGCGTGGTCGAGGGAATGGACGTTGTCGACGCGCTCTACTCAGGCTATGGCGAGGATGCGGGCGGCGGCCTGCGGCTGGGCAAGCAGCAGAAGATGCTCGGGGAAGGGAACAAGCACCTCGACGCGAGTTTCCCAATGCTTGATAAACTGGTCAGGGCGCGCGTGGTGCCCTAAGCCTCACCGAAATGCGGCGGGGGGGCCGTGAGCTACCGCTTGCGCCCCTTCTTCGGCTTCTTCCGCGCTGCGACGGCGATCGCCTTCTCTACCCAGGGCTTCATCTCGTCCGGATCCTCGAGCAGATCCGCCGGCAGCTCGTAGTATCCAGCGGATTCCGCGCCGCTCTCAAATGGCGACCACGGTTTCATCCGCGCGGCAATGAAGTCTCCTCGGTTCGTGTCGTCCACCTTGAAGAACAGCGTGTCATTGTCGATGAGCGCAAAGAAATGATCGCCCGAGTAGATGCCCACTCCGCCGAACATGCTCTTCGCACGGACTTGCGCTGCCGCACGCGCGATCTGCTCGAGCACGAACATCCGGTAGCTGTCGCTGACTGCCATGCGTGACGTTATTCAGAAAGCCTGGTCGTGTCCATATAACTACGAAACGCGATGGCGGCCCCGCGCTGCGCGGCGTTCACACCACCGTCCGCACGAACGCGTCTATTACACGCGCCGTCCACCCCTCCCGCTGATCGACAATCCGCCAGACCGCCTCGCGCGACTCGATCGCCGGTGCGCCGCAGCGCCCGGTGACGAGGTTGTCGTACGTGTCGAGAATGCCGACGACCTGCGCGCCGAGCGGAATCTCGTTTCCGCGCAGGCGTTCGGGATAGCCGGTGCCGTCGCAGCGCTCGTGGTGCCAGCGCACGATCGGCTTGATATCCCACGGAAACTCGATGCCGGCCAGCAGTTCGACGCCCCAGACCGTGTGCATCTGCAGGACCGCGATTTCGTCCTTCGTCAGCGGTGAGGTCTTGGTGAGGATTTCGTGCGGCACGCGCACCATCCCCACGTCGTGGAGATACGCGCCGAGAAGGATCGTCGTCTCGTCGACCTCCTCGAGCTGAAGCGCGCGGGCGAGCGCGACCGCATTGCGCGCGACGCGCTCGCAGTGGCCGAACGTATTGCTGTCGGTGGTCTCGATGGATTTGCCCCACTCGCGGACGACGGAGAGATACGTCGATTGCAGCTCGGCGAGCCGGCCGCCGACGTTCACCGTGTCCGGGCGGGCATCGAGGCGGTGAAAGAGCCGGTGGGCGCGATCCAGCATTCGCAGTGCATCGCGGTTGCGTCCCGTGGTACGAAGCAGGACGGCGAGCTCGCGGCACGACTCAGCCTCGATAAGCGTGGCGTCTGACGCGATCGCCAGCTCGATCGCGGACTGCAGCCGCGACTCGGCGAGCGTTGGCCGTCCCGTCTCGCGATACACCACTCCGATCACGCGGTATGCGTCGGCTTTCCCACGCTGTGCGCCAAGCCCGTTGAACAGGGTGAGGGCAGTCTCCGCCCGCTGCCGCGCGCTCTCGTACTGCTGGTGCACGACGTCCAGCTCGGCGAGGCTCACGAGGCAGAGCGCGGAGAGCGCGGTGTCGTTCGACCGGTCGGCGCCTTGCAGCGCCTCCTCGAAATAGCGGTCCGCCTCCTCATGATTGCCGCGATCCGCGCTGACCATGCCGAGATTGTGCGCCGTGAGCGCGCAGCCGTGTGCGTCGCCGAGCGCACGGTACGCGTCGAGTGAGCGCCCGTAATGATCCAGCGCTGCGTCGAGTTCGCCGCGAATGTTGGCGAGAATTCCGAGATTCTGCTCGACGCGCGCGCGCAGCTCGGTGTCGCGGCTCCCGAGCGCCAGCGCGCGCTGGAAACTCTGGTCTGCGTCGACCGGTGCGCCACCGAGCATTTGCTGCACGCCGAGCGCGTTCAGCGCTTTCGCCGCGAGGTCCATGTCGCCGCGCGACTGCGCGACGGTGAAGCTCCGTTCGCAGAGGCGGCGGGCCTCCGACACCGATCCGCGCTGATGGTGCAGCACGGACAGCCGGCGAAGCGCCTCGGCGGTCGCGCGCGAGTCGCCCGCCCGCTCGGCCGCTTCGACGGCGGCGGCCGCGTCCGCCATCTCGTCGCGTGTCACCATGCGACCGCGTAGTCCGAGAAGTGGTGGATCCGCGCCGAGACGCGCTGCCTGAGGAGGTTGTCGAGCGATGGCAGCAAGTCGAGGATGTTGAACGCGTCGTCGATGTACGCGATGCGGTGCGGCAACAGCCGTTGCAGCACTCCGCAGTTTGCATAGCTCATCTCGAGTCGCGCTGGCCACCGGAACGTCAGGCCGGACGGCAGGAAAACAACGCGGTTGACCGTGTCACTCGGCACGATCGCCGTGATGTTCACCACTGAGCTGAGCGCTCCGCGCGGCACCACCAGGTGGTGTGGGCCGACGGAGATGATCCCGCCACGGGGGCCGATGGCTGCAGTCGTCGAATCCGCAGGGAGCGGCGTGCACGCAAGGAGCTGAATGTTGCCGAGGGGGTGCACGAACAACGCATCCACATTCGTTGCGGGCGACACCGGTGACGATCCGCGGTCGCAGGACGCTGCGACGACGATGGTGAGAACAGCGGACAGCGCGATCAAACGACGCGTCTTCATGAGTGGCTCCAGTGGCTGTCGGGCGAACCGGTGGGGTGCGACTTGAGCGGGGTCGAGGCAGACTCATCATGCGGTTCCGGCGAGAAGCGGCGCAGCCACGGAAGCGTCGCGTGGCGATCACCCGATGCGACCGCGATCGAGGCGTTACGGAGCATTACCATCGGATCGAACGGCGCGTACGCCGCGTTCGAGACGGCGTCGTACCCCACGGTGACAAAATCCGCGGGCGACCCGCCGGCAGGCACGATACCGTGTTCGCGCGCGGCGGCCGCGACCGCGCTGACGATGCGCGTGGCGAGGCGGACGGCGCCGTCCGAACCTGTCGACGGCCCGACGACGCCGGTACGAAACTCGCCGACCTGGCCGACGACGTCGGAGAGCCGCGCCGCGCGCGCAACGACGCGGTCAAGGTCGATGACGCGCAGCTTCGCCTCGGTTTCGATCACGACGCAGCACAGCCCCGAGTGCATCCGCATCATCAGGGACGCCAACTCGCGGATACGCCGCGCGAGGCCGAGCCGGCTTCGAAGGCCCGACACCGCGTCGGCGAACTCGTCGCTCGCCAGTTCCGCGAACTCCCGCCGGGACTGGATATGGGCGCTGATCTTCTGCACGATTTCGTCCGCGCGCGCCGTGCGATCGAGAAAATCCCAGACGCCAACGTGGATCGCCGCTACCCGCAATTCCGGGCTGGCGATGCCATCGACGACGATGAGGATCGGCAGCTGGCGCGATACCGCGGGATCAGCGCGCAGAAGCCGGCACGCCTCCGTGCCGGACATGTCTTCGAGGAGGTTGTCGAGGATAGCTACGTCCGGCGACGTTGTGGAGGCGATCCTGCACAGCTCCCCACCCGATGTCGCGACCGCGACATCGAAGCCCGCGTCGCGCAAGAGTTGCACGAGCGACGGTTTGAGGGTCGCGACAAGGATGAGGGAAGGCGAGAGGGTAGTCGGCACACCCTTGGTCAGTGCAAGTCGCACGCCATCCTGAAGTTGCCTCTGACACGTCGCGTTATCCGTGTCGCGGTCGACACGCGACAATTTTCGGATCGATGTGCACCAATGTGGTGCACGTGATGTGGCGTTGCGCCAACACCCGGGGCGGTGGTCGCGAAACCGTGGGGCGCAGCCTGCGTAGGGAGGTCCACCGGGTCACCAAGGAGTTCGCCATGATTGCCGCCCTGCTCAGGCTTTTTGCGCTTCGCCCGTTTCTCGCGATGGCGATCATGGGGATCCCCGTGCTCGTGCTGATCGCGGTCGGCCTGTTCACGATCGTGATCCTCAAGGCGCTGTTGTTCGTCGTGCTGCCGATCGTCGTGGTGGTCTGGCTGCTGCGCAAGCTGTTCGGGAAGCGGGAGCCTCAGGCCACCTGATACGAGAGGCGGGAGCCGCAGGCCGCCTGATTCGGGAGGCGGGAGTCCCGGGCCGCCTGACGGTTCCTACTTTGAGAGATCGATCATATCCATGTATGAGAAGATCATCCCCGCATTGTAGGCCTTCAACAGGTCCTGCATCGAGCACAGGAGCTCGAGTTGCGCTCCGTTCGGGCTCCGCGGCCGCTCCGGGCGAAAGCTGTAACTTTGTGAAAGCGACCGGATGAACGTGCTCGAGTCGTCGAGCGGGAGCGTTGCGACGTTCGCGTAGAACTTTTTCCAATCGTCGCCCTGCCTGAAGAGGTAGAACTCCACGTTCGAGACGTAGAACGCCGTGATGGTCGCATGACGTTCGCGCACATAATCGCCCACTGCGCGCAGCGCTTTCGGGCCGGTGAAGTCACCCGTGATGCCGATGATGAGATTCTTCTCTTCCATCTCCTTCACGACCCGAAAATTCGACTCGTTCGCGAGATAGCTCCGCTGTGCTCCTGTGCCATCGGTTTCGCGCATCAGCATCGCGTACGTCGGGTATCGGCTGCGGTAGCCACCCATGTTCATGTTGTAGCTGAGATCCGGGCCGGCGTGGTAAAACCATGAGTAGACGTAGTCGACACTCGCGAGCTCGTCGTGTGTGAGCGGAAAGCCGTGGGTCTTCGTGAGCCGTTCCTTCACGGCGGCGAGATTCTTTACGAACAACGCGCTGTCGCGAGGCGCTGCGGTGTAGGCCTGCATGAGTTGGGCGACCGTCGACGCCGTATCGAGCCCCGCTGGACGCGGGCGTGAGAAGAGCCGGCTCACGAAGTCGGCACGATCGGTCGATGACTCGAACAGGGCCTTGTACACGAACAGCAGCATCGAGTTGTCGTGCCGGATATCGACGATGAACGCGATTTTCGGCTTCAGCGCGGCGAGATAGGTGAAGTTCTGCTCGGGCGCGACGCCAAGGTACACGCCGCCCGGTTTCGTGCTGCGCACCAGGTCAGGGATGACGTACTGCAGTGATGTCTCGTTCGACAGCAGATTGTCGCTCGGAAAGTTTCCGCTCGGCTCCGAAAACTCGGTGACCATCCGCCAGTACGTTGTGTCGGCAATGCGCGACGGAATCTCCTGAGCGGAGACAATCGCCGGGATGCCGAGCAGGAGGAGGAGGGCTCGTTGACAGATAGTTGTCATCTTCGTGAGCGGATGGGGATACGAGCGTGCAGACCCTCTATATATAGAGGATTCTGGCTTGGCCGGTGATCTGGAGTCTTTCATCTGTTGTTCTTGCATCAGACAGCTCGAAAGGACCCAGCTATCTGATACAAGAAATCCAGATGCAAGAGGTCAGAAAAGGTCTTGTGGCTTTCATCTGTTGTTCTTGCATCAGACAGCTCGAGAAGAACCCAGCTATCCGATACAAGAAATCCTGATGAAAGCGGTCAGAAAACGGTCTTGTGTCTTTCATCTGGCGTTCTTGCATCGGACAGCTCGAAAAGACCAGCTATCTGATACAAGAAACCAAGATGCAAGAGGTCAGATAACACATCGCCAGTCACGCAAACCTACCGATCCTTCTCCCAACACCCAGTGAAAGCCCTCCATCACCTCCTCGCTCTCCTCGCGCTCCCCCTCGCCCTCGCTGCGCAGCAAGCGCCGGCGACTCGCCCCGCCGCCCGTCCGACCGTGCGTCCCGTCGCGCAGCACGCCGCGCCGGCATACTCGCTCTCCGGTCCGGTTGACTCCGCGTTCTGGGGCAACGTCAAATGGCGGAACATCGGTCCGAACTCCGCGGGCCGCATGGTGTCTGTTGCAGGCTCCGCGGCGCGTCCCAAAGAATATTATTTCGGCACGACGGGCGGCGGTGTCTGGAAGACGACGGATGGCGGGCACACCGTCGTTCCGGTTACCGACAAATATTTCGGCGGCAGTGTCGGCGCGCTCGCACAGAGTGAAAGCAATCCGGACATCGTGTACGCGGGCGGTGGAGAGACGGAGATCCGCGGCAATGTGTCGTACGGCGACGGCGTGTGGAAGACGACTGACGGCGGCAAGACCTGGACGTCGATGGGATTGAAGGAGACGCAGTACATCTCGCGCATCCGCATCAACCCGACCAACCCGGACATCGTGTATGTCGGCGCGTTCGGCCACGCATTTGGTGCGAACCCGGAGCGCGGCGTTTACAAGACCGTGGACGGCGGCAAAACGTGGAAGAAGGTCCTCTTCCGCGACGACTCCACCGGCGTCGCCGATCTCATCATGGAGCCGGGCAATCCGAACGTGCTCTACGCGACGCTCTGGCAGGCGTATCGCGCGCCGTGGACGTTCTCGAGCGGCGGCAAGGGAAGCGGGATCTTCAAGACGACCGACGGTGGCGATCACTGGACGGAGATTACGCACAATCAGGGTCTCCCGAGCGGACTGCTTGGGCGCATGGGAATTGCGATCTCGCCCGCGAAGCCGTCGCGCGTATGGGCGCTGATCGAGAATGAGCCGGGCGGCGGTGTGTATCGCTCTGACGACGCGGGCGCGACCTGGAAGTTCCTGAGCGGTTCACGTGACCTGCGGCAGCGCGCGTGGTACTACTCGAACATCTATGCCGATCCGAAAGACACGAACGTCGTCGCGGCGCCGCAGGTGAGCCCCGA
The DNA here is from genome assembly GCA_050733535.1 of Gemmatimonadaceae bacterium. GTDB lineage: Bacteria > Gemmatimonadota > Gemmatimonadetes > Gemmatimonadales > Gemmatimonadaceae > Fen-1231. The sequence goes on along the minus strand of JBOHTH010000073.1, from coordinate 2,876 downwards.
GTGGTCGAAGGACGGCGGCATGACGTGGGCGAACGGGTTCGGCGCCGGCGACAACCACGACATCTGGTGGGCGCCGGACGATTCGAAACGACTGGTGATGGTGCACGACAACGGCGCCGTGATCACGACCGACGGCGGCACCACGCGCGTCAGCGTTGAGGTGCCGACAGGGCAGTTCTACCACGTGCATCTCACGAATTCGTTTCCGTACGATGTGTGCGGGTCGAAGCAGGATGCCGGCCCGAACTGCGGCCCTGTGCGCGAGCAAGGCGGCGGGCGCGGGGGCGGCGGTCGAGGCGGACGCGGTGGCGCGGCGGGTCCGCAGTACTCGACGTTCTACGGCGTTGCCGGTGGCGAGAGCGGATACATCGCATCCGATCCGCTCGATCCCGACATCACATACGGCGGGAACTACAGCGGCGTGCTCCAGGTGTTCAATCGCCGCACGGGATTGAGCGACCGTCTCGACCCGTGGCCGCTGAATCCGATGGGCCACGACGCGGTGGATTCGAAGTACCGTTTCCAGTGGACCTATCCGATCATGAACTCGCCGTTCAATCCGCACGTGCTGTATGTGGGATCGAACGTCGTGTTCAAGTCGGCCGACGACGGCAAGACCTGGTCGATCATCTCGCCCGATCTCACGCGTCACGATCCCAAGACTCTCGGGAGCGCCGGCGGGCCGATCACGAAAGATCAGACGTCGGTCGAGTACTACGGCACCGTGTTCGCGCTGCAGGAATCGCCGATCGTGCCGGGGCTGCTCTGGGCCGGATCGGACGACGGGCTCATCCACGTCACGCGCGATCGCGGCAAGACGTGGAAGAACGTCACGCCCAAGTGGCCCGAGTGGATGCGTGTTTCGATCATCGATCCGTCGCCGCACGCGCCTGGAACCGCATGGGTCGCGGGGAACCGGTATCAGCTCGACGACATGACGCCGTATCTCTACAAGACCACGGACTACGGCGTGACGTGGACGAAAATCACGGATGGGATTCCCGCTGACGGGTTCACGCGCGCAATTCGCGAGGACCTCTATCGTCCCGGCATGCTGTACGCTTCGACAGAGCGCAGCATATACCTGTCATACGATGCGGGCGCACACTGGCAGAGCCTCGCGCGCAACCTGCCGCCGGTGCCGGTGCACGACATCGCGCTGCGCGATGACGACATGGTGATCGCCACGCACGGCCGCGCATTCTGGGTGATGGAAAACCTCACCACACTGCGCGAAGCACCCGAAGTCGCAAAGGCCGATACCAAGGATTTCTTCTACAAGCTGGCGCCGGTGACGCGCGTCGGCGGCGCGCAGGCGCTCGTGACGTATCGTCTCGCGAAGGGCGGCGAGCCGGTGACGATCGAGTTCCTCGACGCCGCGGGGAAGACCATAAAGAAATTCGCCTCGACGGACACGCAGCCCACCCCGCCCGAGGGACGCGGCGGCGGACGCGGATTCGGCGGGCGCGCCCCCGTCGTGACGAACAAGGCCGGCGTGAACACGTATCGCTGGGACATGCGTTACCCCGATGCGTCGAACTTCCGCGGCATGATCCTGTGGGCGGGCGGCGTGCAGGGACCGGTGCTCGCGCCGGGACACTACACGGTGCGCGTCACGGACGGCACAGACAAAGCGATGGCGCAGCCGCTCATCGTGAAGCGCGATCCGCGCACGAGTGCCACCGACGCGGACCTTGTCGAGCAGACGAAGTTCGCGCTCAAGCTCCGCGACCGCATGACCGAAGCCGACGACGCCGTGAAGAAAATTCGCAGCATCAAGGAGCAACTCGACGAGCGCGCGCCGAAGATGACGAACGTGAAGGCATTCGGCGACCTCTCCCGGGTCCTCACCGACAGCATCGGGAGCGTCGAGGACTCGGTCTACCAGACGCGGAACAAGAGCGGTGAAGATCCGCTCAACTTCCCCGTCCGCCTCAACAACCAGATCGCGGCGCTTCTGGGCTTCGTCCAGAGCGGCGACCGCCGCCCGCCGCCGCAGGCATACCAGGTGTTCAACACCGTCTCGCCAAAGCTGGACCTCCAGCTCGGCCGGTATGACAAATCGGTGAAGCTCTACCTCGACAAGATCAATACTTTGCTCAAGGCGGCGGGGCTCCAGCCGGTGGTGCCGACGACAGTTGAGGGGCCGGCAAAGCCAACTGTGGCGATGTAGGAAGAGCTGAACGGCCCGGTCTTTAGATGCAAGAACGCCAGATGAAAGACTTCTGATTTCTTTCATCTGGCGTTCTTGCATCAGACAGCTCGGGCAACACTTTCTCTCCCCCCAGTGTCTAACCCCTAGACTCTGGCCGGAGGCTGTTCGTGGCGCTCGTGAAGGGTTCGCTCGACATCCTCGTGCTCAAAGCCCTCAGCTGGGGCCCGATGCACGGTTTCGAAATCACCTGCTGGCTCGAGGACCGCTCCGGCGGCGAACTCAGCGTGGACGACGGCGCGCTCTATCAGGCGCTCCATCGCATGGAGGAACGCCGGCACATCACGGCGGCGTGGGGGATCACGGAGAACAACCGCCGCGCCCGCTACTATGAGATGACCGTGGCCGGCCGCACGTACCTGCGCGCGGAATCGTCGAGCTGGACGCGCTACGCCGCGACGATGAGCGCCATTCTCGCGCGGCGCTCGGTGTAGGCCGTGCCCAACCGCCCAGGCGGGATTCGCTCCGGCGTGCGCCGCCTGTTCCGGATCGCACTGCGCCGCCCCGACGTCACGCACGCCGACATGGACGATGAGCTTCGCTTCCACTTCGACGAGCGCGTCGAGCGGTTCGTCGCGCGCGGAATGTCACTGGACGCCGCCATCGCCGAGGCGCAGCGCCGGCTCGGCCACGACTACGACAGCACGCGCGAACTCCTTCACCA
>JBOHTH010000072.1:0-3550 GCA_050733535.1 Gemmatimonadaceae bacterium | reverse complement strand
TCCCAAGGTAATCCCTAAGGTTCTGCTGGAGCGTACGATCGTCACTCGCGAAGATCGCGCTAACTGCATTTGTTCGAACCTCAACCGATAGCGAATGCCAGAGCTCAGTTGGCGCCGGGACGTCGCGGCGCATCAATAGCCGTCCGAGTTGCGAGTCCGCAGTGAAACGGTCCTCGAACTTCGGAACATCGCCATCCCCCGCGAGCAGATCACTCACTTTGACCAATCATCGACGATGATCTTGGCCACTGCCGATACCGCCATTGACGCTCCCGTTTGACTTTGTCGATTGCCGCGCCACAAGAACAGGAACTCACGAGAGGGCCCGTCGCCAGTGGCGCAAAAGCGTCTTGCAATCAGACCCGGGCGCAGTAGTGCCGGCAGGTGCAACCGGCGCGACCAACGGCTGCCGGACCGCCTCGGCGCTGACGAGTATGACCCCATCACACCGTCAACTGTCAGACCCTCCCCCCAGTCTTCCTTACTGACCATTCAACGCACGAGGATCAGGAATGGGAGCAGCAGTCAGGACCTCTCCGGCGAATGCGCCGACCATCGCAGCAGACGCACCCGGCTGGGAATGCTTCCCCGGCAGCAGCCGCCTTCAGGCCTGGGCGTATGAGCTCCTCGCGGCCTGCGAAGCCGCCGAGACTGCCCAAGGCGCCGATGTCGACTGGGACCTCACCGGCCGCGCCGCGCTCGTCGTCAGCGACGAAATGCGCGGCTGCCGCGCCGCGCTCCAACTGGTCGCGGCCGACGCCGGCATGCAGTTCGTCTTCGTGCCGGAGGACGAACTGTTCGATCAGCCGTCCTTGGCTGAACGGCAACTTGCGGCTCCCATGCTCGTCTGCCTGGAGCCGGGCGACTGGCTCGGCGCGAGCAAGGGCGGCGAGCGCACGGAGAAATCCGAGGCAATCGAGCGTTTCCGCGCACAGCTCGCGCAGTGGGTGCGCGACTTCGATCCCGCGCATCCCGTCGTCTTCGCGACGTCGGCATTCACCATCACCGATCTGCCGGAAAGCCTCCGCGAAGCCGGTCTCTTCGATCGTTTCTTCAGTCTCCCCGCGCCCACGATGGTCGCACTCGGCAACACGATCATCAATCGCATCGGCCGGGAGCAGTGCGCGGAGTCGATCACAGCATCACCGGGCAAGGTCGGCCGCCTGTTCCGAATGGAGTACGACTCCGACCGCCGCGAGGCGCTGGCGCTCCTTCGCCTGCGGCGTCTACTCGCATCAGAGACCCGCGCGCTCGAGTTTCTCGATCTCGCAAACATGGCGGCGCGTGGTTTCGTCGAGGAGGACGTTCCGCCCACAGACGCTCGCGAGACCAACCGCAACACGGCATACCATGAGGCCGGACACGCGGCGGTGGCCGTGATCGACTCGAATGGAAAGAACACGCCTGACTACATCTCGATCGTGCCGTCTTCCGTGTTCGAGGGAATCGTCGTGGAGTCATATCAGTTTCATACGGACCTCGCGGACCGGGTCACGTACGAAACGTTCCGTCACAACATTCGCATCCGCCTTGCGGGACGCGCAGCCGAAGAGCTGGTATTCGGGGCCGAGCAGGTCACGAATGGCGCCCGGCGCGATCTGGAGCAAGCGACGGGGAGTGCGGGGGCGGCGTTCACGTTCTGGGGGTTCGCGCCGTCAATGGACGTTGAGGGGCGCGCGGCTTCCAATCTCAAAGTGGCCAAACTCGGCGACGATCCGTTCTCCGCGTCAGAGGCCGCGCATGTCGAGAAGCTCGTGCAGGAGTTCCTCACGACGGAGTACGGCGTTGTGAAGGACATGCTTGCGAAGCACCGTCCATTCGTGGATGCGATCGCGGAGCAACTGCTGCGCGACCGGATCGTGGATCAGGGCGCGGTAGCGGAGCTCGCCCAACGGCATCGGGCGGTTGCGTCGGCACAGCAAGTCGAGCGTATTTTGTCTCAATGAATCACGCCGCAGGCACGGCATGACGCCGCACCACCTCGTCGCCGTCTGGAATCCGTCTTACGCAGCCGATGCCCTCGATGCACATGTGCAGCTCCTGCTCCAGCATGTGCGTGACGCGGACAATGAACTCGCTTCCTGGGACGATGCCTATGTCTGGTGGGGACGCGTTCGCTCGCCGAACCGGCAGCAACCCCTCGGACATCTGCCGCAGATTCTCGCGCTGAACTATGGACTGGACAAGCGAATCGAGCTGCAGCTGTATCTCACCGACTATCGATCGCTCTATGTGGCCGAGGTCACCGCAGTCACGACTGGAAACAAGTCCGTCGATGATCCCACGCACACGCCCGCCTACTACAAGCGCGACTCGCTATCAGCCGATTGCTGGTTCAAGCTTCTCGATATCCGTGCGCTCGTGGACGACGACACTCCGGCCGTACAGGAAGAACTCACTCAGTTGCGTGTCACTTCATACGCGGATCGACCGGTCTCGCTCTATGGCGGCATCGTGAACCTGCCATTGCTCGTCACCCGCCCCGATGGCGCATTGTTTTTCGACGACGATGAGCGGGATCTCCTCAATGACGGCCAGCTCTGGGTTCAGGCGGACGCTGATCGCGCGGAACTCGGCGGTCTCGTGACCGACCTACGAGACAACGTCATCGGCCTGGCTGCATGGACCGCCCTGCTTCCGACTGCGCGCACGTTTGTCGCAACTGCTGAACGCCTCATGCGAGATCATCGCCGTGACACAGCGTTCGATTTCGCAACCGTGCTTGTCGAGCTGAGCAAGGCGCTCGAGGTTCAGGTCAGTTCAATCCTGGCGCAAGCGCTGGCGAAGGCACCTCCTGCGATCCGTTGCGGGAACGTCGACGGGAAGTCTGTGGATTTCAGCGTGTCGCGAAGCCAGTCGGTGGGGCAGCTGGCGCGTATCATCTCTCATGATCGCGAGCGTTTGGATTACCTCGCCACGCATCTGACCGGGGGCAAATGGTTCACCGAGGGGCTTGCCGCGATCCTCGATGACCTGGCTCCGTATCGCAACGCCGCGGCTCACTCCGCACGGCGTTCGCGCAGCGATGTTCTGATGTATCGCGACCGTATAGTCGGGATTGGGTGTGAGGGTGTGCTCGCCGCGCTCTCACGAGTGAAGGTGAAATAATCCTCCACTGTCGGCGCGCGAAACGGTCTTCGACCTAGCCGAGCAGCTTGCAGAACAGGTTCAGCAGACGCATCTCCCCGAGTGACCCCGCGGCGGTCGCGGCGATTCGCGGATCCGCCACCACCACGGCCAGACATTTCGCGCGCGAAATGGCGACGTTGATTCGGTTGCGGTCGAGGATAAATGAGAGGCCGCGCGAACCGTACTCGCCGAAGCTCGAGCAGAGCGACAGGATGCACACGGGCGCTTCCTGCCCCTGAAACCTGTCCACACTGCCGACGCGGGCTCCTGCAGGCAGCACAGCCTCGAGGGCGCGAACCTGCGCGTTGTAGGGCGCAACGAAGAGAAAGTCGTTCAACACCAGCGGTCGCGGCGAACCCTTGTCCGGCGTATACATCCGTCCGACGAGTTCAGCATATATCGCTTTCACCCGCTCGACTTC
>JBOHTH010000071.1:0-2356 GCA_050733535.1 Gemmatimonadaceae bacterium | reverse complement strand
TGCGGTTCTGGTCGTGGCGGAGGAGGTTGCCGAGCGCGTCGAGCATGTACTCGTCCGCCACCGGCGAGCCCCGGTCCTGGTCGACCTCCACCAGCCCGCCAAAGCCGTCGTAGCGCATCGATGAGCTTTCGGTGCTGTACGAGTTGATGCGGCTCCCGCCTCCTGGCATCACCGGGCTGATCGACGTCGAGAAGCCGGTGATCTTGCCGCGCGCGTCGTAGCTCATGCCGTCGTTGTACGTGTTGTTCGTGCGTGAGGTCAGGTCGTCGTCATCGTCGTACGTGCGCGACTCGAACACGCCGGTGCCGGTCGCCCGGTGGATCAGACGGCCGCTGGCGTCGTACTGGAACGCGTTCGCGATGCCCCAGGCGGTGGTGGAGTCGAGCAGGCCAAGCGCGTTGTAGTGGTAGGTCTGCGCACCCCCGCCGGCGCCGGCGATGGAGTCCGTGCGGATCGTGCGGCGCCCGCTCAAATCGTACGCATACGTCCGGGTATACCAGTGTTCATAGCCCCACTGGTAGCTCATCGTGTCGGCGGGGTCGTACACGCGGAGGGTGTCGCGCTCGACGTGGACGGCGCCGTTGGCGAAATAGCTCTTCCATACTTGCGCGTCGTGATTGATCGCGGTGAGCATGTGCCCGGCGGCGTCGTACGTGAAGCGCGCCGTATCCGGCTGGATAATGAGATCGGCGCTCGTCGACCCGCCGGGGAGCACCGTCGGCCAGTACGGGAACCGCGCGAGGGTGAGCCCCACGTTGTTGGTGCAACCCGTGCAGATCTCCTGCGCCGTGGTGTCGCCCGGGAGCGTGCGCATCGCGAGACGGTTCAGCGCATCGTACGTCTGCCGGATCGTCTTCTGCCGCGCGGTGATCTCCTGGACCGGATTGCCGGCCGGATCATAGACGGTCGAATCGCTGCTCGAGTTCTGCTCCTCGCGCGTCCGCCGGCGGTGCGCGGCGTCGTAGCTGAAGGTCGTCTGCTGGGTCGTGTTGCCGCCGATGTCCGGTGCGGACGCGCGCGTATTGATGAGCAGACTGCCTTCCGCGTCGAGACTATCATGGATCACCCGCGCGAGGCTCGGCACCGACTGGATGGCGCCCTCCACCGTGGTGTCGCTGAAGGCGCTGCTCACGGTGCTATCGCATGATTCTTACCATCTTGCTCCTCGATAGAGGACCAGGTTCCGCTCTTTCGATCGGATCCGAAGCTCGGGATCTACGGGTAGTCCCGCACACACTGATTGAGCGGGCGTCAGTTCGTCAATGTGACTCACCTCTTCGCCGCTCTCTCACTCCCGCAGCGCGTCGAATTGCCTGCGGAGTATATCTTCAAGTGTCGAGAATATCTCGAAGTCGCCGCTCAGTACGTCATCTGCGTGCTGCCCCAGGGCGACAGCATATTCGCTCAACAGAGATAACGCCGCATCAGGGTTCCACGCACTGAACATCTTTCCGACCGGCGAAGCGCCCTCCATGCGAAGCTTCAGCAATATGTCGGCGTCAAAGGCTTTCACTTTTTCATGCATCGCCAGAGCGACGGCAGTCTTCAACGGAAGGTGACCGCCTTCTAACTGATACAGTGTCACAAATGGCCGGTACTCTAGCCACTCAATAGTGACTCGCATTGCCGTCACGTCGTTCGCGTAAAGCACTTCGGCGGTCATCGCCGATTCCGATTCTTCCCGCACCAAGAGCCCAAACCGTTTGGTAAGCGGCTCCATAGCGTGGTTGATCGTGCTGACGAGGGATGTGGTCATCATCATGGATGTGAGATTTTAGTTACTGGGTAGCCGCGACGCTCAAGCAGTTCTTTTTCGAGTCGGTACCAAGGGCTGCGCTCGCCCCTCCCAAGGTCTGTTCCAATATCGATGACCTCTTTCCCCTCGTGCATGGCGCCACGTAGCCAACTCATGTTCGCCTTATATATCTCTTGCGCTGTCGCGCCGGGCGCTTTCTCGAACACACCCGCGCTTGCGTCCAGCGCCGCTGCTCGAACGCGGTCCATTGTCTCGCCGATCACGACCTTTTCAGTCGTTGCGGCCTCCGCCTCTACGGCCGCGCTGCTACCGCCCGTCAATACCGCCAACACGAACATGACCGGGTCAAACGCGGTATGCTCTAAGGCGGGTTCGTGGTGTTCGTGGTGGAACTCACCGTACCCTTTGGAACCGATAGGACAATCAGACAAAATTGCACTCGCACCATCACCGCCCGCGTCCTTCGGGCACAGCCCAAACGGATCGGACGAGTTACACATCTACCTCGCGATCCTATCTTGCGACTACATATAACACGCGAGGTGGTCCATGCGAACGACAGAGCTTTTGTTGTATATTTATGAGTACGCGGTCCAGTTT
>JBOHTH010000070.1:0-28944 GCA_050733535.1 Gemmatimonadaceae bacterium | reverse complement strand
GAGCACGATCGCGTTCGATGTGACCGACCCCACCGTCGCGGTGATGCTCGCCGTCCCGGGAACCACACCCGTCACCAGGCCGCTCCCGCTCACGGTCGCGACCGATGGGTTGCTCGAGGTCCACGCGACACCCAGGCCAGCGAGCACGTTACCGCTCGCGTCCTTCACCACCGCCTGCGCCTGCAACGTCTGATACGCCGTCAACGTCGTCGCGCCGGCGGTCACGGTCACGCTGGCCACTGACGCGGCGACGACGGCGATCTGCATGGAGTTCGACGACACGGATCCTGAAGTCGCCGTGATGTTTGCCGTCCCCGCTGCGACGCCCGTGACGAGGCCGCTGCTCGAGACTGTTGCCACGGCAGGATTGCTCGATGCCCACGTGAGCGGTACGCCGGTCAGGGTGTGGCCCGCCGCATCGCGGACCACGGCAACGGCTTGCGTCGTGCCCGAGGCCACGATCGATGAGGCTGGCGCGCTGATCGCCACGGTGGCTGCGGTTGAATTCACGACCGTAAGGGCAACCGCATTCGAGGTGACCGATCCCGAGGTCGCCGTGATGCTTGCCGTGCCAGCGGCAACGCCGGTCACAAGCCCGATGCCATTGACCGTCGCAACGGCCTGGTTGCTCGTGGTCCACGTGAATGTCGTCAATGCAAGCGTATCGCCGGCGGCGTCGAGCGCGACGGCGTGCAATGCCAAGGTGCCGAGAGGCGCCAACTGCGTCGCGCTGGCGGTCACGCTTACGGTTGCCACCACGGGGTTCGTGACGGTGATTTGCAGCGCATTTGACGTCACAGATCCGGATGTTGCCTTGATGGCAGCGGTTCCCGCTGTCACGCCCGTGACGAGGCCGCTGCTCGAGACTGTTGCCACGGCAGGGTTGCTCGACGCCCACGTGAGCGGTACGCCGGCCAACGTGCGGCCTGCGGAATCGTGAACCACGGCAACCGCTTGCGTCGTGGCCGACGCCACGATCGATGAGGCTGGCGCGCTGATCGCCACCGTGGCCGCGGTCGCATTCGTGACCGTAAGGGCAACCGCATTCGAGGTGACCGACCCCGACGTCGCCGTGATGCTAGCCGTGCCAGCGGCAACGCCGGTCACAAGCCCAGTGCCATCGACCGTAGCAACGGACGGGTTGCTCGTGGTCCACGTCAATGTCGTCGACGCAAGCGTATCGCCGGCGGCATCGAGCGTGGCGGCGTGCAATGCCAAGGTGCCGAGAGGCGCCAACTGCGTCGCGCTGGAGGTCAGCACCACTTGGGTCAGGGCGCCGGGCGTCTGGGCGCCGGGCGCAGTAGGCCCCGGGGAAGAGTCGACGAGCGTCGCCCCGCCGCTCTCGCAACCGCCGAGGGCGAAGCCCAGGAGCAGCACGGCGAGTGAGGCGCGGCTGCAACGCATATGTCGGCGGGGCGCTGCCACCAAGCTTGCCTGCATGATCGGCTCCCTCGCGAGTAGTCCGCACACCTAATGGGACCAGGTTGCAAGTCTCGGGCCGACCACCTCGCCCCGCCGTGAGGTGCAGGTGGGGCGAGGCGTTGCCTACGTCGCCGTGGGGCGACGCTTGAGCATACCGGCCGCGACGAGCGTCATCACGATCCCCACGGGCAGCGGCTCGAGAAACGTCATCGCGACATTCGAGATGGGATTCTTGTACATCGCCTCGAACTGCTCCATCTCCTGTTCAGTCTTGGCGAGCGCCGCCGCCGACGCACCGGACGCGCGCGTCTTCTCGATCTGGCGCGCGGCGTACTTCTCGGCGAAGTCGGGCGTGAACTTGTAGTAGATCACTTCCCAGGTCGCGACGTAGCAGCAGGAAGCGATGCCCGTGATCGCGGCCCCAATGAGCAACGCGCGGCCGAAGGTGACCGCACCGCGGCCCACGGTGTCGCGATACGACCGCACGCCGAAGTACGTCATGAGGAAGGCGAGCACCATCGTGGTGTAACCCAGGACGTACGCCCAGTCGCCGATCTTTTCGAGAAAGGGCAGGGTCGCGATCATCGCGGCCGCGAGGATAACGCCGGCGAGGAATCCGAACTTCAGAATGGTCTTTTGCATGGCCACGGCTCCGTGGAAGAGAGGAGTGTCGAACCTGGTGGCGCGCGGCGGCCGGCGCGTCACCCGTTCGGGTGATTTTTCAGAATTCTTGCAAAATCATTCGTTCGGATGAGCGTGCGTTACGGGTCAGGGGATCAGACGATGTGCTTTGCCGAGTTGTACGGCTTGCGTGCGGCGCCTCGCCCCGAGCTTCGCGAACACCCGGCTCGCATGCGTCTTGATGGTGTTCTCGCTGACATGGAGTTGCCCGGCCATCTCGCGCGTGCTCAACCCCTGCGCGATCAGCGCGAGGACTTCCAACTCGCGTTCGGTGATGCGCAGGGCGTCGAGTTGCTGCTGGTCCCGGACAAACGGCGCGTTTGCCGGCACACGGACTTCGACGGGGACTTCCACCGGAACTTCTACATGGACGGCGATCTCGCGAATCACCTCGCGGGTCCGGACGATCGACGTGCCGAGCCAAATCCCCACGCCGGCAAAAATCACCGCCACGAGCGCGCCGTATACCTCGAGCGAGTGCTCGACGATCAGATACCGGTACTCGACCAGACGGAGCGCCGCAAAGAGCGCGCCGCCCACCAGCCCGAAGGCAATGGTCGTATGCAGCCGGGACGGCGATGAAGTCACGCTGGTGCGGTTCGGGACGAGAATGCGTGAACCTCCGCTCGCTACTTCGGCGCCTTCCCCGCCAGCTTCGCCCGCACCTCCGTCGCCCAGTTCGTCACCTCCACGAGTTTGTCCATCGCCGCGGCGCCGCTCGCCTTCTTCGCCAGGGCTTTTTGCAGGAACACGAACTTCTGGTCGCCGGGCGCCACGTCGTACGACCGTGAAGACTCGCCATAGTAGAACGGGCCGGCGTCGAACAGCACCGTCTGTGCGCCCAGCGTGAACGACGCGGCTGCCACCACGCTCGCCGATACGAACCCGCCTACTCCGTTTCGGTAGAACAACTCGCGCCCGCTGCGCGACCAGCGCGGCTCCCGTCCGCCGGACTGCGAAACCTGCACGCGCCGCGCGTTCACGTCCGGAAAGGGACGCACGTACACCTCGAATCGTCCGGTCTCATTGGACGCATATGCGAGCCAATGTCCGTCGGGCGAGAGGGCCGGAAAAATCTCTGAATACCGGGCTTCCGCCATCAGCGGCGTGGTCGCCGTATCTCCACGGTGCGCCAGCACGATGTCGCGCGCGGCGCCGTTGATATCGTAGCGCAGGATGAACTCGGTGCTGTCCCGCGTCAGCGCGGCTTCGATGACTGAGCGCGGCCGCGGCGGCAACAGCGTGTCCACGCCGCCGGTCCCGTCGGCCCGGCGGCGCACGAGCGCCGACACGGGATCGTTGCCCCCTCTGGCCTCGGCATAGACGATCGACCTTCCATCCGGCGTCCACGCGGGACTCGCGCCGTCGCCGGCAAACGTGAGCGGCATCAGCGCGAAGGGCATCGCGTCGAGTTGCTTGACGAACACGTCACCATCCCCGCTCCGCGCGACGCGCTCGACGCTCAGCGCCAGCCGGCGGCCGTCGGGCGAGAGCGCGAGACCGCCGCTGCACGTGCAGTCCAGCGAAACGGGGATCGTCCACCCCGTGTCGATCGGCGTGGACGCGCCGCTTCGTGTGACCCACACGGGCTGGTAGCGAACGGTCGGCGCGGCAGCCAGGCCGGCGACGTAGATCAGCGTGCCGCCCGCCGAGACCGCCGCGTCGGCGTTGCAGCAGTTGGGGATGCGCACGCCGTCGAACATTGGTGCGGGGGGCCGGAGAAAGCGCGCTGCGCCCGCGTCGAACGGGGCGGCGAGAACGTTTCCGTCCTTGCGGACGAATGCCACGATGCCACCGGGGAGCGACCACGCGGAGAGAACATCCGGCATGAGCTCAGTGGCTTTGAGCGTCTTCATGTCGAACACTCGGAGGTCGCTGTGGACGCACGCGTTCGTGCAGGCGACGATCAGCGCCCTCCCGCCGCCCGGGAGGCCAGCCACGCTCGTGATGCCGCGCGCAGCCGTATCGATCAGATTCGGCGCGGCAAAGACCTGCCGAGGCGCGCCGCCATCCTGACCCACGGTACGCACGCCGAATCCGGCGTCCACGAACACAATCGTGCCGTCCTCGAGCCACGCGAGCGACGCGATCGTGCCTCGCGAGGCCGAATCGGCGAGGACAACAGACGCCCCGCCGCCCCGCGGCACCTTCTTCACTTTTCCGTCGCGCGTGACGAACGCAATCCACGCGCCGTCGGGTGAAAATCTCGGCGCTCCGTTGGCGCCCTCCGTGCCGGCTATCACGGCGGCGTCGACCTGATCGCGCTGCTTCGCGAGGAGCTGCCACCCCGCCGCAGTGCTGTCAACGAACACCACGGTGCCGCCGTCCGGCGAGATGGCTACTCCCTTTGCCACCAGGCCAGGTGGGCTCTGCGGCGTGTCCCAGAGCATCGTGCGGTACCGACTGACCACTGGCTGAGCAGCGGGGCGCAGCCATCCCCACAGTGCTGCCGCGATCGCCGCCGCCGCGAGCACGGACACGCCGATGAATCGCCGCATGGAGATCCGGCCCACGCCCGCACCCGTGCGCGCCGCCGCGCCACTCAGCGTCGCGCTCGTGAACCCGGTGTTGGCCAGAGCGTCGCTGAACGCCTTCGCGCTCTCGAACCGATCAGCGGGAAGTTTCTCGAGCGCCTTGTCGAGCGCCGCCACTATGTTGGGCGGCACGTTCTTGCGGAACTCGCTCACCGGCCGCGCCCGCTCGGTGATGATCCGCATGATCACCTGCTGCGCCGGTCCGCCCACGTGCGGCGGCTGTCCGGCCAGCATCTCGTACAGCACGCTGGCCAGCGAGTACTCGTCACTCCGCGGCGTGATCTCCTTCTCCGCCGTGGCCTGCTCCGGACTCATGTAGTGCGGCGTGCCCAACGAGAGCCCCGTCTCGGTCATCCTCCCGCCGGCCGCCGCGCTCACGGCGAGCGCGATCCCGAAGTCCGCCACCAGTGCGTGCCCGCCGTGCAGCAGAATGTTTTCCGGTTTCACGTCGCGGTGCACGATGCCGTGCTCGTGCGCGTACTGCAGGGCGTCGAGCACTTCGCGGGCCAAGCGCACGGCCTCGTCGACGCCGAGCTGCGTCTCTCGCGTCAGCTTTTCCCGCAGCGTTTCGCCCTCGATGTAGGGCATGACGTAGAACAGGAAGCCGTCCGCCACGCCCGAATCGAACAACGGCAACAGATGCGGGTGTTGCAGGCTGGCGGTGGTCTTGATCTCCTGCACGAACCGCTCCCCGCCGAGCACGGCGGCGAGCTCGGGCTTGAGGAGCTTGAGCGCCACCTTGCGGTCGTGCTTCAAGTCGTCGCAGAGGTATACCGACGCCATGCCGCCCTCTCCGAGGTGTCGCTCGATGCGGTAGCGGCCGCCGAGGGCGGCGTTCAGGCGGTCGGTCTGCTGCGTCATGCGGGACTCGGTGGGGACGAGTGGGGTGGCCGGGGGAGGCCAATGTTACGGCTATTCCTCTCTTGTGGCCAGCGCGCGCACAGCCGTCGGGTGAGGAAGTTGATGAGTTCGGCTCGACGGTCACAGCTCAAGCTCACGGGTCACAGGTAGGCAGTTTCAGAGCTCTGCGGTTCAGAGCAACCAGCTCGCTCGAAGCTTTGAACAGCGGAGCTTTGACACTCCCGAGACGTGACCTGTGAGCTTGACCTTTGAGCGCAGAGCTCGTGGGGTTTGGCGGACCTCCGGGCGCTCGCGCAGTGCCGAAACCAACCTATCACCTAACCCCTTGCGGCGGTTGACTCTCTCCCATCGCTCGCCTATTTTTCGAGACTGTCCTAAAACGCCTTCAATGGCGGCCGAGACCCGGGTTGCAATCCGCACCGGTGAGGCGCTGTACTCGCATCAGTCCCTGTTACTCGCATGTCCACGTTTTCGGCAAAACCCTCCGACATCGATCACAAGTGGTTCATTGTGGATGCGGACGGCATGGTTCTCGGCCGGCTCGCCAGCGAAGTGGCTAAGATCATTCGCGGCAAGCACAAGCCGACCTTCACTCCCCACATGGATACCGGTGACAGCGTCATCGTCATCAACGCGTCGAAAATCCGCGTGACCGGCCGCAAGGCGGAGCAGAAGACGTACTTCGTTCACACCGGCTACATGGGGCACGACCGCCAGGACCCGTTCGCCAAGGTGCTCAAGCAGCATCCTGAGCGCATCATCGAGAAGGCCGTCTACGGCATGCTTCCGAAAAACGCGTTGGGCCGCGGCACGCTGCGTCTCAAGCTTCGCGTTTATCCGGGCGCGGAACATCCGCACATCGCGCAGAAGCCCACCGTGCTGACCTTCAAGAAGAGAGAGGCGAAGTAACATGGCCGATACCACCATTCACACCATTGGCCGCCGCAAGGAAGCCGTGTGCCGCGTCTACGTCATGCCGGGCTCCGGCAAGTGGGACGTCAACGGGCGCACGCTCGGCGACTACTTCCCGCGGCCCGCGCTCGTGTCCGCCATTCAGCAGCCGTTCACGGCGACCGATACGCTCGGCCGCTTTGACGTCAAGGCGAACATCGACGGCGGCGGCTCGACCGGACAGGCCGGCGCGCTCCGCCTCGCCGTCGCCCGCGCCCTCGTCAAGCTCGACGAAGCGCACCGCGGCAAACTCCGCGATCTTGGCCTGCTCACGCGCGATGCACGCGCCGTCGAGCGCAAGAAGCCGGGCCGTCCGAAGGCTCGCAAGCGGTTCCAGTTCTCGAAACGCTAGACCGAGGACCGAAGACCGAAGACCGAGGACCGAAACAACGCACCAATCTCCAAGCACTTCGTACCAGAAGCCATCACGCAGTTATCAATCAGGCGTTCCGAGTTTCGAGCGGGTGCCGTCCCAGGCGGGCGGTCGCGAGAGACGATGACGAGCGCCGCCGACCAACCACTCAAGGAAGAGTTTACGCATGTCGCAGCCCACGATTGACGACCTCCTGAAGGCTGGTGTCCACTTCGGCCACCAGACCCGCCGCTGGAACCCGAAGATGCGCCGGTTCATCTTCGCGGAACGCAATGGCATCCACATCATCGACCTGCAGAAGACCCTTCGGCAGATCGAGATCGCGCAGAAGCTCGCGCGTGACGTCATCGCCCGCGGCGAGAACGTCCTCTTCGTCTGCACCAAGCGGCAGCTCTCGCAGATCGTGATGCAGGAAGCCGAGCGCTCCGGCGCGATGTTCGTGACCGAGCGCTGGCTCGGCGGCCTGCTGACGAACTTCGGCACGGCCAAAAAACAAATCCGTCGCCTGAAAGAACTCGAGGCCGGCAGCGAGGCGGGCGGCGATTTCGAAAACTACACCAAGAAGGAACAGCTTCTCATGGCGCGCCAGCGCGACAAGCTGGCCAAGAACCTCTCGGGCATCAAGGCGATGTCGCGGGTGCCGGGACTGCTGTTTGTCGTTGATGCCAAGAAGGAAAAGATCGCGGTGGACGAAGCAAACAAGCTCGGCATCCCGATCATCGCGATCTGCGATACCAACTCCGATCCGGATCTCATCACCGTGCCGATCGCGGGCAACGATGACGCGATCCGTTCGGTGGAACTCGTCACCGCCGCGATTGCCGATACGATCGTCGAGGCGCGCCGCGAAACGCCGGTCCGCGCAGAGCAGGAAGATAGCGAAGGAAGCTACACGTACTCGTCGGACCGCGGGTCTGAGCCGGCGAGCGCAGAAGACCGCAACGCAAAGAAGCGCCGCCAGCGCCGCCGTCGTGCCAAGCCTGAAGCGATTGCCCTCCGCCTCAAGGATGGTTCGGTGGCAGAAGGCGAGGTGGCCGAGGAAGTCGCAGAGGGAGAGGTCGCTGAATAAATGAGTGCTGCCATGATTACCGCAAAAGATGTCGCCGCCCTTCGCGCCCGCACGGGCGCCGGGATGGGCGATTGCAAGAAGGCTCTCGAAGAGGCGGGTGGAGACCAGGAGAAGGCCATCGACATCCTCCGCACCAAGGGGATGATGAAGGCCGAGAAGCGCGCGGACCGCGCCGCCTCCGAAGGCCAGATCGTCACGTGGGTGAGTCCGGATCACACGCTCGGCGTGATGATCGAGCTCAACTCGGAGACGGACTTCGTCGCGCGCAACGATGAATTCGTTGCGATCGCGAAACTTGTCGCCGCGCACATTGGCACGGACACCACGCTGGACGGCATGACCGACGTCGGCGCGGACAGCCCCGTGCTCAACAAGCAGTGGTCGCACGACAAGTCGCTCACGCTCGGCGAGGTGGTGAAGGCCGCCGCCGCCAAGACCGGCGAGAACGTCACGCTGCGCCGCGTGGCGCGCTTTGCCACGAGCGGCACGATCGGCAGCTACCTGCACCACAACGGAAAGGTCGCCGTGCTCGCCGAAGTCAGCGGCGCGACGGGCCCGGCCGCGGTGGCGCTTGGCAACTCGGTCGCGGAGCACGTTGCAGCCGGCGTGCCGACGATTGCGATCGCCGTCCGCAAGGAAGACGTGAACGCCGATCTCGTCGCCCGTGAGAAAGCGATCTACGTCGCGCAGGCCAAAGAGAGCGGCAAGCCCGACGCGATCGTTGAGAAGATGGTCGCGGGCCGCATCGACAAGTACTTCAAGGAAATCACGCTGCTCGAACAGCCCTGGGTGCGCGACGATTCAAAGTCGATCGGGCAGCTCGTGAAGGAGACGCCGGGGGCCGATGTCCGCCGCTTCGTGCGTTTCCAGATGGGCGAGGCCTGAGGCCAAGGCGCTCATGGCCGGTTCAAAGGGATCCGCGGCGAAACCACTCAAGTACCCCCGGGTGCTGCTCAAGCTCTCCGGTGAGGCGCTTGCTGGGGACCATCGTCACGGATTCGACTTCGACTCGATCACGAAGTACGCGAAGGAAATCAAGAAAATTGTCGAGACCGGTGCCCAGATTGGCATGGTGATTGGCGGCGGCAACATCGTCCGCGGGTCGCAGCTCTCCAAGATGGGCATGGACCGCGTCAGCGCCGACTACATGGGGATGCTCGGCACGGTCATCAACGCCCTCGCGTTCCAGGACATCCTGGAGCGCGAGGGACTCGACACGCGCGTGATGACGGCGATCCGCATGGAAGAGCTCGCCGAGCCCTACATTCGCCGGCGCGCCATGCGCCACCTCGAGAAGGGGCGCGCCGTGATATTTGCGGCCGGCACGGGAAATCCGTATTTCAGCACCGATACCGCGGCCGTTCTGCGCGGCATCCAGATGAAAGCCGATCTCATCATCAAGGCGACGAGCGTCGACGGCGTCTACTCCGCCGATCCGAAAAAGTCGCCGGACGCCAAGATGTATGAGCGCATCAGCTACCGTGACGTGATGCACGAAGAACTGAGCGTGATGGACCAGACGGCGATTACGCTCTGCAAGGAAAACTCGCTGCCCCTGATCGTCCTGAACATCAATACGCCGGGTGCCGTCATCAAGGCGATCCGCGGCGAACGGGTGGGGACCCTCGTCTCATGAGCATTCCGAACATCGTGAAGGACTGCCGCTCGCAGATGGACAAGGCCGTCGAAGCCGTGAAGCGCGATTTCGGTTCCGTGCGCTCCGGAAAGGCGTCGCCGAACATGCTCGACAGCGTGAAGGTCGAGATGTACGGCTCGCTGATGGCGTTCAACCAGGTGGCGAACGTCTCCGCGCCGGAGCCGCGCCTGCTGGTCGTCACGCCGTTCGACAAATCGCAGATCAAGGCGATTGAAAAGGCGATCCGTGAGTCCGGGCTGGGTCTCGACCCGGCCGTCCAGGGCGCGATCGTCCGCGTGCCGCTGCCTTCGATGAACGAGCAGCGTCGCAAGGAGCTCGCGAAGCAGGTGCACAAGCACGCCGAGGACGGACACATCGCGGTCCGGCACGCGCGCACGCATGCGCGCGAGGCGCTCAAGAAGATGGACGGCACTTCAGAAGATGAAGTGAAGCACGCGGAGAAGGACCTCCAGAAGGCCCACGACGAGTTCATCGGCAAGATCGACGCGCTGATGAAGGCCAAAGAAGCAGAAATTATGGAGGTGTGATGGCCGCCCCCGCGCCGGCCGACCTTCTCTCGCAGATCCGCGCGAACGGCGCGGTTCCGCGCCATGTGGCCATCATCATGGACGGGAACGGACGCTGGGCGCGCAGCCGCATGCTGCCGCGGCCGCTTGGTCACCGGCGAGGAATGAAGTCGGTGCACGAGGTCGTGCAGGGCGCGATCGACGCCGGCGTCGAAGTGCTGTCACTCTTTGCGTTCTCGCAGGAGAACTGGCAGCGGCCCGCCGTCGAGGTGTCGGCGCTCATGTCGCTCCTCGAGGAATACGTCCAGCGCGAGGCCGACAACCTCGATTCGCACGGCGTTCAGGTGCGCATGCTCGGCGAGCTCGAACGCCTGACGCCCGCCGCCGCCGCCGCCGTGAACCGTGTGATGCAGCAGACCGCGCACAACACCAAGCTGCGGCTGAACCTCTTTATCTCATACGGCGCGCGCGCCGAGATCGTGCGGGCGGCGCGCTTGCTGGCGGCTGAGGTGGAAGCCGGAAGCCTTAAGCCGGAAGAGATCGACGAGCACGCGTTCGCTGGCAAGCTCTTTACCGCCGACTGCCCGGACCCCGATCTGCTGATCCGTACCTCGGGAGAACAGCGGATTTCGAATTTCCTGCTCTGGCAGCTCGCCTATACAGAGATCTATATCTCGAGCGTGCTCTGGCCCGACTTCGGACAGGCCGAGCTGTACGGGGCGATTCTCGACTATCAGGCCCGCGACCGCCGCTTCGGCCGCGTGTCGGCCTGAGTCGGACCGGACCCTTTCGCCGGCCATCACGTGTCAGAACTCGCGAAGCGAACGGCATTTGCCCTCGTTGCGGTGCCGGCGGTCATCTGGCTCGTGTGGCTCGGTGGCGCGCCGTTCGCGATCCTCATTTCCGGCGCGAGTGCAATCGCCGCGTACGAGTTTTACCAGCTGGGGACCGCGGCGGGAAACAAGCCGTTGCTCGTCCACGGCGTGATCCTGAGCGCGTCGGTGCCGCTGTTCGTTTACGCGCGCCACTTGGGATACTGGGTTCCCGAGATCGGGCTGGTGATGCTCGTCGTGCTCGAACTGCTCTCGGTCACGCTCTGGTTGCGCGGGCCGTCGGGAAAGCCGCTTGAGGCCGTCGCGATCACACTGCTTGGGGTGGTATACACGGGCGGGATGATGTCATTCGCCTTCGCGCTTCGCTATAACCCGTACGCGATCGGCGAGGCGGCGGGCAGCGCCGTGTTGATGTTTCCGTTCCTGCTGACCTGGGGCACGGATATCGGGGGGTACACGTTCGGGCGGATGATCGGCGGCCGCAGGCTGATGCCGTCGGTAAGTCCGGGAAAGACCGTCGCCGGCGGGGTGGGCGGACTCGTGCTCGCGATCATCATCGCGCTGCTCTACGAGCGGTTCGCGCTGCGCCCGCTCGCCCAGCTCGGCATGCTGGCGCAGGGCACGATCCTGTTCGCTATCCTGGTGAGCGTGGCGGATCAGGTCGGCGACCTCGTCGAGTCGATGCTGAAGCGCGAGGCGGGCGTGAAGGACAGCTCGCACCTTATTCCGGGCCACGGCGGCATGCTCGACCGGATCGACTCGCTGCTGTTCACGCTTCCCGTGTCGTACGCGCTGATGAACTGGCTGCTCGTTCCGGTACCGAAATGACGCACGCCGCGGGAACCCGCAGCCGCGGCGTTGCGGTGCTCGGGTCGACGGGATCGATCGGCACGACGGCGCTGCGCGTGATCGCGCGCCAGGCGGGACGGTTTCATGTGGCCGCCCTGACGGCGTTCACGAATTCAGCGCTCCTCTCCGAGCAGGCCGACGCGGTCCGCCCGGCCTATGTCGGGCTGGTGAGCCCAAACGGCACGATGCCGCCCGCGGCGTGGCGCATCGGAGCCTCGTCGCTCGTCGAGGCCGCAACGCGCAGCGATGTAGACATTGTGCTGAACGCCGTGGTCGGCGCGGCGGGCCTGGACGCCACGCTGGCGGCGCTCGAGGCGGGGAAGCGTGTCGCGCTCGCGAACAAGGAGACGCTCGTGGTTGCCGGCGAACTCGCCGCGGCCGCGTGTGCCCGAGGCGGCGGCGAGATCGTGCCCGTGGACAGCGAGCATTCCGCGATCCTGCAGTGTCTTGGCCGCCGAGACCGGGCCGATGTTGCGCGCCTGATCATTACGGCGAGCGGCGGACCGTTCCGAACCTGGACTGCCGATGCGATCGGCGGTGCGACGCTGGCGGACGCCCTCTGCCACCCGACCTGGTCGATGGGCCGCAAGATCACCGTGGACAGCGCCACGCTGGCAAACAAGGCGCTCGAAGTGATCGAGGCGCACTTTTTGTTTGGGGTGCCGTACGAGCGGATCGAGGTCGTGGTGCATCCGCAGAGTGTCATGCACTCGATGGTCGAGTTCGTCGACGGCAGCGTGCTCGCGCAGATGGGAGTGCCGTCGATGGAACTTCCGGTGCTCTACGCGCTGACGCACCCCGAACGCGTCCGCGACGATGGGGTACCACGTTTTGATCCCGTGGCCAGTTCGCCGCTGACGTTCGAGCCGGTCAGGCTCGCCCAGTTTCCGGCCTTGCGGCTCGGGCTCGAAGCCGGCCGAAACGGGGGCGCGGCACCCGCCGTATTCAATGCAGCAAACGAACGGGCGGTTGCGCTCTTTCTCGAGGGAAAAATGGAATTTGCAGACATCGCGTCGAGCATCGACGCGGCGCTTGGAGAGCTGGGCGCCATGAACGCGAGTGACAAGCAGGCGCTGCTCGCCGCCGACGCGGCGGCGCGTGCGCTCGTGTCTTCGCGGGCGGGAAGCAACTGATGCTCTACTGGCTCGCGATCCCGCTTGTCCTCGGAACGGTCGTGTTCGTGCACGAGTTCGGGCATTTTCTCGCTGCGAAAGCGTTCGGGGTGTATGCGCCGAGGTTTTCAATCGGGTGGGGCAAGCCGATCCTGAGCTGGCGCCGCCCGGGCGGCGAGACTGAGTACGTGATCTCGTGGCTGCCAATCGGTGGCTACGTCCGAATGGCCTCGCGCAACGATGAAACGGCGTCGGTTCTCGAAGGCGGCAATGAGACGCTGGCCGAAGGCGCGGAGCTCGGGCCCAAGTGGGATCCCGAGGCGATGGTGCCACACGGGCCGAAGCCGGTGCCCGCTGACCGCTGGTTCGAGTCCAAGCCGACGTACGCGCGCGTCGTGATCCTGCTCGCCGGCGTGACGATGAACGTGCTGCTCTCGCTCACGATCGCGACGGGGATATTCAAGGCGTACGGACGGCCGGACGCCCCTACGGTGATCGATACGCTCGTGGCCGGAAAGCCCGCTGAGCGGGCGGGGGTGCAGCGCGGCGACAGCGTGATCTCGGTCGACGGCGTGGCTGTCGGGTCGTGGGGTGAACTGGTCGCGAGAGTTGGCGCGGACACGGTGGGCGAGACGCACCTCGAAATTGTTCGCGGTGGCAAGCGCGTGACGGTGAACATTCAGCCGGAAGTCGTCGAGGTGGACGATTCGGAAGCACACACCGTGAGACGCGTCGCCAAGATCGGAGCAGGGGCCTTGAGCCCTGACGTCCTCGGCAAGCGCGCAGTGCACGTGCCGATGTCGTTCACGGAATCGGCGTCCGCCGGGTGGTACGCCGTATGGCACATGGTCGGCGAGGTGGTGGACATCGTGCGCAGTCTCTTTCGCGGTACGGCGAGCGTCAAGGAACTCGGCGGCCCGATCGCCATCGCCAGAGTCTCGGTGGCTGCGGCAAAGACCGGACTCGAGTCGCTGTTCACGCTGATCGCGTTCCTGAGCATCAACCTCGCCGTCCTGAACCTGCTGCCCGTGCCGATCCTCGACGGCGGTCAGATCCTGATCACGGTAGCCGAGGGCGTGAAGGGGAAATCGTTCAGCGACCGGACGCGCGAGAACTTCATGAGGGTTGGGCTCGTCGCGATCGGTACACTGTTCCTGATCGTCATGTTCAACGACATCAAGGGCCTGGTCGGATCGATTTTCGGGTAGAGAAACCCAAGACCCCGAGCACAACACCCCGAGCCCAATACGCCATCGCCGTCACCCGAGACGCTCAACCCAAAACTTCAGATCCGAGTTCGGGGAACTGGGTAACTACAATGCGTAGTGGGCTCGGGGCGCTGTGCTCGGGGTTCTGGGTGACCCCACTACCGAAAGCTTCGGTAGTGTGTTGGTTTGAACCGTTCGTCACTGGGAAAGCGCTGTCATAGGTGCCTAGCGGTTGGTGCTGGGTATGTGGTCCGTGGCTTGTCGTTATTGGCATGAGGTTGGCGGTGTATAGCGGAGCGGTGAGCGGAATCGATGCGCGGGGCGGCGTTTCGGTGACGCCCCCGCGGCACTCTCGGTCCCGGCGAACATCGCCGAGGGCAGCAGCAAGGAATCCAACCGCGAGTTCGCGCGCTTCCTGCAGATTGCCGCCGGCGACACGCTGCTCGCCGAGATCACGCGCATGCGGAAGATGCTGTTCATGCTGCTCCGGCGTGTACGCGAAGCCACTGCCCCCGCGCGCCACGCACCAACAGCCCTGGACCTGCGACCAGAAGCCAGAGACCGCCAACCTCGCACCAACGACCCCTGACCTACCACCATTGCACACACCAAGACCAGACTGGCCACTACTAAAGCTTCAATAGGGTTGATTTCGCTCTACGAGCGAACTATGTTTCCATGCTATAACAAACTGACCGCAAAGAACTTAGGATTCAAACAATGGCTTTCGTAAAGACCCCCTCGATCGAAAAGAATCGCCAGCACGCGACCGACACCGGCTCCTCGCAAGTCCAGATCGGCGTGCTCACGGAACGGATCAATTATCTGACCGATCACTTCCGCCAGCACGCCAAGGATCACCATGGGCGCCGCGGTCTCCTCAAGATGGTCGGCAAGCGCCGCCGTCTCCTGGACTACCTCAAGCGTACCGACGTCGACGGCTATCGGAAGATCATCTCCGATCTTGGCCTGCGCTACTAAATCCACAACGCATTTCATGACTCGCGCGGACGCACAATGCGGCCCGCGCGTTTTGTGTTACTCCAAGAAACTTTGAGGCAATTCACAGCATGATGCATCGTATTGAGCGTACCTTCGCCGGCCGGCCGCTGATCATGGAAACGGGCCGCATGGCCAAGCAGGCCGCAGGCAGCTGTCTCGTTCAGTTTGGCGAAACGATGGTGCTCGCCGCCGTCACAGTGAGCGACAAGGAATCCACCCTGCCGTTCTTCCCGCTCACGGTCGAGTACAAGGAGAAGACCTACGCCGCCGGAAAAATCCCGGGCGGCTTCATCAAGCGAGAGGGACGTCCGCGCGATGAAGAAATCCTCTCCTGTCGCATTATCGACCGCTCGATCCGCCCGCTCTTTCCGGAAGGCTTCAAGAACGAAGTCCAGGTCTTCATCTACGTCATCTCCGCGGACCAGGAAAACCGCGCCGACGTCCTCGCGCTCGTCGCGACGTCGTTCGCGCTGAACGTCTCGAGGATTCCGTTCGCGGGTCCGATCGCGGGCGTCCGCGTCGGCCGCGTGACCGCTGAAGAGGGCGCGAAGCCGGCGTGGGTGCTCAACCCGACATTCCAGGCGCTCGAGTTCTCCGACATGGACATGGTCATTGCCGGCTCGCAGGACTCGATCATGATGGTCGAGGGCGGCGCCAACGAAGTGCAGGAGTCGGACATCGTCGAGGCCCTCGGCATTGCGCAGCGCGGCATTCGCGAACTGATCGCGATGCAGGAAGAGCTCCTCTCGAAGGGGCGCGCCGAAAAGATGGCGTGGACCAAGGCCGAAGCGCCGAAGGAAGTGGCCGATCGCGTGAACGCCGAGGCGAAGGATCTCATCCTTGCCGCGATCAACCAGAAGGACAAGCAGACCCGCGTGCAGGCCGTCGAGCGCGTGAAAGAAGAAGTCAAGGCCAAGCTCAAGGCCGAGCTTCCGCCGGAGCAGCATGGGCATATCGGCGCCGTGCTCGGCGACATCGAGTACAGCACGCTGCGCGCGCAGGTCCTCGACAGCGGGCTCCGCGTGGACGGCCGCAAGCCGAACGAAGTCCGCGCCATCTCGATCGACACGTCGGTGCTGCCGCGCGCGCACGGCAGCGTGCTCTTCACGCGTGGCCAGACGCAGGCGCTCGTCGCCGCGACGCTCGGCACCGCGAACGATGTCCAGCGCCTCGACTCGATCGACGAGAAGGGCGAGACGACCAAGTCGTTCATGCTGCACTACAACTTTCCGCCGTTCTCGACCGGTGAAGTCCGCCCGATGCGCGGCACCAGCCGTCGCGAGATCGGCCATGGCAACCTCGCCGAGCGTGCAATCCAGGCGGTGCTGCCGCCGTTTACGGAATTCCCGTACACGATCCGCATCGTGAGCGACGTGCTCGAGTCCAACGGTTCGAGCTCGATGGCCTCGGTATGCGGCGGTTCACTCTCGTGCTTCGACGCGGGCATCCCGCTGAAGGGAGCGGTGGCCGGCGTCGCGATGGGGCTCATCAAGGAAGGGAAGAAGTACGCGATCCTCACCGACATCCTGGGCACCGAGGATCACCTCGGTGACATGGACTTCAAGGTCGCCGGCACCAAGGACGGCATCACGTCGATCCAGATGGACATCAAGATCGACGGGCTCGATCTCAAGATCATGACCGAGGCACTGGATCAGGCCAAGGAAGGGCGCCTGCACATCCTCGGAGAGATGGACAAGGCGCTGCCGGCGGTTCGTCCGGAGATGTCGCCCTATGCGCCGCGGATCATCACGGTGCAGATCAATCCTGAAAAAATCGGCGAACTCATTGGCCCCAAGGGCAAGAACATTCGCGGGATTCAGGAAGAGAGCGGCGCGGAGATCACGGTGGACGACAGCGGCCTCGTCACGATCGCCGCGGTCGGCGCCGACTCGATGCAGCGTGCGAAGCAGATGGTGCAGGCCATCACCGTCGAGCCGGAAGTCGGCGCGACGTATGAGGGCCCGGTGAAGAGCACCACGGCGTTCGGCGCCTTCGTCGAGATTATGCCGGGCACGGAAGGATTGGTTCATATCTCGGAGTTGCAGCACGGCCGCACGGAGAAAACCGAGGACGTGGTCAAGCGAGGCGATCGCGTGAAGGTGAAGGTGATCGAGCGTGATGAGCGCGGTCGCCTCCGCCTCTCGATGAAGGCCCTGATTCCCAAGCCGGGCGCGGATGCGGCAGCGGAGCCTGCGTATTCGGACGCGACGGTGGGCGCCCCGGCCGGCGAGTCGTCGGGTACGGGCGAGGATCGCCCGCGTCGCGAAGGCGGAGATCGTGGCGGCCGCGGCGGGTCGCGCGGCGGGCGCGGCGGCCGCGGGCGCTAGGCGGCATCAGCGCCGTGTCCCACGGCACCACCGCATTCGGTTCACGCGTGACCGAGAAAGGAGTCGAGCGTACCGTACTGCCCAATGGACTGACCGTACTCTCGGAGCCGTATCCGGGGGTGCGGTCGGTCGCCATCGGTGCCTGGGTGCGGGCCGCGTCCATGCATGAGCAGCGCGACGAGATGGGTGTCTCTCACATGCTGGAGCACCTTGTCTTCAAGGGCACGAAAAACCGGACCGCGAAGGCAATCGCGTCCGCGCTCGAGTCGCTCGGGGGATCGCTCGACGCGTACACGGCGCGCGAGCACACCTGTTTCCAGGCCCGCGTGCTGGATGAACACCTGCCCGAGGCGGCCTCGGTGATCGCCGATCTGGTGTTTCACCCCGCCCTGCGCCCGGACGATCTCACCCTCGAACGCAAGGTCGTGCTCGAGGAAATCGCGATGGTCGAGGACTCACCGGACGACATCGTTTTCGAACTGCACAACGAGGCGCTCTGGGGCGACCACCCCTACGGCTATTCGATCCTCGGCACGAGAGAGAGTGTCTCGGCGATGCAGGTTGAGACCGTCCGCGCGCTGCATGAGCGGGCGTATCATCCGTCGCAGATCGTCGTCGCCGCGAGCGGCAACATCGAGCACGACGCGCTGCTCGATGAACTCCAGCGCACGGGGTGGATGGACGTTCCGGCCGCCACCGTGCGCTTGCCGGAGGTTCCGCCGCCGGTGACGGTGCCTCCGACGGAGCGCCACATCGCCCGCGACTCGCAGCAGACACACCTGGTGTTCGGATCGTCGACGGTGTCGCACGCCGATCCACGCCGGTATCCGCTGATGCTGATCGATACGCTGTTCGGCGGCGGTATGAGCTCGCGTCTGTTTCAGCGCATTCGCGAGGAGCTCGGGCTCGCGTACTCCGTATATACGTTCCAGAGTTTTCACGTCAACATGGGGACGCACGGTATCTACGTTGCGACCGCGCCGGAGACGGCGGCACAGGCGGCGGCGGCGGTGCGTGAGGAGCTCGCGCGCCTCGCACGCGACGGGATCCCAACGGCGGAACTCCAGATGGGCAAGCAGCAGTTGAAGGGGCAGATCACGCTCTCGATGGAGAGCGTATCGAGCCGGATGTACCGCGCCGCCGGTGTGGAGCTGTTCGGCGAGCCGTACATTCCGGTGGACGAAGTGCTGGCGAAGATCGACGCGATTACCGCCGAGCAGACGAACGCGGCGTGCGCGGAGTTTTTCGCGCCGGAGCGGCAGACGCTGGTGAGCTTGGGGCCGTAACCGAAGACCGAAGACCGAAGACCGAGCGAGACGTCCACATCACACATTCTGCATCGAGCTGAAATATGAAAATCGGAATTCCGAAGGAAATCAAGACGAATGAGAATCGCGTCAGCCTCGTGCCGGCAGGTGCGGAGTCTCTGGTGGCCGCGGGCCACTCGGTGCTCGTCGAGACCGGCGCCGGCATGGGCAGCGGCTTCACCGACGAGCAGTACACGGCCGTCGGCGCGAAGATCGCGCCGAACGCGGACGCGACCTGGGCCGACGCCGAGATGATCATGAAGGTGAAGGAGCCGATCGAACCGGAATGGAAGCGCATGAAGAAGGGGCAGGCGATCTTCACGTATTTTCACTTCGCCGCCGACGAGAAGCTCACCAAGGCGCACATGGCGTCAGGTGCAGTTTGCATCGCGTACGAAACGGTTGAGACGGCCAACCGCGAGCTCCCGCTCCTCATTCCGATGTCGGAAGTCGCCGGCCGGATGGCGGTGCAGGAGGGCGCGAAGTACCTCGAGAAGCTCTACGGTGGGCGCGGTGTGCTCCTGGGCGGCGTCCCCGGCGTGCCGCCGGCAAAGGTCGTCGTTCTGGGCGGCGGCATCGTCGGCATCAACGCGGCCAAGATGGCGGCGGGGCTGGGCGCGAACGTTACGATCCTCGATACAAATCTCGAGCGCCTGCGCTACCTGAGCGACGTGATGCCCGCCAACGTCCAGCTGATCTTCTCGAACCGCCACAGCGTGCTCGAGCAGATTGCCACCGCAGATCTCGTCGTCGGCGGCGTGCTGATCCCCGGCGCCGTGGCGCCGAAGCTCATCCGCAAGGATGATCTCAAGACGATGCAGCCGGGCTCCGTTATCGTTGACGTCGCCATCGACCAGGGCGGCTGCGTCGAGACGATCCATGCGACCACGCACGAAAACCCAACCTACGTGGTCGAGAAGATCATCCACTACGGGGTCGCGAACATGCCGGGCGGTGTGCCGCGCACGTCGACCCTCGCGCTCACGAACGCGACGTTCCCGTACGCGTTGACGCTGGCGAACAAGGGATGGAAGAAGGCGCTCGCCGAGTCACCGGCCCTGCTGAAGGGGCTGAATGTCGTGGACGGAAAGGTGACATACAAGGGCGTCGCAGAGGCCTTTGGGATGGATTTCCACGAGCCTTCCACATTCGTGAAGTAGCGAGCGGTAGTCGGAAGCCACTCACAACCCCGAGCGCAGAACCCCAAGCTCACCACGTATTGCCGTTGCCCATCCCCCCCAACTCGGAACTGTTCAGGGTTGAGGGCGAGGGGTAACAGCAACGGCGTGCTGAGCTCGGGGTTCTCCGCTCGGCGTCTCGGGTGGCACATGAGTGTTGCCCTCTGTAACTTTCGCTCGTCTCCACACGCGAACCCTTCTACTCCAGATCCGCTCACTGAGCGAGTGACTGCCCGAGTCCACTCATAAAATGCGTTGGCCTTTCTTCAAATCGGGCTCTTTTTTCCCAGCCAACGCCATCGCCGTTGACCTCGGCACGGCCAATACGCTCGTGTACGTCAAGGGCGAGGGCATCGTGCTCAACGAGCCTTCGGTGGTCGCGATGGACCGCGAGACCAAGAAGATCAAAGGGGTCGGCCTCGAGGCGAAGCGTATGCTCGGCCGCACGCCCGAAGGGATCATCGCCGTGCGGCCGATGAAGGACGGCGTCATCGCCGACTTCGACGTCACCGAGAAAATGCTGCGGTATTTCCTGACGCTGATCATCGAGAACCACGTGTTCAAGGTGAAACCGCGTGTGATCGTGTGTGTGCCGTCGGGGATCACCGAAGTGGAAAAGCGTGCCGTACGAGACTCCGCACTTGGCGCCGGCGCGAAGGAAGTGTTCATGGTCGCCGAGCCGATGGCGGCGGCGATCGGCGTGGGCCTTCCCGTCGAGACGCCGACCGGCAACATGGTGATCGACATCGGTGGCGGCACGACAGAAATCGCCGTCATCGCTCTCTCGGGCATCGTCAGCGACACGTCCATTCGCGTGGGCGGCGACGAACTCGACATGGCGATCGTGCAGTTCATGCGGAAGAGCTATAATCTTCTCATTGGCGAGCCGACGGCCGAGCAGATCAAGATCCAGATCGGGTCCGCGGCGCCGCTCGGCGAAGAGAGGGAAATGGAAGTGAAGGGGCGCGACCTCGTCTCTGGGATTCCCAAGACCGTGCGTGTGCACTCCGCCGAGATTCGCGAAGCGTGCCAGGAGCCGGTCCAGCAGATCGTGGACGCTGTTCGCCGCGCGCTCGAGATCACGCCGCCGGAGCTGGCGAGCGATATCGTGGACCGTGGCATCGTGATGACCGGTGGAGGTGCGCTGATTCGCGGTCTGGACGTGCTGCTCACGCAGGAAACAGGACTTCCCATTCACGTCGATGAAGACCCGCTCACATGCGTGGTGCGCGGGTGCGGGCGCATTCTCGACGACGAGGAGAAGTACTGGTCGGTGCTGAGCACCTGAGGACGCAGCGTGCCGGTGCGGCGTCCCGCGCGAACGAATCCCCGGGTTGATCTGGTGCTCGCGGCGGCGTGCGGTGTGGCCGCCCTCGTCTGCCTCGTCCTTCCAGCATCCTCGCGCAGCGCGGCAGCCGCTTCGCTCCGCACGACCGTCGTAGCACCTCTCGCCTCGATGCAGGTGAAGGCGGAGCTCGCGCGCCGCGCGTTCCTCGCGCACGACGTGGCGGCGCGACTAGCCGATAGTGTCACACTGCGATCCCAGCTGCTCACGGGAGTCGAGTACGAAAACGACCGTCTCCGGAAGTTGCTCGGACTCGGGGCCGCGCTGAAATGGGGATTCATCCCGGCTGAAGCGCTCCAGGGGCGTGGGCTGGGCGATGACTTTTCGGTGACACTTTCCGCGGGACGGAGCGCCGGCGTCGACTCGATGTCGCCGGTGGTGACGACCGAGGGGCTCGTCGGGATGGTCGAGCGCGTCGACAACTCGTTTTCGCTCGCGATCTTCTGGCCGCACCCGGATTTTCGGGTGAGCGCGATGTCCGCCGACGGCAGCGTGTTCGGTATCGTAACGGGGCACCTCGGCGAAGGCGCGACGCGGTACTATCTCGAGCTGCACAGCGTGCCGCTCCGGACGCCGCTAAAGGCGGGCGCGCTCGTGGTGAGTTCGGGACTTGGCGGCGTGTACCCGCGCGGGCTCCCGATTGGTGTCGTCGTGTCCGAGATGAAGACGACGGAGGGATTTGCGAAGAGCTATCTCCTCCGTCCAATGGTTAGCCCGCCGGATATCTCGTCCGTGTTCATTCTGACACCGGCCCGCGTGCGAGCGGGCGTCGAGAACGTGTGGAGCACGCCGGCCAAGGCCGACTCGGCGCGCAAGGCAATTGTCGGCGCAGGCGATTCCGTACGCAGAGTGATCGCGGATTCCGCCCGGAAGGCGGCCGCGGCGGCGGCCGATTCTGCGCGCAAGGCGGCGGGCGACTCGCTGCGCCCCCGGCGCGACACGATTCCACGAAGGCCGCCACCGGTGAAGGCCGACACCGGGGTTCCGCGGGCGCCAAAGCTGGTGCCGGCGCCGTGAACATCCAGCGAACGCTGTGGACGTTCGTCGTGTTCGTCGCGCTTGTCGTGCTCCACTTCACGCTTCGGCCGTTGCTGGCGTGGCGCGCGTCGATCGATTTTCTCGTGATCGCGCTGCTGCTCGTGGCCGTGCGCGCGCGACCCGGTGTCGCGGCGCTCGCGGGATTCGCGCTTGGGCTGCTGGCAGACTCGCTCACGCCGGAGTCGTTCGGCGCCGGCGCGCTGGCCATGACCGTCGTGGGGTTCGGCGCGAGTTGGCTCAAGGCGGCGTTCTTTGCTGACAACATCGCGCTGAACGGCGTTTTTATTTTCGCCGGCAAGTGGGCATTCGACACGATTTTCCTCCTCGCCGAACATCGATTGCAGGGCACGGACCTGCTCGTGCAGGTGCTGGTCTGGTCGCCGCTGGCAGCGGTTGTGACTGCAATTGCCGGGCTGATGGTGCTCCTCACCGTGCGTCCGGTGCTCGGCGCGCCCCAGTCGTGAGGCGACGGTGAATTTCCATCCAAACGATGTCCAGCGCAGGGCGAGGGTCGCGTCGGGAGTGTTGTTCCTGGCGATCGTATTCCTCGTCGGCTCGTTTTTTCGTGCGCAGGTGCTGCAACATTCGCAGTACGCGCTCGCATCGGAGAAGAACCGGTTGCGCGAGGTGCCGATTCCGGCGCCCCGGGGGCAGATCTACGACCGGACCGGCGCAGTCATTGCCGAGAACATTCCCGGCTACACGGTATCGCTGCTAGCGCCGGGCGAGGACTCACTGCGCGCGGCGCTTGGCCGGCTCGGCGGGACGATCCACATGAGCGATGACCAGGTCGACGCCGTCGTCCGGCGGTATCGCCGCAGCCCAAACCGCCCCGCCGTGATCTTCGGCGACGCGTCGTTCGATCTCGTCTCGGTGCTCGAGGAGCATCGGGTCGAGTTTCCCGGCTTGATCATCCAGGCGTCGCCGAAGCGCTTTTACCCCGACGGGCCGGCCGTTGCCGCGCTGGTCGGGTACACGGGGGAGATTACGCAGGTTGAGCTCGACACAATGCCGGACTACAAATCCGGCCAGCAGATCGGCAAGGCCGGGATCGAAAAGCAGTATGAAGCACGCCTGAAGGGACAGGAAGGAGTGCATTTCGTCGAGGTGGACGTGCGCGGCCGCGTGGTGCGCGAAGCCGGTGCGCGGGATGATCTCAACGCCGTCGCCGCGCCACCGCTGTACACGAACATCGATCTCGAACTGCAGAAATTCGTCGTGAAACTGTTCGGCGATTCGCTGCAGGGCGCGGCCGTTGCGCTCGAGCCAAAATCGGGAGAGGTGCTGGCGCTCTACAGCGCCCCGTCGTTTGATCCCAACCGCTTCGTGGGCGGCGTGAGCGCGGCGTACTACGACTCGCTGCTCGCCGACAAGCGGCATCCGCTCTACAACAAAGCGATCCAGGGCACATATCCGCCGGGCTCCACCTGGAAACTCGCGAGCGCGATCACGGCGCTCGAGGACGGCGTGGTTACGCTCGAAGACCGTATGCCGGTTCCGTGCACCGGGGGGTTCCAGTACGGCAACCGATGGTTCAAGTGCGACGGTGGAAGGGGCCACCACGGATCGCTGACGCTCGCACAGGCGATCGAGCAGTCGTGCGACGTGTACTTCTACCAGCTTGGCCTGAAGCTCGGTCTCTCGCGTCTCGTCGCCGGCGGCATCGCGATCGGATCGGGCGAGCGCAGCGGCATCGACCTGCCAAACGAAACAAAGCCGAGTTTTCCGACGAAGGACGTCAATCAGTATTTCAACAGGAAATATGGTCCGCACAATTGGAACCAGTCGTTCTCGCTGAGTCTGGCGATCGGGCAGGGTGACAACGCGCAGACCGTCGTGAACATGGCGCGCTTTTACACGGCGATCGCCACGGACGGGCAGGCGGCGCACCCGCAGATCGTGCACGGCCCCGCGGACAAGGAGCGCTTGTTCCAGATCGACAGCTCGCAGATGGCGGGCATTCGCGCGGCACTCGCGGGCGTCGTCCTCCGCGGCACCGCGGCTGCATCGCACATCGAAGGGCTCACGCTCGCCGGGAAGACGGGTACGGCGCAGAACTCACAGGACAAGATTCACGACCACGCATGGTTCGTCGGGTTTGCGCCGGCGGACAGCCCGAAGATCGTGGTTGCGGTGATGATCGAATTCGGCGGGCAGGGCGCGCGGTCCGCGCACATCGCGGCGAAGATCATCGAGCACTATCTCAAGGCGACACCCAAGCAACTGCTGAGCACCGAAGGGTTCTGATGAAGCGGCGATTCGTCCCCGACATCACCCTGCTGGTGCTGGCGCTGATGCTGTCGGTGTACGGCATCGCGATGGTCTATTCTGCGGGGCAGACCGACGTGCTCACGCGCGTGGCGACACTCTGGCAGCGGCAGGCCGGCTGGTTCGCTTTGGGGCTGCTGGCGGCGTACGGCGTGAGCCGCGCGTCGCTGCGCATGCTCGACTGGGTCACGCCGCCATTGTACGCGGTGACGTGCGTCCTGCTCCTGCTGCTGGTGTTCATTGGCAAGGGATTCGGGACGGCCGCGAGCACGAAGAGCTGGCTCGCGATCGGCGGATTCCGCCTGGGGCAGCCCTCGGAGATCGCCAAGATCGTCGTCGTGCTCATGCTTGCCAAGGTGCTCGCTGCGCGGCGCGACGCACCAAAGTCGCTGACCGATCTCTGGCAGCCGGCGCTGGTCGTCGGCGTCCCATGGCTGCTCATCATGGCGCAGCCGGATCTGGGAACGGGGCTCGTCTTCATCGGCATTTTTTTCGCCATGCTGTTCTGGAGCGGCTGCTCGTGGCAGCTGCTCGTGCTTGCCGCGAGCCCCGGGATCAGTCTCGTGCTCGCGGTCAACACGACGAGCTGGGGAGCGTGGTTCCTGCTGCTGATTGGGCTCGTGCTCTGGTATCGCCCGTACGTGGCGGAAAGCGTGTTCGTCATCGTTGCAAACGTCGCGATGGGAGTCATTGCGCCGCTGGTGTGGGAGAAACTGAACCCGTACCAGCAACGAAGGCTGCTCGTGTTCCTCGACCCGGGGTCCGACCCGCTGCGCTCCGGGTACCACGTGATCCAGTCGCAGGTCGCAATCGGCTCGGGAGGCTGGCTGGGAAAGGGATTCACGATGGGCACGCAAAAGCGCCTCGCGTTTCTGCCGGCGCAGCACACGGACTTCATCTTTCCCGTCGTCGGCGAGGAACTGGGATTCGTGGGAGTGACCGTCGCGCTGGGGTTGTTCCTCGTGCTGTTCCTGCGCTGTGTGAGAGTCGCGGGGCGCGCGACCGATTCGTTCTCGAGTCTCGTGGCGTTCGGAATCGTCTCGACATGGTTCGTGCACGTGCTGGTGAACATTGGGATGACGCTCAACCTCATGCCGGTTACGGGGATTCCGTTGCCGTTCTTCTCCTACGGCGGGTCGTTCATGCTGGCGTGCTGGATTGGGGTGGGGATCGAGATGCGGATCTCAGTAGAGGGGAGGGGGAAGGCGGATACACTCGTTATTTGAACGGCATGACCGTCAGACGAGAACTGTCAGCAACGACAACCATCAGATAGCTGTTGGTTCTGAGGGGTGCCGTCTGACCGCTATGCCGTTAGTTGCCGGGTCTGCCCCCATCCGCGACATTTCCAGCCATGGCATGGTTCCGTAAAGAGAAGAAGCCCCGCCAGCCCAAGGGCGCCCGGCTCGAAATTCCCGCGGACGTGTGGGAGAAGTGCGAGGCGTGCGGGCATACGGACATCCGCGAAAACTTCTCCAAAGCCTTCAACGTCTGCCCCAACTGCGACTACCACCGCCGGATCCGCGCGCTGGACTACATCGCGATCCTCCTCGACGAAGGCTCGGTCGAGGAAACCGAGGGCGAACTCAAGTCGGTCGACCCGCTCGTCTTTCCCGACTATCCCGCCCGACTCAAGAAGGCGCAGGCGAACGCCGGCGACGCCGAGGCCATCGTGACCGCGTCGGGAACGATGGAAAAAATGCCGGTGAACCTCGGTGTCATGGATTTCGCCTTCATGGGCGGGTCCATGGGGTCCGTGGTCGGCGAGAAGATCGCGCGCCTCGGCCAGCGGTCTCTCGAGAAAAAGTTCCCGCTCATTATCATCTCCGCCTCGGGCGGCGCACGCATGCAGGAGGGCGTGCTCTCCCTGATGCAGATGGCGAAGACCTCGGCCGTGCTTTCGCAGCTCGCCGAGCGGCGGATTCCGTACGTCTCCATCCTTTCGAACCCGACCATGG
This sequence comes from Gemmatimonadaceae bacterium, assembly GCA_050733535.1. Taxonomy (GTDB): domain Bacteria; phylum Gemmatimonadota; class Gemmatimonadetes; order Gemmatimonadales; family Gemmatimonadaceae; genus Fen-1231. The sequence continues at coordinate 2,462 of JBOHTH010000070.1, read as the reverse complement.
GCGGCGTCAGCGCCAGTTACGCGATGCTCGGCGACGCCATCCTCGCCGAACCCGGCGCGGTGATCGGCTTCGCCGGCCCTCGCGTCATCAAGCAGACGCTCGGTCAGGATCTCCCCGAGGGATTCCAGAGCGCGGAGTTTCTCGTCGACCACGGAATGGTCGACAGCGTCGTGCATCGCTCGCAACTCAAACAGACCGTCGGGCAGCTGCTCCGTCATATGAGCGGGAAGCCGGCCGCGACCGGGTGGGCCTCGAGCTGAGAACCTACGGCGACGCGCTCGATTTTCTCTATGCGCGCACGACCGGCATCTGGCGGCTCGGACTCGAACGGGTGGAAGCATTTCTTCACACGCTCGGCGATCCGCACCGAAGGCTGCGCGCGCTCCATGTCGCCGGAACCAACGGGAAGGGGAGCGTGTGCGCGACGCTCGACGCCGTGCTTCGCTCGAAGGGGCTGCGCACCGCTGTCTACACGTCGCCGCATCTCGTGGACTTCCGCGAACGATTTCTCATTGACGGTGCGCCGGTCGCGCCCGAACGGATCGTAGAGTTTGTCGACAAGTGGACGCCGGAAGTGGAGCGGCTCGGCGCCACGTTCTTCGAGGCGACCACCGCCATGGCGTTCGAGTTCTTCGCTGAGGCGGAGGTCGACGTTGCCGTGATCGAGACTGGGCTTGGCGGTCGTCTCGACGCGACGAACGTGATCCACCCGCTCGTTGCGGGCGTCGCGACGATCGGCATCGATCACGTCGAGTACCTGGGTGCCACGCGGGAGGAAATCGCGTTCGAGAAGGCGGGGATCTTCAAGCGAGGCGTACCGGCCGTCATCGGCGACCCTGATCCGGCCATCCGCGAGCTGCTGGCCAGCCACGCCCGGACCCATGGCGCAACACCGGTGCGCGTCATCTACGACGAAGGCGGCCCGGCCGACGTGCGCGTGGGCGCGCAGGGGACCGCGTTCACACTTGGCGGTCGCGCCTACACGACGCCACTGCTCGGCGCGCACCAGGCAGCCAACTGCGCGGTGGCAATCGCGATGCTCGAGTCGCTGCCCGATGCGCTCGCGCCAGGTGAATCCGAGGTACACGCCGGTCTGCGCAACGTCCGCCTGCCGGGACGTTTCCAGCGGGTCGGGAAGTACCTGTTCGATGTCGCGCATAATCCAGCTGGAGCCGCGGTGCTCGCGAGCACCCTTTTGGCCATCGCGCCCCCAAAGCCGATCGTGGCAGTGCTCAGCGTGCTGTCGGACAAGGACTGGAGAGGAATCATGGAGGCCCTGGCGCCGGTCGTGGATCGGTTCATCCTGACCAACGCGCCGACCGCGCCGCCGAGCCGTGCGTGGAGCATCCCCGATCCGCTGCACTTCGCCGCCGAGCGGGGGTGGGCGGCGGAAGTGATCCGCGATTTCGACCGGGCATTGGTCAAAGGAGACTCCGAAGGTCAGACCGTGCTGATCACAGGGTCATTCCACACGGTGGGAGACGCGATGGCGCGGCTGGAGGTAAGTCCGACCGGCGGCTAGCTTTAGGGATGGCAGGCGGAGCGCTCCCCGGGTTCAGAGATTTCTATCCAGACGAATTCGCACAACGGGCCCACATTTTCGGGGCTTGGCGTGAGGTAGCCCGGCGCTACGCGTTTGTGGAATACGACGGTCCGCCGCTCGAGCCGCTCGATCTCTACACGAGGAAGAGCGGAGAGGAGATTGCCGGCCAGCTTTACAACTTTACGGACAAGGGCGGCCGCGAGGTCGCACTCCGTCCAGAGATGACTCCGACGTTCGCGCGGATGGTGGCAGAGCGCGCGAACGCCCTGCGCAAGCCGGTGCGCTGGTTTTCGATTCCGCAGCTGTTCCGGTATGAGCGCGCGCAGCGTGGGCGGTTACGCGAGCACTATCAGCTGAACGTGGACATCGTCGGTGAGCCGAGCGAGCTCGCGGATGCAGAGCTGCTGTCCGTGGCGATCTCGATCATGCAGCAGCTCGGGCTGAGTTCCGGCGACGTGCGCGCGAAAGTTTCGGACAGGCGCCTGCTCAACGCAATCCTCACCGAGATCGGCGTGGGCGACGCCGCGGGGCAGGCCGCCGTGTATGTCGTGCTCGACAAGATCTCCCGGCAGCCACGCGACGTCTCGGTCGCGAAGCTCGAGGGCGCGGGGCTTTCCGCGGATATGGTCGCGCTGGTGTTCGAGCTTTCGTCCGTGCGCAGCCTCAGTGCCTTGCCGGCAAAAGTCGCGAGCGCGCCGCAGGTGAAGCCGCATGTCGATCGCGTCGCGTCATATCTCGCGCACCTCGGTGCGATGGGCGTCGGTGACTGGATCGATATCGATCTCTCGATCGTGCGCGGACTCGCGTACTACACCGGACTCGTATTCGAACTCTTCGACGCGAAAGGCGAATTGCGCGCGATCTGCGGGGGCGGGCGCTACGACACCCTGCTAAACGACCTCGGGGGCGTGGATATTCC
>JBOHTH010000069.1:0-4545 GCA_050733535.1 Gemmatimonadaceae bacterium | reverse complement strand
GCGCGCAGCACGAGCGCCACCTGGCGGCGCACCTGGTTCTGCTGCGACGGAGGGCAGGAGTCCATGATCCGGTCGATCGTCTGCGCGGCGTTGTTCGTGTGGAGCGTCGAGAAGACGAGGTGGCCCGTCATCGACGCCTGTACGGCGACCTCGGCTGTTTCGGCGTCACGCATCTCGCCGACCATCACAACATCGGGGTCCTGACGAAGGATGGAGCGAAGTGCGGCGCCGAACGTGACGCCGGCCGTGCGATGCACCGGCACCTGCGTGATCCCCGCGAGCTGATACTCGACCGGGTCTTCGACCGTGATGATCTTTTCGGCGGCGGCGTTGCGGCCCTGAAGCGCGCCATAGAGCGTCGTCGTCTTGCCACTCCCGGTCGGGCCGGTGACGAGGAGCATTCCGTGCGGTCGCTTGGCGAGCTGCGTCATCGAGCGCAGTACTTCTGGCGACATGCCGAGTTCGTCGAGGCCGACCCGGCGCCCGCCGCGATCGAGGAGACGAAGCACGACGCTCTCGCCGTGCACCGTCGGCACGGTTGAAACGCGGAGATCGAGCTCGCGGCCCTCGAGGCGCACACGTATGCGACCGTCCTGCGGCCGCCGGCGCTCGGCGATGTCGAGTTCGGCGAGCAACTTCACGCGCGATACAACGGCGTGGTGGAGGAGGCGCGGTGGCTCGGGGGCCGGCATGAGCACGCCGTCGACCCGAAAGCGAACGGTGAGCCCCGTTTGGTTCGCTTCGAGATGGATGTCGCTCGCGGCGCCGTCGTAGGCGTCGCGCACAAGCAGGTTCACGTAGCGGACGACGGGCGGCTGGCTCGCGAGATCGCGAACGTCCGCCGAGAGGTCGTCCTCGATCGTGCCGACGCGCGCCAGTTCGATGGATCGCTCGGTGGTCGTGCTGAGGCGCTCGATCAGCTGTTCGATCTCCGGTGCCGCTGCGGGTTCAGTGCGAACGGCGCAGTGGTACGCGGACGCGATGTCGTCGAGCGCGTCGAGCAGCGCATCGGGAGCGGCTGCGACGACGAGGGTGCCGTCGTCGGCGTGTGCGCGCGGACAGAGACGGTGGTGCAGTAAGTACTCGCGCGAGAGGCCGGGGGCGAGCGCGAGCGACGTGTCGGTGGTCGGCATGCATCGCTGTACTGGCAATCGGCATGCCTGAGTACGGCGCGCCTCGCATCACTCGGCTGCGCAAGCGGTTGGGCGCGAAGAGTGCCGTGTTCCCGAATTGAGTTGAGGTGTTGCGCGACAGTCTGCCGGCGGTACCCGAAGTGTTGCGCAACACTTGCGCCCGCCGGACCTCAGTCGCCAGTCGGGCGGTGGAGCGCGCGGTACAACGTCGAGCGGTCCTTTCCAAGAATGCGGGCAGCCTGCGACACGTTGCCGTTGGCCTCCGCCAGTGCGCGCTCGGCCTGTTCGGCAGTCAACGGCCCTGGCTCCTCGCCTGCAACCAGCCAGCTGAGCGGGCCGCGGCAGTGATCGAGAGTGAGCTCCGCAGCGCCGTCAGCCGCGATCAGCAGCCACTGAATCGTGGCGCTCAGTTCGCGTACGTTGTGCGGCCAGTCTGCGGTGACGAACGCGTGCATGAGTTCTGCACTGACCGTTGGCACGTCGGCCGCGCCATCCTCCCGAATATGCTCGGCAACAAAACGCTCGACGAGCAACGGGATGTCAGCACGGCGCTTTCGGAGCGGCGGAATAGTTACGCGAAACGTGCGTATCCGCGCATAGAGGTCCGGGAGAAATTCGCCCGCCGCGACTGCGTCGGCAAGGGGAACGTTGCTGGCCGCGATGACGCGGGTATCGACGTGCATGATGCAATCGCTCCCGACAGGCCGGATCTCGCGTTGTTCGATTGCGGTCAGGAGCTTCTGCTGAACCGCGCGCGACGCCTTGCCTATCTCGTCGAAGAAAATCGTTCCGTGCTGCGCGGAAGCGAAAATGCCCTTGCGTAGCCCGAGCGCGCCGGTGAACGCGCCGGGGACATGACCGAACAGGTCAGAGTTCGCGAGCGAATCATCGAGACCAGCGAGCATCACGTGCGCGAACGGGCCGGCAGCGCGCGGGGAGATCTCGTGGAGGTGGCGCGCAACCATCGTCTTGCCTGTTCCGGTTTCGCCCTCGATAAGGATGGGAACGGTTGGATTGCGCGCGAGCCTCTCGAGTTCGGCGAGCGCGCCCTTCATGCTTGCGCTCTGAAATCCGTCAAAGGAAGCCTGCGCGCAAGTGCGCTGAGCATCCGCGCAGGCGGCTCCGGGCGCGTCGCGATCAATGCCGCATCTCGCACAGATGCGCGTGTTTGAGGCTCGCATGCCCCACAGATCTCGGCTTCGCGGCGGCATCGCCTGGGAAGTAAGAGAAGACGGCGCGCTTCAGTCACATCGGCGTCGATGCAACCGCATTCACTATCCGGATTTTGTTGCGCGCGCGCAATACCGCAAAATGCGCGGTCAAATTGACCGCTTGGCGCAAAAGTGTACGAGCTCGTCGAGAACTGTTTCATTGTGATGAATTCGTGGAGAAAGAGACGGTAATTGTCGCGAACGTTGGCAGCGTTCGTCTATTGGTCAGTTGCGCAGGTGGCATGATTCGGTCGAGAAACGGTGCTGAATCGCGCGCGCGACAAACGCAACAAATTGTGTGCCGCCAAATCGCGCCACGCTTTCGCGGTTTTCGCAGGGCTTCGCGCGAAGCCGTGCGAAAGATGCGAAAATCGCGATAGGACGGCGCGCCTAAGTCGTGGTGCTGCAACGCCGCCGCAATTCCGCGTGGCTGGCACGCCACGTGCCTTGTAGGCCGGTGATCACGCGAGCCCACCGCTCGCCGGCACCCCCAAAGGCCGAGGACCGTCTGCATGCTGCCGCTCTCGTCGCGCGTCATCCGTGGTGTAGCTGGTGTTCGTTCCATCGTCGCGTTTGTCTGTCGTCGTCGCACGTCCGTGGCGGTCGTCGGCCTCGCCCTCCTCGCCGCGCTCGGCGTGACCGGCGCGGCGCGCGCCCACGCGGCCAACCGCGCGCGGGCGCCGTTCGATCCGACCGACACCTTCTCGCCGGTCTCGGGCACGCACTTCAGCTCGGCCAGCCAGTCGATCTACATCAGCCTCTGCGACGATACGTACGAGATGGGGACCGTGACCGTGTGGCTCAACGGCGTGCCGGCGTACTATCAGGACGGCCTGCTGGCGTCGTGCGGCGGCCAGCCCGGGAACGACAAGGGGCATGTCGACGTCACGCTCGCCCCCGGCAGCAATGATGTCGGGTTCGAGGCGTGCAACACCCACAGCGACTGCACGTTCGACGACGCCACGTACTACTACGACGTGCCCGCGATGACGGTTGAGGCGACCTATCACACCCTCACGTATCCGCTGCCGAGCGACACGATGTCGTTCTACGTGTGGAACACGGCGGAAATCAGCGACCAAGTGGACTGGAGCATCGCGTGCACCGGCGGCGCCACATGCAACAGTCCGACCAGTGGGTATTTCTCCCTCAGCGCGGAGACCGGGCACCCGACCCAGATTGCGGTGAGCGCCTCCAGCGGCGGCACAGGGAAGGTGACGTTCAGCGCGCACTATGACACGTATCCCAGCGTGACGGGCTCTGATACGACGCACCTGGTCGCCACGGTCCCGGCCCCGACGGTGACGGCGCCGAGCTCGCCGCAATCGGAGAGTCCGGCGACGACCGTCACGCTCAAGTTCCCGATCTCGGTGGGGGCCTACGGCGCGGCGACGTACCGGATCACGCCGTCGTGCGGGACCTTTGAGCGGTGCAGCGTCGCGGACACATTGGTCTCCCTGTCCGCGTCCTCCGGCGATACCGCCCGGGTGAGCTACTATGTGCCCTACCTGACCGCCAGCACGTCGCCGTCGGTGGGGGTGACCATGACCGACACGTCCCTGGTCGATGGGCACCCCTCCGCCAACGCGAGCACCACCGTGGACGTGGGGGCGATTCCGGTGTCGACCGTGTTCGTCGGGTTCGACGCGCCGCGCGTGGATATCGGCCAGGGCACGACGGCGCACGCGACGATCGTCTATGCGGACGGCTCGACGCTGCCGAACGCGACCGCCACGTGGTCCACCGGCAACTCGGGGATCGCCACGGTGAACTCGAGCACGGGCGCCGTGACCGGCGCGGGCGCGGGGTCGACGAGCATCACCGCGATGGTGACCGGCGGGAGCGGGTACGCGACCATCCCGGTGACTACGCCGCCGGGCACCGGCCTCGAGGTCTCGATGCAGCGCTTGAACGCCGAGGGCTCCGTCGCGCGCGACGCGTGTCTGACGATCGCCGCGGGGGATGATGCCGCATACGAGTGTGGCGATCTCCGGCTCGTGCATCCATTGCCCGGCGTCACGACGATGAACGAAGCGCGGGCGCCGATGCTCATCTATAACAGCCGGCATTCGAAGCCGATCGCGCTGGTCGCCGCCAACGTCACGGGCTTCAGCTTGTCGTCGCCCAGTTCGCTGACGGCCACGCTCAACATCGGCGGCCACGCGCTGACGCATACCTATAGTTGGAACAGCAGCTGCAAC
>JBOHTH010000068.1:0-13409 GCA_050733535.1 Gemmatimonadaceae bacterium | reverse complement strand
CAGCGGGGCCGCGCGCGGCGCGCGGCTTCCGCGTCGTCAGCGGTGCGCGCGCCGGCGTCCGATGGTGACGCCCCGCCCGATGCTGTGCCGCGCGCGGCCGGCCCGTACCGCAGCGACGTTCCGGGCTCATCGAGCGAGCTGGCGCTGGTGCGCGTGATGCTGCTCAGCCCGTCGCTCGCGGAGGGAATCGTGGAGGCTGTTGGCCGGCTGGACGAGGAGGGCGGGGTGCATCCGGAAGTCGAATCGGCGGACGACGCGGATCGCGGCGTGATGCGCGACCCGGTCTACCGCGCGCTCTACGACGCGATGGTCGTGCATGGCGCCGAGGCGCCGGCGGAGGTGCTGGCCGAGTCGCTGGACGAATCGGCGATCGGGGTCATGGAGACGATTCGCGCGGAGCCCGGTGCGGTGATGGATGGCCCGCGCACGGTGGACGACGCGCTGCGGCGGCTGAAGGAGCGATCGTTGCGGGAGCGACTGGACGAACTGGAGCGAACGACTCCGCTCGCGGGAGAGGCGGAGAAGGATGGCCTGCTCACGGAGAAGGATGGGCTGCGCCGTGAGCTTGCGGCGATCGGGGGCCGAGGATGGAAATCGGTACGCAAATGATTTGCGCTCGGCAGTTTTCTGTCACGCGAGATACATTGGTGTCATCACCCAGGGGGCTTCTTGTCGACTGATCTGGACGCATTGCTCGCACTGCAGGCTGATGACGTTGTGATCCACGGGCTCGAGGAGCGGCTGGCCGCGCTCGGACCTCGAATACGCGAACTCGACCAGCGAAAGCAACGAACGCTCGATGCGATAGGGCGCACCGGCACCGCGGTCGCCGCCGAAGAGAAGAAACAGGCATGGCTGCGAGACAAGCTTGCCGAGCACAAGCAGCTGATCGACCGGAACCAGTCGCAGATGGACGCGGTCAAGACGATGAAACAGGCCACGGCGGCCGTCGCGCAGATGGATCAGGCGCGGAAGATCGTCGCCGGCGAGGAGAGCGATCTGCTGGCGATCAACCGCCGGCTCGAAGAACTTCGCGGAGGCCTCGCGGGTCAGAACAACGAGCTTGCGGGAATCGAAGCCGAGCAGGAAACGGCGCGGGCGGCGGTGGCGGGTGAGCGCGTCGAGATCGACGCCGAACTTCTGACGGCGCGGGCGAAGCGCACGAAATCCGCCGCGCTCGTTCCCGGGGACCTGCGCTCCAAGTACGACAGGATCCGCGGCGGAAAGAAACGGATCGAGGCGGTGTTCGCCATGAGCGGCATGTCGTGCGGCAACTGCGACACCGCGATTCCCATGCAGCGCCGCCATGTGATGAATAACACCGGTGCGATCGACCTCTGCGAAGCGTGCGGTGTCCTGATGTACTTCCCGGGGTGAAGCGGCCCCCGAGCCGCTGGACATCCGCTCCTCGTACCGACGACGGCGCGGCCCGCGCGCTCGCGACCGCGCTCGCGCTCCCGGTTCCACTCGCCCGGCTGCTCATCGCGCGCGGCTTTGACGACGTGGGGCGGGCCAAGCAGTTCCTGCGGCCCCAGCTCGACCAGCTGCACTCTCCGGCACTTTTGGCGGATTTGCCGCGCGCCGTCGCACGCCTCGCCGGTGCGATTCGCGCGCGCGAGACGATCGTGGTGCACGGCGACTATGATGTGGACGGGATGTGCTCGACGGCGCTGATGACACGCGCCATCCGCGCGCTCGGCGGCATTGCCGTGCCGTTCATCCCGGACCGCCGCACCGACGGTTATGATCTTGGGCCGGCGGGAATCGCAGCGGCGCGCGCCGCGGGAGCACGTGTGGTCCTCACCTGCGACTGCGGCACCACCGCCCACGCCGCCGCGGACGAGCTGCGCGCCGCTGGCATCGACCTGATCATCAGCGACCATCACCTGCCGGGCGGCCCGCTGCCGCACGCGTACGCGGTGATAAATCCGCGCCGCCCCGATGACCAGTCGCCCGACAAGGACCTCGCAGCCGTCGGCGTTGCGTTCAAGATCGCGCTCGAGCTTACCCGGGTGGCCGGCGGCAACGAGAATGTCGTGCTGAACATGCTCGATCTGGTCGCGCTCGCGACCGTTGCGGATGTCGTACCGCTGCGCGGGGAGAATCGTGTGTTCGTCCGGCGCGGGCTCGCGCTGATGGCGGACTCGAAGTTCGCGGGCATTCGCGCGCTGGTACGCAGCGCGGGACTCGACGGCAAAGAGATCACGGCGGGCCGGGTCGGATTCATCCTGGCGCCGCGCCTCAACGCGCTCGGCCGGCTCGACCGCGCGATTCGCGGCGTCGAACTGCTGGTCTCCGACAGCGACGACGAGGCGCTCGGACTCGCTCGTGTCTGCGAGGAACTCAATCGCGAGCGCCAGGAGATGGACCGCCGCATCCTCGACGACGCGATGAAGCGGGTGGATCTGCTGGACCTCGACAGCACGTACGGAATAGTGCTTGCCGACGCGACGTGGCACTCCGGCGTGATCGGGATCGTCGCATCGCGCATCGTTGAGCAGACGTCGAGGCCGACCTTCCTTATTGCCCTGCAGGACGGCGTCGGGAAAGGCTCGGGTCGCTCGATCCCGGCGTTCGACCTGCACGCGGCACTTGCCGCATGCGGCGACCTGCTCGTGAAACATGGCGGCCACCGCGCGGCTGCAGGGCTCACGGTAGAAGCGGCCAACGTCGACGCGTTCGCCGCACGATTCAACGGAGTGGCGCTCGACCGCCTCAAGCCGGATGATCTCGTGCGCGAGCTGCGCATCGATCTCGACCTCCCACTCGCCGACGCCACGGAGGATCTCGAGCGGCTGCTCCGCCACATGGAGCCGTTCGGCATCGGGAATCCCGGGCCGCTGTTCATCGCGGAAGGCGTCCGCGTCGCGTCGAACGCGACGAAGATCGGCGCGAACGGCGTGAAGTTCATGGTTGATGCAGGGCGCGGCCCACTGGAGGTGGTCGGGTGGGGATTGTCCGATCGGAGCGGGGAACTGCGTGCGGGGGCGAGCGTGGACATGGCGTACAAGCTCGAGCGCAACGAGTTCCGCGGGCGGTCAACCCTCCAGCTCGGCCTCGTCGACTTCCGGTGAGGATCATCGCCGGGGAGTGGCGCGGCCGGCAAATCAGCGCGCCGAAAGGCATCGCGGTGCGGCCGACGCTTGACCGTGTTCGTGAAGCGTGGATGAGCATGGTCCACACCGACCTCCCGGGCGCGCGCGTGCTCGATCTCTTTTCGGGAAGCGGCGCGCTGGGACTTGAAGCACTGTCGCGCGGCGCGGAAGCGGCGGATTTCGTCGAGAACGATCCGGCGGCATTCCGCGTGCTGCGGGCGAACATCACCGCGCTCGGCGCCGGTGAACAATGCGTGGTGCACCGTGAGAACGCGCTGGTTTTTCTGGGGGCGATCGAGGATCCTTACGACGTCGCGTTCGCGGACCCGCCATATAGGAAGGGAATCGCGGCCGAACTCGCCGAGCGCTGGCTGAACCGCCCGTTTGCGACGATCTTCGGTGTCGAGCACGCCGCGTCGGAATCCGTGCCGGCCGGCGGAGACACGCGCCGGTACGGCGATACCGCAGTCACGATCTACCGAACCTGACCGCCAGCCACGCCAACATGCCACGAGTCGCACTGTACGCGGGAAGTTTCGACCCGATCACCAACGGGCATTCCGACCTGATCCGGCGAAGCCTGTCGTTCGTCGACCGGCTGGTCGTGGCCGTCGCGTCGAACAGTTCGAAGCAGACACTGTTCACGGCGGAGGAGCGCACCGATCTCATTCGCGCGGCCGTGGAGAACGACCCGCGGGTCACGGTGCAGCATTTTCAGGGACTCACGGTCGATTTCGCCAGGAAGAGCGGGGTGTTGATGATTATCCGCGGCCTCCGGGCGGCCAGCGACTTCGAATACGAATACCAGATGGCGCTGATGAACCGGCACCTCGCGCCGGAGATGGAGACGGTGTTCATGGTTCCTTCGCTCGACACGACCTACATCAGTTCGAGCTTGGTGCGCGAGGTCGCGCGGTTCAACGGTGACATCTCGAGCCTGGTGCATCCCGCCGTCGAAGCGGCGCTACAAACGAAATTTCCCAAGAAATGAGTTTTCTTTCCGCCATCTGCGCCCGGGCGTCGACGCTCGGCGCGCGCGTGGCATTTGGCGAAGCCGCGGACGAGCGGGTTCTGGAAGCCGCGATGCGCCTGAAGCGCGATCGCGTCGCGACCCCGGTGCTCGTGCTGGATGAAGCCGACGAAGCCGGAAGCGCGAAAGCGCGGAAGAGCGGACTCGAGTGCGTTGATCCGGCGAGCGATCCGCGACGTACCGCGCTCGCTGCCGCGTTGTTGGAGGACCGCGCAAAGCATGGGATGACGGACGCCGAGGCGGCGAAGCTCGCGCGCGACCCGCTCGCGTTCTCGATCTGGCTCGTGAAAACTGGCGCGGTGGACGCCGCGGTTGGCGGCGCTGTGCGGACGACGCGCGAGCTGATGCACTTTGCGCTTTGGCTCATTGGTCCTGCTGCGGGCGTGAAGACGGTTTCAAGCGCGTTTTACATGGTTGTTCCCGCGTTTCGGGGCGAGTTCGAGGAGGTGCTGACCTTCACGGATTGTTCCGTCGTCCCGAATCCCACCGCGTCGCAACTCGCCGATATCGCCATCTCGGCGGCGGCCGCGCGGCGCAAGATCGTCGGCGACGAGCCCCGGGTCGCGCTCTTGTCCTACAGTACCAATGGAAGCGGCGGCGAGGGCGGATCGATCGCGACCGTCCAGGCCGCTGTCGCGCTCCTGAAAGAACGGGCGCCCTCGCTGGCCGTCGACGGCGACCTCCAGGCCGACGCGGCCCTCATCGCAGACGTCGCCGCACGGAAGGCGCCGGCAAGCGCCGTGGGCGGCCGCGCGAACATCCTGGTGTTCCCGAACCTCGACGCCGGCAACATCGCGTACAAGCTCACGGAGCGCCTCGCGCACGCGAAGGCGGTCGGGCCGATCCTGCAGGGGCTCGCGATGCCCGTCTCCGATCTCTCGCGCGGCGCCGACGCGGACACCATCTTTCACGTGGCCGCCGTCACCGCACTCCAGTCGTCCCGTTTCCACATGTCCGGAGATCTGTCCCCATGAGTTTTTCCGTTTCCAATCGCGGCGACGTCTGCATCGTCGAGGTCGAAGGCCAGCTGATCGTCGGCAACAGCCAGGAACTGAAGCAGAAAATCCTCGACGAGCTCGAGAGAGGGTCGCGCAAGGTGCTCGTCGATTTCGCGCGCACCGGCTACATCGACAGCTCGGGCCTCGGCGTGCTCGTCTCGCTCGCCAAGAAGATCCGCGACATGGGCGGCGACCTCCGCCTCGCGAACCTCAACGACGACCTCCAGACACTGTTCGAGCTGACGAAGCTCGACACGCTTTTCCAGATATCGGAGACCCGCGAGCGCGCCCTCGAAAAGTTCTAGGCCGCTGATGAGCGCACGCGTCACACCGGTGGAGCAACGGCAGCTCGACGTCCGCATTCCGAGCGACGTCCGGTACATCGAGGCGATCGTCGAGCAGGTGGTGCTCCGCTGCGCGGCGCACAGCTATCCGCGCCGCCAGCTCTCGCTCAACGTCCCTGTGGCGCTCACCGAGGCGCTCTCGAACGCGATCCTGCGCGGCAACCACGACGACGCGGCGCGCTCCGTGCACGTGCGCGCGGATGTCACGGCGAACCGCCTGGTCCTCGAGGTGCGCGACGAGGGCCGCGGGTTCGACCTCGACGCATGCACCGAGGATCCGACGACGCCGGACAATCTCCTGCGCGAGGACGGGCGCGGACTTTTCCTGATGCGGCGCCTCATGGACCACGTCGAACGGTTCAGTGACGGCGGAAACGTCGTACGCCTCACCCTCAACCGCGCATAGCGGGCGGACGGCGGCGTCGTGACCGAGCTCGACATCGCGCGGCGCGAGGCAAAACTCGCGGCACAGCAACTTTCCGAGAGCTGGGAGGAAATCAACCTTCTGTATTCGATCGGCGAGATTCTGGGCCGCACGCTGAACCTGGACGATGCGGCGCGCACGATCCTCACCGAGATCTCCGAGACGGTCGGCGCCAAGCTCGGCGCGATCTACGTGCACGACGCGGGCAGCGGACTGCTGCGCCCGGTCGCGGTGCTCGGCGCGGACGTCGCGAAGATGCAGCCCATCGCGATCGACGACGGCTCGAGCGTCGCCGTCCGCGTCTTTCAGAGCAGACAGCCGGTGCTCGTCACCGAGGACGATCCGGCGTCGCCGCTCGAGGCTCCGGTGCGACGCGGCGCAATGCTGTGCGCGCCGATCGTCGGCACCACGCCCGCCGGCGGAGCCGTGCTCGGCGTCGTGATGCTCTCCGGACGCCGGTCGAGCGAGCGCTTCACGGCCGGCGACCAGAAGCTCGTCGCGGCGATCGCCTCGCAGATCGGCACGGCGATCCAGATCGATCGCCTGTTCAAGGCGTCGGTCGCGACGGAGCGGCTCGCGCACGAGATGCAACTCGCGCACGAACTGCAGATGCGCCTGCTCCCGTCGCCGGGCGTCGTGGCGCCGAATGCGATTTGCGCCGCGCGCGTGGAGCCCGCACTCTCGGTCGGCGGTGATTTCTACCATCTGTTCACGCTGGGGCAGGGACGCACGGGCGTGCTCATCGGCGACGTGTCGAGCCACGGATACCAGGCCGCGCTCATCATGGCGCTCACCATGAGCGCAATGGCGATTCATGCGCAGAACAGCGAAGATCCCGCGCAGGCGATCTCGGCGCTGCTTGCGTCCCTCGCTCACGAGCTGAAGCAGACGGAGATGTTCCTCTCGCTGTGCTATGTGGTGATCGACCCCGCCCGCGGAGAGCTGCGCTACACCAACACCGGACATCCGCATGCATTCGTGGTCGCGGCCGGCGGAACGGTCGACCGCCTGACCGCGACGGACCCGCCGCTCGGGCTTGGCGTCGAGGCGCCGCATGGGGCGCGCCGCGCGTGGCAGCGTGACTCCGACTTGCTCGTGCTTTTCACCGACGGCGTCAGCGACGCACGCGACGACCGCGGCCGCGTGCTTGGCGAGGCGCGCGTGCTCGACGTGGTGAAAGCCCGGCGCGCGGAGGCGCCGCAGCGCGTGGTGGACGGTGTCTTCGCGCTCGTCGAAGGACACATGGGGCGCGTCACACCGGACGATGACCAGGCACTCGTCGTTCTGCGCTCGTGACCGGCAGGTGAGCTATCCCAAGCCGAGGAAGTGGCTCGGCCAGCACTTCCTGACCGATCCGCGGATTCTCGGCCGCATCGCGGACGTCCTCGAGATCACGAAAGACGACACGGTGGTGGAGATCGGGCCGGGGCGCGGGGCACTCACGGACCAGCTCCTCAGCCGGGCGAAGCGCGTGGCCGCCATCGAGATCGATCGCGATCTCGCCGCGATGCTGCGTGCGAAATACGCGGGTGACGATCGGCTGACGATCATCGAGCGCGACGTGCTCGACGTGGAGCTTGGCGAGGCGGCGGGCGGGCGCTATCTCGTGGCGGGGAATGTTCCGTACAACATCACGACGCCGATTCTCTTTCACGCGCTCGAGTTTCCGAGGGCGGAGCGGGCGGTGTACCTCGTGCAGCGCGAGGTGGCGGAGCGGGTGGTGGCGGAGCCCGGGAGCGAGAGCTACGGCGCGCTGAGCGCCAACGTGCAGGCGCTGGCGTCGGCGGAGCTGGTATTCAAGGTGGCGGCGGGGGCATTCACTCCGCCGCCGAAGGTGGAGAGTGCAGTGTTGCGGATCGTGCCGCGGGCGGCGCCGTTGGTGGTGAGGGGTGAGGAGTCGTCTTATCGCGGGATGGTCGTGGGCGCGTTCGGATTTCGGCGGAAGCAGATGCGGCGGGTATTGCGGGAGCTGTGGGGGCTGAGCGCCGCTGAGGCGGACGGCGTTCTGGAGCGTGCGCAGATCGATGCGGCGGCGCGGCCGGAGGTGTTGAGTCCGGATGACTTCGCGAGGTTACTGCGTGCGCGAACGGCGACGCAGTAAAGCCCACAGCTTGTTGCTCTTGGCTTGTTGCTCACAGCTTAGACCCTAAAAGCATTCAGCTCATGGCTCTTCCGATGAAGCCGTGAGCTGAACGCTGTGTGGGACTAAGCTGTGAGCGACAAGCTATTGGCTTTTAGCTGCGAGCTCCATGGGGCGTTCAAAGGTGGCGGCAGGAGCGTTCACTCCGCCGCCGCGCGACTATCGCGCGATGGGCGGCTACGCGGTAACGCTCACAGCTTGTCGCTCACGGCTTGTTGCTCACAGCTTAGACCATAAAAGCATTCAGCTCATGGCTCTTCCGATGAAGCCGTGAGCTGAACGCTGTGTGGGATTAAGCTGAGAGCGACAAGCTATTGGCTGTTAGCTGCGAGCTCTATCGGGCGTTCAAAGGTGGCGGCGGGAGCGTTCCCTCCGCCGACGAGAGTGGAGAGCGCCGTGCTGCGGATCGCGGCTTTTGCGTTCGAGGACGCCTGCGAAGTGGAGCTCACAGCTTGTCGCTCACAGCTTGTTGCTCACGGCTTAGACCCTAAAAGCGTTCAGCTCATGGCTTTTCCGATGAAGCCGTGAGCTGAACGCTGTGTGGGATCAAGCTGTGAGCAACAAGCTGTGAGCGACAAGCTGTGAGCTCTATAAGACCTTCACTCGTCCGCGTTGACCAGCGCATAAGAAAGAATCTCCAGCTCCAGCGCCATATTCACCGACCGCAGTGTCACCCCCGCTGGCACCGTCAGCGGGGCCGGCGCGAAGTTGAGGATCGCCTTGACGCCGGCCTTGACCACGCGGTCGACGAGCGGCTGGGCCGCTTCCGCCGGCACGGCGATCAACGCGATCTGCGGCTTGAACCGGGCAATGTCCGCTTCCATTTCTTTTTGGTCGCGCACGACGACACCGTCGAGCGTTCGCCCGACGCGGGAGTGGTCGACGTCGTACACGGCGACGACCCTGAAACCGCGCTCACGAAATCCTTTGTATTGCGCGAGGGCGGCGCCGATTTTTCCCGCACCGACGATGACGACGTTCCACTGCCGACCGAGGCCGAGAATCTCGCGCAGACTCGAGGACAGCGCGCTGACGGAATAGCCAAGTCCGCGCTTGCCGAAGGAGCCGAAGAACGAGAGGTCCTTGCGCACCTGAGCGGACGTAGTGCCGCCCTGCGCGGCGAGCTCTCCACTTGAAATTGTCTGATGGCCGTGCGACTCGAACTCCTCGAGGAAGCGGAGGTAGGCCGAGAGCCGTCGGACCGTGGATTCTGCGATTCTTTTCAAGAGAGCGCGGACTTGTGAATGATTTCACAAGGTAATAGAAACGTCGCGAAAACAACAAGGGTGGGCTGACCCACTACCCGAGCGGGGCGGAACATCCAATAGGTTTCGCCATGGCCGAACAGCTGCATGCCGTTGAGGGAAAGCCATTTGCCGACGTCACCTTCCTCGTGGTGGACGTCGAGACCACCGGGTGCAGCGCGTGGGCGGGCGACCGCATCACCGAGGTCGCGGCGGTGCGTGTGCGGGGGAACGAGGTCAGCGACGCGTTCCACTCGCTCGTGAATCCGGGGCGCCCGATCCCTGCGTTCATCACGCAGCTGACCGGCATCAGCGACCGGATGGTGGAGGACGCGCCGTCGTTCGGCGAGATCGCCGGAGCGCTCGCCTACGAGATGGTGGGCCGAGTGTTCGTTGCGCACAACGCGCGCTTCGACTGGAACTTCCTCTCCGCGGAGTATTCGCGGCTGGCGAGCGCGTCGCTCGAGTCGCTCACGCGCGAGCAGCTGTGCACCGTGCGGCTCGCGCGGCGCATGCTCGCGCACCTGCCGCGGCGGAACCTCGATGCAGTGGCGCACCACTACGGCGTCGAGATCGAAGGGCGGCATCGCGCGCTGGGCGATGCACGCGCGACGGCGCATGTGCTGATCGGCCTGCTGCGGGATGCGGAGCGGCGCGGAGTGTACACCTGGGAGGGGCTTGACACGCTGATGTCGCGGCGGACGGCGAGGGCGAGGAGGAGACGGAGTGCGATGCCGAGCGCGACGGATGGGCGGGAGGGGGCGTGACGGCCGCAACAGCGAGTGTGATCGTTTCTTGTCACTTGGTTAACTGAGGTACCTCGTAATGGCTGCACCGTTACCCCTCGTTCAGTCCAGAAAAATCGGCCGCTTCAATGTCCACGCACTCCAAGCGGGCGGCCAGAAACTCGACGGCGGTGCGATGTTCGGCGTCGTCCCCAAACCGCTCTGGCAAAAGCGCATCGCGCCCGACGACCGGAATCGCATTCCGCTCGGCATGCGCTGCCTGCTGATCGAGCACGACGATGGTCTCGTGCTCATCGACACCGGCGCCGGCAACAAGGAGAACGCGAAGTTCCACGACATCTACGGACTGGAGAACAGCGGGGCGCTGAACGCCGAGGGTGTCGTGCGCACGAACCTCGAGGACGCGATCGTCGCCGCGGGCCACCGAGTGACCGACGTGAAGTTCGTGATCAATACGCATTTGCATTTTGATCACGCCGGCGGCGACACGTACATGGATGCGGCTGGTGTTGTGCGCGCGTCGTTCGCGAACGCGAAGTACTTCGTGCAGAAAGGTGAGCACCACTGGGCGATGCACACCAACGAGCGCACGGCGGCGAGTTATTTCGAGCGGAACTGGGAGCCGGTTCGCGAGGCCGGACGGTTCGAGCTGATCGAAGGGGAGCGCGAGATCATGCGGGGCATTTCCGTGATCATGACGCCGGGGCACGTGCCCTTCCATCAGTCAGTGCTGATCGACGGTGGAAGCGAAATCGGCTGCTTTCTCGGCGATGTGTGCCCGACATCCGCGCACCTGCCGCTGCCGTGGATCATGGGGTACGACGTGGAGCCGCTGGTGACGATGGAGTCGAAGCGGGCGTTGTTCAAACGCGCCGAGGCAGAAAAGTGGCTGGTGATTTTTGAGCACGATCCCACGGTGGCGTGGGGGAGGGTCAAATACGATGGGAAGGCCTACGGCCTTGCAGACGGCTAAGACGAACCGCGAGTTAAGCCGTTACTTGTTGGTTGGTTAACTGAGGTTGTTGGCGAGAAACTTCTGTTAACCAACCAACGAATCACGAATTAACTCGCCGTTCTTGTGTTAACTCGCTCTCCCACTTAGCTTTCCCTCATATCGTAGACAAGCGATCAAGCCCGGCTTGCTTGATCCACCCTCTGGCCCCTGACCTCACACCGTCAGACGAGCTGCAGGAGTTCGCCGCTGATACCGCGACCATGACTTGTTCATGGCTGCGGTTCTGCATCGCGGACTCTCAAGAGAGGGTCCGCGATTTTCTTTTCCGTCACGGAGGACGACAGACTATTCAGGATACAACCAAGCGGCCGCCGCGCGTCAACCGGCAGATCCGCATCAGCCCCGTCAGAGTTATTGCAGCGGACGGGGCTCAGCTCGGAATCATGGAAGTTGACGCCGCGCTGTCGGCGGCCGTAGAGCAGGGGCTCGATCTCGTGGAAGTCGCGCCCCTCGCGCGCCCACCCGTCGTCCGGATCATGGACTACGGGAAGTACAAGTTCGAGATGGCCAAGCAGGCGCGGCAGGCGAAAAAGAAGCAGCACGTGATCCTGCTGAAAGAGGTGAAGTACCGTCCGGGGATCGAGACGCACGACTTCGACACGAAAACGCGCCACGCGCGCGAGTTCCTCGAGGACGGCAACAAGGTGAAGGTCACGCTGATGTTCCGCGGGCGGCAGATCGCCCATCCGGAACTCGGCCGTGCGGTGGTGCAGCGGGTGGCAGTGGCGCTGGCCGACGTCTCGAAGATCGAGACCGATGCCCGCCTGGAAGGGAAGGCACTGACGATGATCCTAACGCCGAAATAAGACGAGACTGATATGCCGAAGATGAAAACCCACAAGGGCGCGAAGAAGCGCTTCACTGTCACCTCGAAGGGAAAAGTGCGGCGGATGAAGGCTTACAAGAGCCACATCCTCACCAAAAAGACTTCGAAGCGGAAGCGCCAGCTCCGCCGCCCGTCCACGGTGGCGACCGTTGGCGATTCGCAGCGCATCAAGCGCCTGCTTCAGGCCTAAGGAGACCTAACCATGCCACGCGTACGATCGAACGTCGCGCGATTGAAGCGCAAAAAGCAGGTGATGAAGGCCGCCCGCGGCAACTTCGGCGGTCGCAGCAAGCTCTGGAAGGCCGCCAAGGAAACCGTCGAGCGCGGCTGGGTGTACGCCTATCGCGATCGCAAGAACAAGAAGCGTGAGTTCCGCAAACTGTGGATTCTCCGCATCAACGCGGCGGCGCATCAGCACGAGATGACGTACAGCGTGCTCATGAGCGGGCTCAAGAAGGCCGGCATCGAGATCGACCGCAAGATTCTTTCCGATCTCGCGATCAAGGACGCGTCGGCGTTCGCGGAGTTGGCGGCGAAGGCGAAGTCGGCGCTGGCGGCGGCGTAACTGACGACCGAAGACCGAGGACCGAAGACCGAGAACAACGCTGTAGCTCGATTTTTCGGTCTTCGGTCTTCGGTCTTGATCCTCGGTCTTCGGTCTTCGGTCTTTTCGGTCCCCAAAGTGACACTCGAGGAATTTCAGAGACAGTGTGAGCGGCTGGGCGCCGACGCCCCACGCTTGATCGCGGGCGCATCCGATCTCGTTGCGTGGGGCGAGCTGCGCAACGCCCTCGTCGGCCGTACGAGTGGGCGGCTCACCGACATCATGTCGGCGCTCGGGTCGCTCCCCAAGGAAGACCGGCGCGCGGCGGGGCAGCTCGCGAACGCGACAAAGATCGAAATCGAAGCATTGCTGGAGAAGCGCCACGCCGAGCTCGCGGGCGCGGCGAAGAGTGTTTCGCTCGCTGATCCCACCATGCCCGCGCGCGAGAGCTGGCGTGGCTCTGTCCATCCCGTTTCGCTGGTGATCGACGAGATCAGCGGAATCTTTCGTGAGCTGGGGTTCACGATTGCGCTCGGGCCGGAAGCCGAGTCGGAGTGGTATAACTTCGGCGCGCTGAACTTTCCGGCCGATCATCCGGCGATGGAGCTGCACGATACGCTCTACCTCGAGGGCGGGGGAGTACTGCGCACGCACACGTCGCCCGTGCAGATCCGCACGCTGCAGAGTTATCCGCCGCCGGTGCGGATTCTTGCGCCGGGCAATGTGTATCGCCGCGATTTCTTCGACGCGACGCACTCGCCGATGTTCGCGCAGATCGAAGGCCTCGCGGTGGACGAAGGGATCAGCTTTGCCGATCTGAAGGCGACGCTCACGCACTTCGCGAAGCGCTTTTATGGTGCCTCGAAGCGTACCCGCTTTCGGCCATCGTTTTTCCCGTTCACTGAACCGTCCGCAGAGGTCGACGTTGAAGTCGATCTTGGCGACGGGCGTGGGCTGCGCTGGGTGGAAATCATGGGATGCGGCCTGGTGCACCCAGCCGTGC
>JBOHTH010000067.1:0-5327 GCA_050733535.1 Gemmatimonadaceae bacterium | reverse complement strand
CCGCCACGTAGATCTCGCGGTACCGGCCGTCCACGCGCGCGAGCAGCATCGGGACGCCGCGCATGCGCAGGCCCTGCGGCCCGCTCGTCACCCAGTAGGACGAATCGCCGGTGGTGACGATGAACTCGGCGTGCTGCACCGCGGCCGGTATGTGCCGCCCCGTGCACGCCGCTGCCGCCGTCGCGACAAACGAGACGAGTATCACCCGCAGGCCCATGCGAAGAACCGCCACGATTCGACTAATATACACTCGTGAAATACGCACTCGTCGCCATGTTCGCGGCCTCCGCTGCCCTCGCCCAGGGCGCGGCCGCGCCAGCCGTTCCACCGGTTACCCCGTCCGGCCCCGCATTGCTCCCCGACACGCAGATCGTGCGCGGGCTGTACGTGAATCGCTTCGCCGCGCAGAGCGTGAAGCGCATGCACCAGCTGATCGACATTGCCGATCACTCGGAGATCAACGCGCTGGTGATCGACCTGAAGGACGAGTTCGGGCTGAATTACGCGCCGACGGATCCGTCGCTGCAGAAGAACGCGGGCCACAGCGGCAGGATTCCGCACCTGAAAGAACTGCTCGACACACTTCGCGCGCACAACATTCTCGCGGTAGCACGGATTGTCGTCTTCAAGGACTCGGTCACCGCGCGCGTCCACCCCGAGTGGACGATCCGCAGGGCGGACGGCACGCCGTGGCACGACAAGAAAGGGATGACGTGGGTTAACCCGTACCACCACGAACTGTGGGACTACAACATCCACGTGGCGGAGGACGCGGCACGGCTGGGATTTGGCGAGGTGCAGTTCGACTATATCCGTTTTCCCGAACCGTACAAATCACTTCCGCCGCAGGTCTTTCCGGGCCAGGACGGGCAGAACAAGGAACAGGCGCTCGCCGACTTTCTCGCGCTCGCGCACTCGCGCCTCTCGAAGCTCGGCGTGCGCACGACGGCCGATGTCTTCGGCCTCGTGACGAGCGTTCCGAATGCGCTCGAGGTCGGCCAGCAGTGGGAGCATCTCGCGCCGGTGACGGATGTGCTGCTGCCGATGACGTACCCGTCGCATTATCCACCGGGATCGCTGAACGTCGCGCATCCGAATGCGGAGCCGTACGCGATCATCCACGCGGCGATCACCAGCGCGCACGAGCGCGATATCAAGCTCGGGCTTTCAGGCGAGCGCGTGCGGCCGTGGCTGCAGGCGTTCACGCTCGGCAAGCCGGCGTACGGGCCCGATGAGCTGCGCGAGGAGAAGCGCGCGGTGTACGACGCGGGGTACGACGGATGGGTGCTGTGGAATCCGGGATCGAAGTACGAACCGTTCCTGAGCGCGCTGGAGAAAGAGCGAGTGTCACACAAGAAGGCATTTGCTGCGCGCGCAGCTGCGGGTTCCGGAAAGAGGGGCTCGAAGTAACGGCAAGCGGTGGGAGCTTTTGTTCTTCCCTCAGCCCACGCTGGCCTCTAGCTTCTCCTCCCATGGAGCTCCGCGACCAGCTGCAATCCGCCCTCGGCCAGACCTACACCGTCGAGCGCGAACTCGGCGGCGGCGGGATGTCGCGGGTCTTTGCGGCAACGGAAAACGCGCTCGGCCGCAAGGTCGTCATCAAGGTCGTGCCAATCGAGCTCGGCGCCGGCGTGAATGTCGACCGGTTCAAGCGCGAGATCCAGCTCGCCGCAGGCCTGCAGCATCCGCACATCGTCCCGGTCCTCACCGCCGGCGAGATGAGCGGCGTGCCGTACTACACGATGCCGTTCGTCGAGGGCGAGCCGCTGCGCGCGAAAATTTCCCGCGGCCCGCTGCCGATCGCGGAGACCGTGAACATCCTTCGCGACGTGGCCAAGGCACTCGGCTACGCGCACGAGCGCGGCGTCGTGCACCGCGACATCAAGCCGGACAACGTCGTCCTCACCGGCGGCTCGGCGGCGGTGATCGATTTCGGCATCGCGAAGGCCATCAGCGCGGCGCGCGCGCCCGCCGGCGATACGTCCGGGCTCACGCAAGTCGGTACGTCGATCGGCACGCCGGCGTACATGTCGCCGGAGCAAGCGGCCGCAGATCCGAACGCCGATCACCGTGCGGATATCTACTCGTTCGGCTGCATGGCGTACGAACTGCTCGCGGGACGCTCACCATTCGCCGGCCTTCCGCCGCAGAAGCTGCTCGCAGCACACATGGGCGAGCGCCCCCGCGCGATCGCCGAATTGCGCCCCGACACGCCGCCGGCGCTTGCGAGCCTCGTCATGCAGTGCCTCGAGAAGGATCCCGACGCGCGTCCGCAGAACGCGGCCGACATCCTTCGCCAACTCGATGCCGTCTCGAGCACCGCCTCGATGGCCGCGATGCGCGCGTTCACGCTGAGCGGCCCGGGCGCGCTGCGCCGTGCGCTCGCCGCGTGGGCGTTCGCGTTCGTCGCGATGGTCGTGATCGCGAAAGCCGCGATCGTCGGCATCGGCCTTCCCGACTGGGTGCTCCCGGCGACCGTAACGCTCATGTCGCTCATGCTGCCGCTGATCCTCGCGACCGGGTTCACCCGCTGGATCGCGTGGAAGCAGACGGTCTCGTGGTGCGCGTACGCGACCGGTGCGTTTGTCGGGGTCGTGGGTCTCTCGATGGCACTGCGCGCCGGTGGCGTGGGCCCGTTCGCATCGCTGCTCGGCGCGGGCAAGCTGAGGGTCAAGGACAAGATTCTCGTCGCCGACTTCACCGCGAACGGCGACAGCACGCTCGGCGCCGCCGCGTCGGAAGCGGTGCGGACGGACCTCGGACAGTCGCCGATCGTCTCGATCGTCACGCCGCAGACGGTGGCCGCCGCGCTGCAGCGCATGCAGCGCGCGCCGGGCGCGCGGGTGGACACGGCCGTCGCGCGCGAGATCGCGAAGCGCGAGGGGATCAAGGCGATCGTCTCCGGCGATATCCACGCGGTGGCCGGCGGCGGCTTTCTCGTCACGATGCGGCTCGCATCCGTCGACACCGGCGTGACGCTTGCGTCGCTCTCCGCCGGCGCCTCGTCCGTCGCCGATTTGATCCCCGCCATCGGCAAGCTTACGCACCAACTGCGCGGCAAGATGGGCGAGTCGCTGAAGCACCTGCAGTCGTCGTCCGAGCTGGCGCAGGTCACGACGGCTTCGCTCCCGGCGCTGCAGAAGTTCACGGAAGCAAGCCACCTGATGAATGTCGATCAGGACATCGATAGGGCTATTCCCGTGTTCAAGGAGGCGATTGCGCTCGACACGACGTTCGCGTCCGCGTACCGCGCGCTGGCGATCGCACTCGGCAATTCGGGGCGGGATCGTGAAGGCCAGATCAGCGCGCTCGAGAAGGCGTACGCGCACCGCGACCACCTGCCCGAGGTCGAGCAGTACCTCACGGTGGCGACATACTACACGCAGGGTCCCAAGCCCGATTTCGCCAAGGCACGGAAGGCGTACCAGGATCTCCTCGCGATCCGGCCGACCCAGTACGCGGCGCTCAACAACCTTGCGCTGCTCTACGCGCAGGAGCGGCAGTTCGCCCCGGCAGTGGAGCTGCTGCGCCGCTCGATCGCGGCGAATCCGCAGGCGCTGACGGCGTACGGCAATCTCGCGCTGTACCTCAGCAACGAGGGGAAGCTGGCGGCCGCGGAGAGTGTTTTCCGCGCGCAGCTGAAAGCGTCCGGAAACAACGCGCGCGTTGCGTTCGGACGGGTTCCGTACCTCTGGAACAAGGGCGCGTACGATGCGGTCGTCGCGCTCGCCGATTCGGTGGCGAAGACCGATCCGTCGGCGCAGGACTTGCTTGCGCAGAAGCTCGGCGCGGCACAGGCCGTTGCGACGACGCGCGGGCAGCTGCGCACGTCGCTCGCCCTCGACAAGGAGAGTGCGGCGATTTCAGAGGAGCGCGGATTTCCCGGCGCACTTCTGGAACTCGCGATTGATTCCGCAATGGTGCAGGCATGGTTCCTCGGCGAGAACGACCGCGCGCTCAAGACGGTCCAGGATGGACTGGCGCGAAAGCCGCTCGCCACGATGCCGGCGCTGTCACGGCCGTATGCGGGCCTCGCGCAGATCTATTCGCTCGTCGGACGCGCGGACCTCGCGCGCGGCATGCTGGCGGATTTCGAGAAGAACGCGCCGTCGATGGCGCCGACGGTCGCGGCCGTCACGCGGCACGCCATCAACGCGACGATCGCACTCGCGGAGAAGCGCTATCCGGACGCGATCGCCGAACTGCGCGCCGCGGATACCGGCCCATGCTTGACGTGCGTGGAGCCGCTGCTCGCGTACTCGTACGACTTGTCCAAACAGTCTGACTCCGCGCTCGCATCGTACACGCGCTACACGACCGCGACGTCGATCCTCAACCGGCCGAACAACGACCAGTATTTTCTCGCGCTCGCGTACCGCCGCCTCGGTGAGCTGTGGGAGGACAAGGGCGACAAGGCGAAGGCCGCGGAGAACTACACCAAGTTCATCGATCTCTGGAAGAACGCCGATCCCGAGCTGCAGCCGAAGGTCGCAGACGCCAAGACGCGGCTTGCGCGGCTAAGCAGCGTTGAAGGAAAACGGTAACCACAACGGCTTCACACGGATCTCGCGGATCAGCAACTGCCTTCTGGGGAACAGCCAACAAAGAAGTTGTTGCTTATCCGTGAGATCCGTGAAATCCGTGGAAGGCAGTTTGCGAAGCCTTCGTCCCACACAAAACCGCAGCTACTTCGGTGGCAGTTCCGCGACAGCCGCGATGAGCCGTTCGACTTCCTCGGGCGAGGTGTAGCAGGCGCAACCGACACGAAGCAGGCCGTCGGACGCATGGCCGAGGAGCTCGACAATCGTCGCCGCGTAGAAATCGCCATTGGAGACGAACACCGCGCGCTTGGCGAGGTGCTCTGCGATCTCGCGGGAGTTGCGGCCGCGCATCGTGAACGAAACAGTCGGCGTGCGCGGCTGATCGGGTGTCGGGCCGTACATCGTCACGCCCTTGAGCGCGGAGAGACCGCCCCAGAGTCGCTCGACGTGTTCCTGCGCCCTCGCATGCAACCCGGCGAATGCATGCTCGAGACGTTTGCGGCGCGTGGCGCCCGCGGCAAGCGACGCAAAGAAGTCCACGGCCGCGGCGGCGCCGACCATTCCCTCGTGGTTAAGCGTGCCCGTCTCGAGGCGGTCCGGCGCGTTGTTATGCGCGGGATCGAGCCGCGGCACGTCGAGCGCCTCGATGCGCTCCTTTTTCCCGAACAGCACGCCCGTGTGCGGTCCGTAGAACTTGTACGGACTGCACGCGAGGAAATCGCAGTCGAGCGCGCGCACGTCCACCAGCGCGTGCGGCGCGTAGTGCACGGCATCGACGAACACCGT
>JBOHTH010000066.1:0-21984 GCA_050733535.1 Gemmatimonadaceae bacterium | reverse complement strand
AGCACATTGATGCTCCGTGGCGACGGCGAGAGCGCCGTGATCGAGCCCTGCGGGCCCGGCGTGACGGAGCTCGCATACTTGCCGGTATTTGCCGGAACCTGCCATGTCTGACGCGCGAGGTCACCGCTGATGCGCGTCCAGCTGTGCCCGCCATCGGATGTCTTGAACACGGCGTCGTTCGCATAGAACAGCGTCTTCCAGTCCGTCGGCGACCATTCGATCGGCATCGTGCGGACATTCCGCGCGTAACCGGTGAGGTCAGGCCCGACGTTCGTCGTCTGCCCGGTGATGCGATCGAACAGTGAGACACCATTGCGCGAGCTGCCGAACACGCGATCGGCGTTCTTCGGATCGGGCGCGGCCTCGCCGTACTCCTGAATGTTCACCGGATGCCAATCGTGGAACGTGATCTCGCCGTCGTTCGAGCGGCTGTCGACGCACGCCGAACCGGAGTCTTGCTGGCCGCCGCAGACGCGATACGGAAATGAAAAGTCGGTGCTCACATGGTACATCGCGGCCGTATTCTGGTTGTACCACTGGCTCCAGCTCTTGCCGCGGTTGGCCGAGACGACCGCGCCCTGATCGCTCACGAGCAGGATGATGTCCGAGTTCGCTGGGCTGACCCACGGCTTCTGATAATCATCGCCGCCGGGCGAGCCGCGCACTGCCGACCAGGTGAGTCCGCCATCCTCGGTGCGCCAGAAAACCGTTGACGCACTGTAAACAACATCTGGGTTCTTCGGGTCCACCGCGAGCGTCGGCAGATCGCCGCCGCCGATGCGCGCCATCGGACGCGGGTCCTGGCGTCCGGGGTTCGCAAGGTGCCAGTGATCGCCGCCGTCTTCCGTCTTGTAGAAGCTCACGCCGGGGCCACCCGATCCGCCGCGTCCGCCGCCGCCCGCGATCGGCGACGCGATCGATGCGTACACAATCTTCGAATTCCACGAGAGGCCAAGGTTCGCCTCGAGCACCGTCGGCAGCCCGTTGGTCAGCTTGCGCCACGTCGTGCCGCCGTCGGTGGACTTGAATATCCCGCCGGTCTCGCCCGTGGTGCCAAACTCCTTGCCCTCGATATACGCCTGCTGCTGGGGCCAGAGCGTCGCGTACACGGTGTTCGGATCGTTCGGATCGATGCGCACGTCGTTCGCGCTCGTGTACTCGTCCACGTAAAGAACCTTCTGGAATGTCTCGCCGCCGTCGGTCGAGCGGAAAATGCCGCGCTCGGGGTTCGGCCCGTACGGATGGCCGAGCACCGCGACGAACAGCCGGTTGGGATCCTTGGGGTCCACGTCGATCATCGCGATCATCTGGCTCTCGCGAAGGCCGAGATGGCGCCAGGTCTTGCCGGCATCGGAAGACTTGTACACGCCGTCGCCGAGCGAGAGGTCGGGGCGAACGATTCCCGCGCCCGAGCCGACATATATGATGTTCGGATTCGAGGCAGCAACCGCGATGGCGCCCACGGAGCCCGTCGGCTCATGATCGAACAGCGGTTCCCAGTTCGAGCCGTAGTCGGTCGAGCGCCACACGCCGCCGTTGTCGAAGCCGATGTAGAACACGTTCGGCTGACTCGGAACGCCGGTGAGTGCGCGCGCTCGTCCGGCGCGCGTCGGGCCGATCTCCCGCCAGTGCATGGCGGAGAAAACGGGGTCGGGTGTCTGGGCCGCGGCCGGCGCGCCGAAAACGGCGACGACGGCGGCAAGCGTGGCGAGGGTGCGAAGGCGGGAGATGAATGCGCGCACGAAGGTCCTCTCCTGTTTCCAATGAAGTGTGCTGATGGATCGTCGGGCTTACCTTATGTGCCGAGAGCGATACCCCGCACCAACACACCGGCAACCCGAGCGTAATTGTACGCAATGGACGCGCAAACCGAAGGTACAAAGCCCCCGCGGCCTTGGCTCAGGAACAACCTCGTCGCCCTCGGATCGGCGGCGGTGTTCAGCGTCTACAGTGCGGGATACTTCCGCACGCGAGAAGCAGCAGCGCGTTTCGCGGGAGAAACCGTGCAGCGGCACGCGGCGGCGATTGCGGCGAAACCTGAGGTCGCGGATCACGAAGTGCATCCCGAGGCGGCCCCGCCGAAGCACAGCGCGGAGTTGCCTGTCATGCGTTTGTCATCGAAATCCAAGCCAGAGACGCACGCGCAGCAGGAGGCCACACCGCCGGTCGCCACGGCGCAGCCGGCTCCGCGCGCGGTGGATTCCACCGTCATTGCCGCGGTGCCAGAGCCAGTCCCCGCTCCGGCTCCCGCGTCCGTGACATCGACGCCGGCTCCCGCGCCGCCGACGGCCGTCGCGCCGGTCGATTCAACCGTTGCGGCGCCAGACAAGAAAGTCGGCGGCGCGCTGAAGGACGGCGTGTACTACGGCTGGGGCACGTCGCGCCACGGCGACATTCAGGCCTCCGTCGAGGTCAAGAACGGCCGCATCGTCGGCGCGTACATCTCACAGTGCCTCACGCAGTACTCCTGCTCGTGGGTCTCGGCGCTGCCTGGGCAAGTCGTCGATCGCCAGAGCGCGGAGGTGGACTACGTCTCCGGCGCCACGCAGAGCAGCAATGCCTTCTACTACGCCGTAGCGGACGCGCTGAAAAAGGCGAAGTGAGCGAGGTCTTCGTCCACAGCTTCGCCGCGATGGGGACGGTCGTGTCCATCCAGCTCGTCGGCCACGGCGAAACTGACTCCAAGCGACGCGAACGTGCCGAGGCCGCCGCGCGCGCGGCCGCGTGGTTCACGGAGGTCGAGAAATGCTGCAGCCGCTTTGATCCTGCGAGCGAGCTGCGCAAGCTGACCGATCACGCCGGCACGCCGGTGCCCGTGAGCGCCACGCTGTACGAAGCAGTGAAGTTCGCGGTCGCCGTCGCGAAAGCCACCGGCGGCATGTTTGATCCGACCGTGGGCGCGCGGATGGAACAGCTCGGCTTCGATCGTCGCTGGGAGACGGGCGAGGTGTCCGCGTCAGGCATCGCGGTGGATGACGGCGTGTCGTGGCGGGACGTGCTGCTCGACGCCGACTCGCACACGATCACCCTCTGCAAACCGCTCGTGCTCGACCTCGGCGCCGTGGCGAAAGGGCTCGCGGTGGACACCGCGGCTCGTGAACTGATACCGTTCGAGAACTACGCGATTGACGCCGGGGGCGATCTCTACCTCGCCGGGCACAACGCCGAAGGCAAGCTCTGGTCCGTGGGTATCCGCCATCCGCGCGCGGACGACGTATTCGAGACAATGCTTGTGTCGAATAACGCCGTGTGCACGACGGGCGATTACGAACGAAAAGGAGCGCGACCGGGCGCGCATCACATACTCGACGGGCGGAATGGCGGGAGCGCAGCCGAGCTCGCGAGCGTGACCGTCATTGCACCGATGGCGATGGCAGCCGATACGTTGGCGACGGCAGCGTTCGCGCTCGGCCGCCGCGAGGGCATCCGTTTTCTCGAACACTGCGGCGTGCGCGGCGTGATGATCACGCCGTCGCTCGAGCGCATCGAGACCACGACGGTGGCAGGGTGAGCGGCGCGGTGGCGGCAGCACCGCGGCCGGCGACCGTTGCGCTGCGGCGTTTTTTCCGGACGCCGAAGGGGCTGCTGATCCCGCTGCTCGCCGGGCTCGCGCTGGTGGCGGCGATCGGAACCGGCGTCCGCCTCGTCGCACCGGTCGTGCTCGGCGGCGTGCTTGGCGCGATGGCCATTGACGCACCGATCCTCCGCTATCGCGAAGGCAAATGGATTTTTCCGGACGGCGCGCTCCTCACCGGGCTGATCATCGCGATGGTGCTGAGCCCGATGGAGCCGTGGTACGTCGCCGCCGTCACCGGCGCCGTCGGCGTGGCCAGCAAGTACATGTTTCGCTCGGGTTCGGCCAACGTGTTCAATCCCGCCGCGTTTGCGCTCGTCGCGACGTTCTACCTGTTCAACACGGGGCAGAGCTGGTGGGGCGCGCTACCGGAGATCACGCCGCTCGCACTCGTGCTCCTGTTCGCGACCGGCGTGTTCATCACGGACCGCGTGAACAAGATCCCGCTGGTGCTGTCGTTTCTTGGCGCGTACTACCTGCTGGTGACGATCACCGCGTTCGCCGGAGACCCGGCGAAGGTCGCAGCGCTGTATCGCGCGCCGGATCTCCATGCCGCGCTGTTCTTCGCGTTCTTCATGGTGACCGACCCGCCCACATCGCCGCCGAAGGCGCGCGATCAGCTCGTCTATGGCGTGATCACGGCCGTCGTGAGCTACGCAGCATTCGAGCTGATCGGCGCGGCGTACTTTCTACTTGCGGGGCTTCTCGTGGCGAACGTGTGGGAAGCCCGGCGGAGATTGGAGCTCAGGAGCTAAGGACTCCGGTCCGCCGATGGTGTGGCGGCATTTCGATAACTGGCGCGGCCAATCGGTGACGCATTGAGCAAGCCGCTCTCGTAGCATTCCGTCGACTCGTCGTGCGCACGTTGCAGCGTGCGTATGGTAGCGCAACGACCGCGTTACCCGACCCGGCTGGCGGAACTGGTAGACGCGGATGTCTGCGAAACATCTGGCCTCACGGCCGTGCGGGTTCGAATCCCGCGCCGGGTACGGGCGAGTCCTCTTTAGGTGATTGACGATCTGACGAAATCGCGTTAGCGTTCAACTGTTTCGCAGACATTCGCGACGGAGGGGCCAGGCAGGACGCCGGCCCCTCCGTTCGTTCTCATCGGCGGGCACCCGCAGTCCGCAGCGGGTCGAGTTCCGCAGCCCGCAGCGGGGTGCCCTACTCTCCGGGGTGGTACACCCTCTCCGTGTGCCCCTTCAGCTGGTTCGGATAGAAGTACACCGTGCGCAGATTCCCAGTAGCATAGCGCTCGGCGCCATCGAGAAAATGCTTCGACGCCGGATCGCCGCTCTCGCCGCCCGCTGACACTGCGCGCGCGCGCACGCTGTCGCCGAACTCGACCACCGCGACGAAGCTGTTCCCCGATGTGCCATACCACCTTTTCGTACCCGGATACGCCCTCGCCCCGAACGACGCGAGCGAACCCCAGCGCGATGACGCGAACCCAACGGGAATGCTCGGCTTGGCATCGTCGAACTTCTGCACGATGTCGCCGTTCACGCGCTGGAAACGATTGATGTCGCCCCACGGCGTCCGCCACTTGCCGAAATCCGACGCGAGCTTGTCCGACGCCGCCGCGAGTGACTGCAGCAACGTCTCACCGGGCACCTGCGCGAGGTAGAGCTCGCCGTTGATTCCCGCGCGGCGCGCATCGCCGCCGGTGCGGCGGAGGACGTCCTCTCCCCAGAAAATCGCGAGCGACGTGGCGACCGACGATGTATCCCAGCGGTAGTTCCACGGACGCAGCACGGCGATCTGATCTGCGAGCTTCGCCTTGAGCTGGTCTGAGGCCGGAGCAGCGTCGTACGCCTTGAGCAACGGCGGAATCATCCGCTCGAACGACGGCATATAGCTGTCGTACGCCGTCGTGACGAGCGAGTTGAGCGTGAAGTCGTGCCGGCCCGGGAGAACTTTCAGCGCGTGATAACCGCGCGGGCTCTCCTCCTTTCCTTTCTCCACATAGCTCGGGAAGTCCTCGCGTTTCTGACTGCTCGGCCCCGCGGCTGACCACGGCCAGTTGTTCGAGTTGTAGATCCATCCACTCGCGGGGTTCAGAAGCATTGGGCTCTCCTTCACGGAGAGCAATCCCTTCCACTCGGTGGCCGGGTTGCTCCCGTCCACCGGTTTCGACCAGTCGAACTGCGGATCGCGCCGCGGAATGAAGTTGCCGTGGAAGTAGGCAATGTCGCCGTCGGCGTCCGCGAAGATCGTGTTGTTCGACGAGTTCGTGTGCAACTCCATCGTCTGCTCGTACGACTTGTAGTCGTGCTGCTTCGTGCGCGTGTACGATTGTGTGAGCGCTTTCACCGGCTCCTGCATCATCTTGATCGCAATCCACTTGCCGTCTGCCTTGCGGACGATCGGGCCGTGGCTGCTGTAGTAGACGGTGAAATCCTTCTTCGCCATGCCGGTCGCGGTCTTGTACGGCACGGTGACCTTCACCGCCGTAAGCGGACGTTCCGTGTTCCCGTACTTGTACACGTAGCCGTCACCCTTCTTTGTGACGGTTTCGGCGTACTCGGTCTCGTCGTTCACGCCGCTCGTCGTGTGCATCCAGCCGGTGCGCGCGTTGAAGCCCTGATAGATGAAGAACTGGCCCCACGTCACTGCGCCGTACGCGTTCAGGCCCTCGTCGCTCGTCATCTGCAGCTCTGCACGGAAGAAGAACGACGTGTGCGGATTGATCAGCAGAAGCGCGTGATGGTCCACCGTGTTCGCGGGAGCGATCGCAATCCCATTCGATCCGGTCGGCTCCTGATACTCGCCGTCGCCGGCCGGCGACTCCCGGCTCGCCGGCATGGTACCGTCGTCGTACATGGCCTGCAGCTGCCTGAGATTGACCTGCGATATGTCACCGCCGATGCTCCCCTCGCTGAACGTAAGCGCCATCCACGGCTCGAAATGCGTGATCACCCGCGGCTTCACGGCGGGATGCGTGTACAGGTAGTAGTTCAGGCCGTCCGCCCAGGCTACACAGAGCTTCTTGAGCCACGGCGCCGCACCGGCGTACATCTTCTTGATCGAGTCCGGATTGATGAAAAGCTTCATGCGCAGATCGGAGTAGATCTCCTTCTCGCCTTCTGCCTCGGCGAGCCGCCCCATCGAGTTGATGAAGTTCGTCTCGACGCGGTTGAAGTCGTCCTCCGATTGCGAGTAGATCATCCCGAACACTGCGTCGGCGTCGGTCTTGCCGCGCACGTGCGCGATCCCCCAATCGTCGCGCGTGATGGTGATTCCGGCCGCCTGCTTTTTCCAGGCGGCAACGTTCGCCGGACTCTGGGCAACCGCCTGCGCGGCGCACACCAGGGTAAGAATCACGATGCTCTTCTTCATATGCCCACCACAGTTGAAATGTCCGTCGTGTCGGCCTTCGGTCCTCGGTCCTCGGTCCTCGGTCTTCGGTCTTCGGTCTTCGGTCTTCGGTCCTCGGTCTTCGGTCCTCCGTCACATTTTCGTCTGCGTCGACAGCGTCCGCACAAGCTCGTCGAGGAACTTCAGCCCGTCGTAGTATGACTTCACGCGAATCTTCTCGTCGCGTCCGTGCATGTTGCGCTCTTCGCCCTGGTACATCAACCCGCTCACGCCGAAGGTTGGAATCCCCACCTCCCGCATGTATTTCCCGTCGGTCGCACCGGTGCTCATCTGCGGCACCACGGGAATGTCACCCCACATCTTCTTCGTCACCGACGTGACGGCGTTGAGAAACTCATCCGGCACCGCGCTTGGCGGCGCGCCGACGACGCCCGTGCGGCGCCCCATCATCGTGATCTTCACGCCCGTATCGCCTACAACTCTTTGGAGCGTAGCCAATACGTACTCATAGCTGGACGTCGGCTCCACACGGCAGTTCATGTTCGCCGTTGCCGTCTGTGGGAGCGCGTTGTTTGCGTGCCCGCCGGCAAGCCTCGTCGCGACGCACGTCGTCCGGAGGATAGAATGGACGAACGCATCCTTCGCGAGCACTGCATTCGCCTTCGGGTCCGCCGGATTCGCGACAACCGCCCGCTCAGCGGCCGCAAACTCCGCGTTCGGCTGTACCTTGGCCGACTGCGTAAGGTACGCCGTCGTGACCGGGTTCAGCACCACCGGGAACTCGAACTCGCTCACCTTGAGCAGCGCCTTGGAAAGTTGGTAGATGGCGTTGTCCGGGCGCGGCATGCTCGAGTGACCGCCGGTGTTCACCGCCGAGAACGTGAAGTTCACCGAGACCTTCTCCGCCGCCATCAGCCCGTTCGATACCGGCTTCGCGTTCACGAGCGACCCATCGCCTCCCTCGTTGATCGCGTACGCGGCGTCGATCCAGTCCTTGTGCTCCGTCGCAAGTGCACGGGCGCCGTTCGATCCACCGCCCTCTTCGTCGGCGGTGAGCGCCATGACGATGTCGCGGTCCGGGACGTATCCCTCGCGCTTCATCCAGATCATATTCGCGGCGAAGATCGACGCCATTGATTTATCGTCGGCCGTGCCGCGGCCAAGGAAAAACCCGTTCTCCTCGTTCAGGATGAACGGATCTCGCGGCCAGTCGGAGCGGAGCGCCGCGACCACGTCGAGGTGCGCGAGGAGCAAGATCGGCTTTGGTGCGTTCGGACCGCCGCGTCCATGGAGGCGCACGACAATGTTCCCCTTTGTCGGCGCCTTTTCCGGGATCAGCACGTGGATATCGCTGTCCGGGAATCCTTCCGCCTTGAAGCGCGCAGCGAGCGCCTCGACGGCCTTCGTCACCGAGCCCACGGAGTCGACCGTGTTGATCTCGATAAGCTCCTTATAGATGTCGTGCGCGAGCTTTTCGTGAGCCGTCGACTGTGCCGCTGATCGCACGGAAACGGCCAACGCGAGGACCGCAACTACGGACAGACGGCGCATGGAATACCTTGGAGGGGGAATTCGCGCTTTAACATACTTCTCTTACGGCCATGCCCGCATCGACTGCTGAAAGTGTCCTGGACCCGGCGGGTGTTCGGGAGCTCATTATCGCCGGCTGGACCGGCCGGGACGCTGCACGCGTGGAGGCGCACGTCCGCGAGCTGGAAGTCGAGGGAATTCCACGCCCGCCGCGCACGCCGATGTTCTACCAGCTCGCCCCCGCCCTTCTCACGACCGCCGATGCCATCACGGTCATCGGTGGTGCGACGAGCGGCGAGGTGGAGTGCCTGCTCGTATCGCGCGCGGACGGCCTCTGGGTGGGGCTCGCCTCCGACCACACGGACCGCGCGCTGGAACGTACGAGCGTGGCGAAGTCAAAGCAGGTCTGCCACAAGCCGGCCGCACGGACGCTGTGGCGGTTCGACGACGTCGCCCCGCACTGGGACCAACTCGAACTCCGCTCGTTCATTGACGTCGACGGCACACGGACAGCATACCAGACCGGCACCGCGGCCGCGATGCTTCCCCCGAAGGCCATGGTGAAGGATCTCACCGCTCGCGGAGGAACATTCGAGGCGGGCGCTGTGATATTCTGTGGAACCCTCGCCACGCTCTCCGCGATCCGGTCGTCACCGCGGTTCGAGATGGAACTCCGGGACCCCGTGCTCGGCCGCACGATCCGCCACGCGTACGACATTCACGAACGGCCGGAAGCGCTCTGAAGGCATGAGCGCCGGCGCCGCATCACGCACCGACGAGGCGCTCCGCCGCGCGACCATGCGCAAGGTGTCGTTGCGCCTGCTGCCGCTGTTGTTTGCGCTGTTCGTCGCGAGCTTTCTCGACCGCACGAACCTCGGGATCGCGTCACTGCAGATGAATCGCGACCTCGCGCTGAGCGCGACGGCGTACGCGTTCGGCGCCGGCGTGTTCTACTTCGGCTACGCGCTGTTCGAGGTGCCGAGCAACCTGATCATGGCGCGCGTCGGCGCCCGCGTGTGGATCGCGCGGATTGCGATCACGTGGGGAATCGCCGCGAGCGCGATGATGTTCGCGCACGGCGCGGCGAGCTTCTACGCGCTGCGCTTCCTGCTCGGCCTCGCCGAGGCCGGGTTTTTCCCGGGGATCGTGTGGTACCTGGGCACGTGGTTCCCTGAGCGTGAGCGGGCGCGGGCGATGTCGTGGTTCATGATCGGAATTCCGCTCGCTGCGGTGATCGGCGGACCGGTGGGCGGAGCGCTGCTTTCGTTGAACGGCGCGCTCGGGCTTACGGGATGGCGCTGGCTATTCCTGGTCGAGGGAGTTCCGGCGGTGTTGCTCGGCATCTTCGCGCTCCGCTATCTCACCGATCGCCCGCGCGACGCCGCGTGGCTCGCGGCGGACGAGCGCGCGTGGCTGGAGGCCGAGCTGCTGCGCGAGTCCGCCGCCACGGGCGATGCTGCTGGTGCGGACGTCCGCCGCGCACTCCTCGGCGGCACGACCTGGCTGTTCGCGGTGATTTATCTCTTCGCGCTCTCGGCGGAACTCGGGCCGATTTTCTTCGGCCCGATCCTCGTGCGCGACGCGCTGCACTTTGGCGACGCGGGTACGGGCCTGGTGATGGGCGCGATCGGCATCGCGGGCGTGGCGGGGATGCTGGCGAACGGCGCGCACTCGGACCGAACGGGCGAGCGCCGCGCGCACAGCGCCATTCCGCTCGTGGTGGTCGCTGCGGGGTTCGCGATGATCGCGCTCGGAACGCCCGCATGGACTATCTCGGGCCTCGTCGCGGTGACCATCGCGATCAACGCGTTTCTTCCCGCGTTCTGGTGCATTCCGTCGGCGATGTTCAGCGGCCGCGCGGCCGCAGCCGCAATCGCGCTGATCAACTCGATCGGTAACCTCGGCGGTTACCTGGGCCCCGCCCTGCTCGGCAAGGCGAAAGACGCGACGGCGAGCTACGCCAGCGGGATGCTCGCGCTCGGTGCGCTCTCACTGCTCGCGGCGGTCATGCTGACACGCGCGCCCGTGACGCCACCATCAGCGCGCGAGTTTCTTTCGCGCTAGCGGCCGGACGTACGCTGCCGGCGGGTTGTGCGCCGTCGCGAGATCATACGCCTTCTGGTAAAACTCGCGCGCCTTGGCTTGATCGCCGAGCTTTTCGTACGTCATCGCGAGCAGACAGTGGAAGAATGGATCGTTCGCGTTTCCAGGTATTGCGATCGTCTTCGTGAGATCGGCCTCCGCGCCCTTCAAGTCTCCCGTGTAGAACGCCACGTATCCGGTGAGATAGGGAAAGAACCGTTCCTGCTGCTTCGCCATTGCGGCGTCGCCGTCGAGAATTTTGCGTGCGGCGGCAACTTGCCTTGCCGCCTCGGCCTTGTCCCCGCGTCGCGCGGCGAGACGGGCAAGCGCGTGCGCGAGCCGGAAGTCCCACAAGCTCGCGGGATGCGTTTTCGGCTCCGGCTCCTTCAGCCCGAGTTCGGCGCCGCGCCGATAGTACTTCTCGGCCGTCGCGAAGTCGCCGGCGTCGATGCAGACGCGGGCCGCTTCGTTGGCCATCTCTCCTTCCTGATAGAACGCATTCTGCGGTTCGGCCTGCTCCCGCGTCGCCCAGAATGCAATCACCTGGTCTTCGCTCTTCACGGTATTCGTGCAGTCACCGTCGAACGCGAACGACATCGCGAGCGCGCGCTGCACGTCGGCCTTTGCCGCGGGGTCCGGCGCGCTCTCGACGAGCTTCGCGAGGATCTCCCGGGCCTTTCCCGTCGACCCGTCCAGGTCCAAACGCGATGCGTCGCGAAGGCTATCCGCCCGAGGCGTGCGTGGGCCGCCCCGTTGCGCGAACGCCGGAACCGCGATGACCAGCATCAGCGACGCGATCGCGCGCGGCGCGCAGGTGACACGGAACCATGAAGTCATGCGGTGCCTCCCGGATTTCGATAAATCGTGATCGTGGTGTCGTCGAACGTGCGGCGGAGCACACCCTTGGGGAGATCATGCGCCGCATCGTGCTCCGCCACCAATACCCGCGAAAAGCGGCGTTCGTGCCATGAGTCGATCACGCGGTCGAGCATCTTCGATTTGTAAGGCGGGTCCACGAACGCGACGTCGTAGCTTCCGGCACGGAGCGCACCCGCAAACGGGAGCGCGTCGCGCTTGAAGACGCGCGTCTGCTTGAGCATTCGCAGCAGTGCAATGTTCGCCTTGAGCGCGTGAAGACTCGACGGCCGCGTCTCCACGAAGTCTGCTGACGCTGCCCCCCGAGAGATTGCCTCGAGGCCGAGGGCTCCGGTACCTGCGAACAGGTCGAGCACACGGGCTCCTTTCACGTCGGCCGCGAGTTGGTCGAGCACCCACGAGCGAACGCCCTCGGCCGTCGGCCGCACGCGAAAGTCGTTCGGTGACGTCAGGTCGCGACCTTTGAACTTCCCGCCAACGATCCTCAACGCGCCTTCACGCTCTTCTCACGTTCGAGGGTCGGCGGGGTCATGCGTCGAAGATACGCTCATCGGGGGCGCGGGGCGAATGCGACTGCGAACTGCCCCCAAAACAAGCTGTGGGAGGGAGGCTGTGGGACAATTGCTTTGAGATGAGCGGGCACCCGAGGTTGTCCGCTCATCTCATAGCAACTGTCCCACAGCCTCCCTCCCACAGCTTGCATTTGTTCTTTGCATTCTTCACTCCGCCTTCCGCAAGCGTAAAAGTCCTTCCTGCGCAACCGACGCGACGAGATCCCCCGCACGCGAGTAAATCGACCCGCGCACGAACCCGCGCGCTCCGGTCATCACCGGGCTGTCCATCGAATAGAGCAGCCACTCGTCCGCCCGAAACGGCCGGTGCAACCACACCGAGTGGTCGAGCGACGCGAGCTGCAGTCCGCGCGTCCGGTATCCGATCCCGTGCGGCTGGAGCGCGGTGGTGAGGAGTCCGTAATCCGACGCGTACGAGAGGATTGCCTGATGGATCAGCGCGTCCGGCGGGAGCGTCTCGATGACGCGAAACCAGACTTGCCGGGTGGGATCGCGCGGCGCCGGGTTGAACTGGTCGATTGGCAAAACCGGGCGGAAGTCGATCGGCCGGTCCTGCGTGATCACCGGGCGGAGCGCCTCTGGAATCTGCGCCGCCATTTCGCGAATGAGGCTGAGTTCGGACGCAAGCGTTTCCGGGTCTGGAACGACCGGCATCGCCGGCTGGTGAGAGAGCCCCTCCTCCTTGATATGAAACGAGGCCGACAAGTTGAAGATGGCCTGACCGTGCTGGATCGCGGTGACTCGTCGCGTCGTGAAACTCTTGCCGTCGCGCAGCCGGTCGACGAAGTAAACGATCGGGGCGTTGAGATCGCCGGGGAGAATGAAATATCCGTGCGCAGAGTGCGCCTCGCGATCCGTATCCACCGTGCGCCGCGCGGCGACCAGCGCCTGCGCAAACACCTGACCGCCGAACACTCGGCCGGTGCCGAGGTCGCGGTTCTGGCCGCGATAGATGTTCACCTCGAGAGGTTCGAGGTCCAACAGGGCGAGGAGAGCGGCATGAGATTCAGACATGGCACGAACTATATACGAATCCTGAGTTTGACGGCATAGCCGTCAGACGGCAACTATCAGACAAATGCAACTGTCAGACACCTGCTGTTTTCTGACAGTTTCGGTTGTCTGACGGGTCCCGTCTGACAGTTATGCCGTCGCCCTTTCGGACACGTATGCCGTTGTACCTTTCGTCATGTCAAATCCGTCTCCCTATCGTACGCTGCCGCTCGAGCGCCGCGTTGCGCTCGTCCAGTCCGCGATGAACCGCAACCGCGAGGCTCGCGCGCTGTATACCCAGCGCCTGATCTCCCGCGGCGGCGGATTTCGCGCGGTAACTCTGAACTCCTGGCCGCCGGAAAAACTCGCCCGTGAAATAGTCCGAATGAAAGCCGAGCAGCCACAGGACGAACTCGACCTCCTGCACTTGCTGTATGTCGAGCTCGAACCCGCGATCCAGATCGACTTTCTCGACACGGCGCGCGTCGCACACGAACGCGGTGTGATGCCCGAGAAACTCGAGCCGCCGTTTGCCGACGAGGACGCCGTCCGGCTGGCGGCGGCCAAGGTAATGGAGCAACATGGAGCCGACGGCGCGCGTTACCTGCAGACACTCGCCCGGTATAGCGCGCCGGGTTGGCCCGGCATCGTGGAAATAGCCGCGAAGCTCAATGGGTAATCACTTTGGATCCGACGCACACATGACCTCGTTCCGCAGACTCGCCATCGCCGCGGCCGCAGCCGCACTCGCCGCCGCTCCGCTCGCCGCGCAACGCCCGCGCGACGGCGCATCGTCCGATCCGACGATCGCCCGCATCTGGCGCCTCGGCATGGACAGCTCGCACGTCAAGCAGCTCTCCCAGGCGCTCTTCGACTCCGTCGGGCCGCGCCTCACCGGCAGCCCGGGCCTCCTCGCCGCGAGCAACTGGGCGATCAACCAGTACAAGTCATGGGGCATCGACGCCAAGCGCGAGAACTACGGCACTTGGCGCGGCTGGCGGCGCGGCACGTCGCACATCGATCTCTTGAGCCCGCGCGTGCGCTCGCTCGACGGAACAATGCTGGCGTGGAGTCCCGGCACGAACGGCAAGCCGATCCGCGCCGAGGTGATCGTGCTCCCGAAGTTCAGCGACTCAACGGAATTCGTGAAGTGGCTCCCGCAGGCGAAAGGAAAAATCGTGATGGTCTCGCCGGCATGGCCCACGTGCCGGCCCTCGGAGGACTGGTTTCGCTGGTCCACCCCTGAATCCATGGCGCGCATCGACAGCGAAGTCGCCGAGATGCAGCACGACTGGTCCGTCATGACGGGACCCAACGGCAAGCCGGACAGCACAAAGCTCTATCGCGGCACGGGCTATTCGCTCGCGCTCGGCACGGGCACGCTCGGCATGCGCCTCGAGAAAGCCGGCGTGCTCGCGACGATCTCGTCACGCCCGAAGCTCGCGGGCTTCCCGAATCCGTCTGCCCCCGCTGGTGCGGGCGGCCGCGGTGGGCGCGGCGGCGGACGGGGTGGCGCGGGCGGCGGCGCGAGCGAGCGTGGCGGCGGACCCACGGCGGCCGAAGCCGCGGTGTTCGGTCGCGGCGGACGCAACGCGCCCGAAGGAAGCGGCGGCTGGGGCACCACGGAAATTTTCGAGACGTACAACAAGGTAGCGCCGGCAGTCACGCTCGACTGCGAAGACTACGGCCTGGTGTTCCGTCTCGCCGAGCACAAGCAGAAGCCGGTCCTCCGTCTCGACCTCGACGCGCAGCTCCTCGGCGAGCAGCCGGTGTTCAACACCATCGCTGAGATCAAGGGCTCGGAGAAGCCGAATGAGTACGTGATGCTGTCCGCGCACTTCGATTCGTGGGACGGCTCGTCTGGTGCGACGGACAACGGCACCGGCACGATGATGGCGATGGAAGCGATGCGCATCCTCAAGCTCGCGTATCCGCATCCGAAGCGCACGATTCTCGTCGGCCACTGGGCGAGCGAGGAGCAGGGGCTGAATGGCTCGACCGCCTTCACCGAGGACAACCCTGAGGTGATGAAGGGATTGCAGGCGCTGTTCAATCAGGACAACGGCACGGGGCGCGTACAGTCGATCACGTCGTCGGGCCTCACGGACATCGGACACCACCTCAAGTCGTGGTATTCCAAGTTGCCGCCCTTCTACACGGACAGCACGAGCCCCGACGTAGTCTCTTGGGCGTTCAACGACGTGCCCACCGGAAATCCAGGCGGCACCGACGGCACCGTGTTCGCCTGCTTCGGCACGCCATCGTTCGGGATGGGCGCGGTGAGCTGGAACTACAACTCGTACACGTGGCACACCAATCGCGACACGTACGACAAAGTTGTGTTTGACGACCTCAAGCACAACGCGACGCTGGCGGCGATGCTCGCGTACGAGGCATCCGAAGATCCGGACTTTATCAAGCGAGATAAATCGCCGGGCACGTGGCCGGCAACCTGGCCAGCGAATTGCGGCAAGGCGCCGAGGAAAACGCGCCCGCGCCTCTAAGCACTACAAGGAGGAGCAAAGACACTACAGCGAGGAGCAAGGGTGAGGAGCGACTGGGAAGGAGCGAGGCGCGACGGGCGAGGAGACGGTCTGCTCGCCCGTCGCACCTCGCTCCTTGCCAATCGCTCCTCACCCTTGCTCCTCGCCCGCCGGTCTCCTCGCTCCTCTCCGAGTTACGGCGCCTCAGTGCGCCGCAGCAGCGCATCGAGGCTCCATGGTCCCGGCCCTGCGGCCGAGATGTATAGCCAGATGAAGCAGAACAGGACCGGCGGCACGCCCTGATTAGCGAGCGGCCAGAAGCCGCGCGGTGCATGGCTCTGGAAGTACGCGACTGCCATCTCGCCGCAGAGCAGGAATGCGAGCGGCCGCGTGAAGAGGCCGAGCAGCAACAGCCCGCCGCCGAACGTTTCAAGCGAGCCGGCCAGCCCCATCTGCGACACCAGCGGCACCGTCGTCTTTCCCATCATGATCGGCCAGCCGAAGAGCTTCGCCGTGCCGAATTCGATGAAGACAAAGGCGGCGACGATGCGTAGCACACTGAGGAACCGGGGCTGCGATCCGCGCCAAAGGCGCACCGGAAGTCGAGTTGTCATGCAGAGCAGAACACCTCACACGTAAAGCAGTTCCCCAAAAACAATCCGCAGTCCGCAGTAGAACTCACAGAGCATCCGCAGTCCGCAGCAAAACTCTTAGCCCTCCGCAGCCCGCCGTTGCATCATCTTCTTCTCCCGCTCATTCCCCGTCATCTCCGCGGCGCGCGCGAACTCCGCTCTCGCTTCGTCCTGCCTCCCCAGCTTCGACAACAGGTCTCCTCGCACCGCGGGCAACAAGTGGTAGTTCTTCAGCGCCGGCTCCGCCGCGAGCGCGTCCACGATCGCGAGCGCGGCCTCGGGCCCGTCCGCCATCGAGACCGCCACCGCACGATTGAGCTCCACGACCGGCGAGGGAAGCAACTGGCCGAGCAGGCCATAGAGCATGACAATCCGCGCCCAGTCGGTTTCGTCATTGGTGCGCGCACGCGCATGACACGCCGCAATCTCGCCCTGCACGCGATACGCGCCGAGCGGCGCGTGAATCGCCGCCGCGCGGTCGAGCGCCGCGAACCCGCGCCGAATCAGCAACTGGTCCCAGCGGGCACGATCCTGATCGAGCAACAGCACCGGATCTCCGGATGGCGACACCCGGGCGCCGAGTCGCGACGCCTGGATCTCCATGAGCGCGACGAGGCCGTGCACTTCGGCCTCGCCCGGCATCAGCTCGGCCAGGATCCGCCCGAGACGCGATGCGTCTTCGCAGAGCGCCGGCCGAACCCAGTCGTCACCGGCCGTCGCTGAGTACCCTTCGTTGAACACCAGGTAGATCACCTCGAGCACGGACGCAAGGCGCACCGCGAGCTCCGCGCCGCGCGGAACCTCATAGGGCACGTGCGCGTCGGCGAGTGATTTCTTCGCGCGCACGATTCGCTGCGCGATCGTCGGCTCCGACACGAGAAATGCCCGCGCGATTTCCGGCGTCGTGAGGCCACCAAGCAGTCGCAGCGTCAGCGCAACACGCGCCTCCGTCGCAAGCACCGGGTGGCACGCCGTGAACACGAGCCGCAGCAGGTCATCGCCGATGTCGTCGTCGAGCCCGGCGTCGGGATCCGCG
Organism: Gemmatimonadaceae bacterium; assembly: GCA_050733535.1. Classification (GTDB taxonomy): domain Bacteria; phylum Gemmatimonadota; class Gemmatimonadetes; order Gemmatimonadales; family Gemmatimonadaceae; genus Fen-1231. The sequence continues at coordinate 4,888 of JBOHTH010000066.1, read as the reverse complement.
GGCGCGCGGTCGTCGAGCTCGCGGCCGATTTCATCATGCTTGCGCTCGGCGAGCGACGCGTGGCGCATCTGGTCGATCGCGCGCCGCTTGCCCACGGACATCAGCCACGCGCCGGGGTTGTCCGGAATCCCAGCAACCGGCCACTGCTCCAGCGCGGCGAGCAGCGCGTCCTGCGCAAGATCCTCGGCGAGCCCCACATCCTGCGTGACGCGCGCAAGCCCGGCGATCAGCTTGGCCGACTCGATGCGCCAGACGGCGTCGATCGCGCGGTTGACGGTGGTGGCATCGTGCACGAACTCAAATCAGTCCGTGCACGACCGCCGTCGCAAGTTCAGCGCTTGATGTTCTTCTCCACGCTCGTGCCGATCTGCGCGACCCGCGCCGCCTCCTGACGTTCGACCTCGGGCCCGAAGTCGGACATCTCGAACACCTGACGCAGTTCGAGCGTGTCGCCCTCCTCGGCAGGGCATCGCTTGGCCCACTCAATCGCCTCTGCCTTCGACTTCACCTGCCACATCCAGTAGCCGCCGATCATCTCCCGCGCTTCCGTAAACGGGCCGTCCTTCACGGTCGCCTTGCCGCCCTTGAACGTGAGGCGTGCACCCTTCGACGTCGGATGCAGTCCGTCGAGTGCGAGCAGCACGCCGGCCTTTCCCAGCTCGGCGTTGTACGTCATCATCGCCTCGATCAGTTTCGGATCGGGAGTCTCGCCTCCCTCCATGCGCTTCTGCGCGCCCGGGATCATCATCACCATGAATCGCATTGTTCTTCCTCCGTCGTATTCGTGTTCGATGGCCGGGTAAGTCCCGGCTCTATCTCAACGTCGAACGAGCGTCGCCGAAATCGACAAGCTCGGTCTATCGGGGCGATTGGGGCTGATTTCCGTCCTTGCGCGGCTTCTTTGCCACCAGTTCGATCTCAACCCGCGCGCTCAATGGAAGACCCGCCACGGCCACTGTTGTTCGCGCCGGGTACGGCTTGGCGAACCTGCGCCCGTAGGCCCCGTTCATGGCCGGGAAGTCCGCCATGTCCGTCAGGTACACATTGCACTTGATGACATCGTCCATCGTGAGGCCGGCGTCGCCGAGGACGAGTTCGAGGTTGTCGAATGCGCGCATTGTCTGCGCATCGACATCGCCGTCGATCAGCTTGCCTGTCGACGGATCGACGGGGGTCTGGCCGGAGAGGTAGAGAAGCTTCCCCGCCCAGACGCCGGGTGAGTACGGGCCGAGGGCGGCCGGCCCGCGTTTGCTTTCAACGTGCTTGCGTGACATGGGTACTCCTTGAGCGTGGCTCGCCAGAGTCGCGTGAATGCACCACAATTATAGCGCGCCGCTCAAATCGGTCTTCGGCCTTCGGTCTTCGGTCCTCGGTCCTCAGTCTTCGGTCTTCGGTCTTCCAACCCCCATCGCCCCTCTCATGCCGCTCAATCGCCGCCGCTTCCTGCAGTCCGCCGCCCTTGGCGCGGGCTCGCTCGCGATCGCCTGCAACACCGAAGGGTCGAGCGGCGGCGGATCGGAGGCCAGCGCGTCCGTGCCGGACGTCATCAAGGCGCTGAAGCCAATGAAGGACGGCGTCGTACCGATCAGCGAAGACGAGCGGAAGGGCCGCATCGCGAAAGCGCAGAAGCTCATGAGCGAGCAGAAACTCGACGCGATCTTCATGGAAGGCACCACGAGCTGCTTCTACTACACCGGCATGCGCTGGGGCCAGAGCGAACGCACGTTCGGCGTGATCATCCCGGCGAATGGGCCGATCGCGTACGTCTGCCCGGGCTTTGAGGAAGATCGCGTCCGCGAGCAGCTCAAGCCCGCGTATGGCGACGAAGTACGCGTGTGGCAGGAGGATGAGAGCCCGTACGCCGTGATCGCCGGGATCGTGAAGGATCGCAAGCCGCGGCATCATCGCATCGGCATCGAGGAGCGCGTGCGCTTCTTCATCGCCGACGGCATACATCTGGCTGCACCGGGCTACGAAGTCGTGTCCGCAACGCCTGTCACGGCTGGCTGCCGAGTGATCAAGTCAAAGGCGGAGATCGCCCTGATGCAGCGTGCGAACGACGTGACGCTCGCTGCGTACAAGGCCGGCTTGCAAACGCTGCGCGAGGGGATGCCGCAGGATGAACTGCAACACAACATCATGGCGGGGTTCACCGCGCTCGGCTTCCCCGGTTTCGTGAGCGTGCAGTTCGGCAAGTACACCGCGTTGCCGCACGGCAGCGCCACGCCACAGAAGCTGAGGGAAGGCGACGTCGTGATGATCGACGACGGCGTCGCCGTCGAAGGCTATGCCGCCGACATCACGCGGACCGTCGTGTTCGGCAAGGCGACGCAGCGCCAAACCGACGTGTGGAACAAGGAGCTCGAAGCGCAGAATGCCGCGTTCAAGGCTATCAAGATCGGCGCCCCTTGCGAGAGCGTGGACGCGGCCGCGCGAAAGGTGATCACCGACGCGGGCTTCGGCCCTGGCTACAAGGTGCCGGGCCTGCCGCACCGCACGGGCCACGGCATCGGCCTCGACGGCCACGAGTGGACGAACTTCGTGAAGGGCAACACCACGCCGATCGCCGTTGGGATGTGCTTCAGCGACGAACCGACGATCGCGATCCCGGGCGAGTTCGGAATTCGCCTCGAAGACTGCGTGTACATCGCAGAGGACGGCCCTCACTTCTTCAGCAAGCAGAGCGTGGCGATCGACAAACCGTTCGCGGACTAGCTTGCAAGATGAACACGCCTGTGCCGGGGCTCGACCACCTTTTCGTTCAATTCCAAGCGGCCGTCGCGGGCCGATACTCGATTGACCGCGAATTGGGTCGCGGCGGCATGGGGATCGTCTATCTCGCTCGAGAGGTACACCTCGACCGCCCGGTCGCGATCAAGCTGCTTCCGCCGCATCGTGCGTCCGATCCGGTACTCCGCGAGCGATTCCTGCGTGAAGCGCGGCTCGCGGCGAAACTCTCGCACCCGAACATCATTCCGATCCACGCGGTCGACGATTCAACAGAGTTCGTTTTTTACGTGATGTCGTTCGTGGACGGGGTTACGCTCGCGCATCGCGTGCGCACCCGTGGTCCCCTGCCGGCATCCGAAGGCGTGCGCGTGCTGCGCGAGGTCGCATGGGCGTTGGCCTATGCCCACGCGCAGGGACTCGTGCATCGCGACGTCAAGCCCGACAACATCCTCCTCGAGTCGGCGTCGGGCCGCGCGCTCGTCGCAGATTTTGGAATCGCGGCGGCACTCGGCGCGGCGGCCGGCGACGGGATCAGCGGCACACCTGAGTTCATGAGTCCGGAGCAAGCGCTCGGCCAGGAACTTGACGCTCGCAGCGACCTCTACAGTCTCGGCGCAACAGCGTTCTTTTCGTTCTCTGCGCGGCTCCCCTTTGAGGGCGACGGACCGACCGAAGTGCTCGCCAAGCAGGTGACGGAAGCGGCGCCAAGTCTTGGCGGTCTTGGCCTGGCGGTCCCGCGCAAGGTTGCGCAGCTCGTGGATCGCTGCCTCGCGAAGGACCCGGCGCATCGGCCGGCGAGCGCAGATGCGTTGGCCGAGCAACTTGGCGTCGCACTCGAGCAGCGGCGGGAACTGCCGGCGGCGTTGCGTGCGTTCGTCAAGCGCAACGGGCGGCTCGACGGCGGCGGCACGATCGCGTCGTCCATCCTGATCGCCGCAACGTCGGTCGCAGCGGGACGCCTCCTGAGCACTCCGCTCGGCTTCGGCACGCTCGCGCTCGGTTTCGGTCTCGCGCCGTTCGGGTTCATGATTGGCGCCGCGCGAAAGCTCTCGATGCTCGGCTTTGGGCAGCAAGATCTCGGGCCGGCGTTCAAGGCGGAGATCGAGCAGAACCGTGAAGAACGCGCCGTCGAGTACAGCCGTGAGGTCCCGAAGCTCGACAGTGCGCTGCGTTTTGCTGCGTATACGTCGGTCGTCGCATTCGGCGTTTCGATGGCCGGTTCGCTGCTGGTGATCTTCCGTCCGTTCGAGAATAGCGCCGTCTTGAACAGGTTCGCCCAGGTCTTCTTCGACCTCACGACGTACACGGCGGTCGGCATGGCGGGAATCGGCGCCACATACCTCACGCGCCTCCAAACACGTCGCGACGTCGAGACGCCGTTCTGGTCGCGCATGTGGCTCGGCAAAGTGGGCACGTTCGCGTTCAAGATCGCGCGGAGCCTGGCGCGCAACAAGCTTCCCGGCACCGCAATGACGCACCGCGCGACTGAACTGTCGCTCGGGATGGCCGCGGAAAACCTGTACGACAGCCTGCCGAAGGCAACACGCCGACAGCTCGGCGACGTTCGCCCGCTGGTCAATCGCCTTCAGAATGATGCGCAGAAACTTCGCGAGCGGTACGACGACCTCAAGGAAGCGCTCGCGTTGGCCGGCGACGCGGCCGCCGACAGCGACTACGACGACCTTCGGGAGGAGCGCGACGCAATCCATACGAAGCTCAGCGAAGCGGTCGGCGCGCTCGAGACGATCCGGCTGAACCTCCTGCGCCTCCACGCGGGCTCCGGGTCCGTCGAGAGTCTCACGACGCACATCGGACTTGCGTTCGCGGTGTCCGAAGAGGTCGAACGGATGCTCGCCGCCCGAGACGAGGTGGAACGCACGCTGAAGTTCCCGAGGGAAATCGCGACGACGCCGGTCTGAACGCCGGAAGCAAAAAGCCGGAAGCCACAACGCTGGGGCTTCCGGCTTTTCGCGAGGACCTTACTTCAGCTTCGCCTGCACCGCCTTTCCAGCTGCGAGGTGCGCGACGAAATTCGGCGCGACCTTGTTCTCGAGGTCCTTGAGCTCCGCATTCTGCGTGGCCGGCAGGAGCTGCTTGGTCACGGCGTCGATCACGGCCTGGTGATACCAGACTTCATGGTCGATGTACGCCTTGTCGA
>JBOHTH010000065.1:0-4946 GCA_050733535.1 Gemmatimonadaceae bacterium | reverse complement strand
GCCAGGCGCAGCAGCGCTTGCTCGCGGCGGAGAAGGGCGCGATGGCCGACACGCTGCGCGATCTCACGAAGCGGATCGATCAGCTCGCCGACCAGCAGCGCGGGTCGAAACCGGGCGCCGCGCGCGCGCTGGGCGAAGCGGCGGACTCACTGCGGTCGCAGCGCATCGAAGACCGGATTCGCGCTTCGCAGCAGCAGCTCGGCACCGCGTCGCAGCAGTATCTCGACAATCTCGAGCGCTCGATCGGCGATGGACTCGGCCAGCTCGGCCAGAAGTTGCAGAAAGCCGGCGAGGCGTCGGCGCAGGCTGCAGCGGGAGACAAGCAGCAGCAGGCGCTGGATAAGATGCGCGATCTCGTGCGCGGGATGGAGACGCTGGATGATCGGGTGAAGCAGGACCAGCAGGGTCAGCAGGGTCAGCAGGGTCAGCAAGGTCAGCAAGGTCAGCAGGGCCAGCAGGGACAGGGACAACAGGGACAACAGGGGCAACAGGGGCAACAAGGACAGGGCCGGCAAGGACAGGGCCGGCAAGGACAGGGCCAGCAAGGGCAAGGCCAACAAGGGCAAGGCCAACAAGGGCAAGGCCAAGGGCAAGGACAAGGCGGCCGGTCCCAGCAGGCGAGCGGTCGCGGCGGCGGGCGCGGAGGTGGCACGACCGGCACGTTCGCGCAGGGCGGGCCGGGCGGGAATCGTCTTTCGCAGGCAGACACCCGGCAGTTCGCGAGCGAGATGCAGGAGCGCATTCGCGACGCCGAAGCAGTTCGCGCCGATCTCGCTCGCCAAAAGGCGGACGTGTCCGCGCTAGACCGCGCGATCGACGCCATGCGCGCCGCGGCGGATCCCGAGAAGCTCAGCGACGAGAAGTCGGGCGCGGCGCTGCGCGGTCAGGTCATCGACGGCCTGAAAGCGTATGAGTTCGCGCTCCGCAGGTCGCTGGAAGGAAAGGAGAACGGCCAAGTCCTGGCCGGCCGCAACGGCGAGGTGCCGGCGGAATTTCGTGCTTACGTTGAAGAGTATTATCGTTCGATAGCGCGTTCCAAGCCGCGCTAGTACACCGGAGAGGTCCCATGTCCACAAAAAAGCCAGAGAACCCAGAGCTGCGCGCGAAGCTTTCGCCACAGCAGTACGGGGTCACGCAGTGCAGCGCGACCGAGCCCGCGTTCCGGAACGAGTTCTGGAATCATCACGAGGACGGCATCTACGTGGATGTCGTGTCGGGCGAACCGCTCTTTTCGTCGACCGACAAATTTGATTCAGGCACCGGGTGGCCGAGTTTTGTGCAGCCTATTCTGAAGGAGAACGTCGTCGAGCATGCCGACAATACGTACGGCATGCGGCGCGTCGAGGCCCGGTCCGCGCACGGAGACTCGCACCTGGGCCACGTATTTCCAGACGGCCCCGGTCCCAGCGGACTTCGCTACTGCATCAACTCCGCGTCGCTGCGCTTCGTGCCGCGCGCGAAGCTGGAGAGCGAGGGGTACGGCGATTTTCTTCGCCTTTTCAGCGAGAAGGCCAAGTGAGCGGCGACATGGAGTTCGCCACGCTGGCCGGCGGCTGCTTCTGGTGTCTCGAGGCGGTGTTCCTCGAGTTGAAGGGCGTGCACGGCGTGCGGAGCGGGTACGCGGGCGGAACGCGTCCGAACCCGACGTACGAGCAGGTGTGCACGGGAGTGACCGGCCACGCCGAGGTAGTGCGGGTGGAGTTCGATCCGGCGGTGGTGAGTTTCCGCGATCTGCTCGACGTGTATTTCACGATTCATGACCCGACCACACTGAACCGTCAGGGTGGCGACAGGGGGACGCAGTACCGGTCGGCGATTTTTTTCGAGTCGCCCGAGCAGGAGCGCGTCGCGCGCGAGGCGATCGCCGCGGTCACGGCCGCGAAGACGTGGAAGGATCCGATCGTCACGGAAGTCGCGCCGCTCGGCACCTTTTGGCCCGCCGATGATTATCACGAAAAATATTTTGCGCGAAACCCGCAGAATCCGTACTGCGCGGTGGTGATTGCGCCGAAGGTGGCCAAGGCGCGCAAGCTGTTTCTCTCGAAGCTCGCGAAATAAGCGGGAAGCGGGAGCCGGGATTTCGCCCCGAAGCGAGAATCGGGGTTGAGAATCGGAAGGCGGCCCCGCTTCCCGTCTCGGGGCGAAATCCCGACTCCCGCTTCGTTACGTCAAGTCCGGCCGCAGTACTGCCGCGCCCCGCAGATAGGCATGCCTTGCGCGTTGCCCGGACGGCGCCGCGTGCAGCATCACGCGCAGGCATCGTGGGATTACGCCCGGCACCGACATCTCCACCGCGCAGAGCATCGGCACATCGTGCCATCCGAGCGATTCCCGCGCGGTGCGCGCCGGGAAATCGCTGCTAATATCCGGCGTGGCCGTGAAGTACGCACTGATGATATCGTCGGCATCGAGCGCATTGCGCCTCATCAGCTCGCGAAGGAGTTCGTCGATTGCATCGCGGACGAGTGCGGGCTGGTCGGCGGTGATCGTGGTGGCGCCGCGGATCGCGCGGTAGGGATGCTGTGGCATGGGGCAGGGAGTGGTGGAAATGAAAAAGGCCCCCGGGGGATCCGGAGGCCGAGGGGGTCGCGTTGATCGTTCAGCTATGTGCGCGCGGCGCCGTGGTCTCCGGAGAGGGGGCCATAGCTAAAATAAAAAGAGGTGGCGGGGCGATGGGTCACGAGTTGAATTTCGCCGAGGGATCGCGCGCGCGCAACTCAGGCTTCATGCGCGACGGAACGGTCTTACGGCTGAATCGCGGATTCGCGCGGGATTAACAGCGGATTAACGCTGCTTTATTTCTGGGGAACGACAGCACCAGCCGACGGATTGCGGGCTCGGGGCCGAAATTTAGGATCAGGCCTACTGTTATGGTGGATGCCTTGAGGTAGTTCACCAACTGCATTTCATGGATGGGGAGGATCTTCGTGGCGACTTTGCACTCGACGATCACCTTCCCATCGACGATCAGATCCGCGCGATAGTCGCCAACGACCGACCCCATAAACTGCACGCTCAGAGCTACCTCGCGTTCGCTCGAAATCCCCCGCGCGCGAAGTGCCAACGGCAGCGCCCTCTGATACACCGACTCGACAAACCCAAACCCAAGCCCATTGTAAACGTCGTAGTAAGCCCCAATGATCTCACGAGTGAGATCCCCATGCACCAATTCCAGCCCCGCGCGCGCGGTTTCCCCAGGCATCAGCCGCGTTAATCCATTAAAGATCCCGCGAATATCCGCGATCCAGCCCTAAAACCCACCATCAAACGAACGCAGAATGGTGCAAGCCGCCGCATGGATGCCGTCTTGCATCGAATCGCTCGGCACCGCATCCTCTTTCACATGCGAAGTCTGGTCATTCTTGCGTTGGCCGCCTCCGTGGCGTCCGCCCAGTCCGTAGACTGGCCCGCGTACGGCAATGATCTAGGCGGCCTGAAGTACTCCCCCCTCACCGACATCAACCGCGAGACAGTCTCGAAACTCGCCGTCGCCTTCACTTGGGACGCAAAAGAACAGCCCATCCGCGCCAGCGAAGGCCAGAAAGCCGCCCGCCCCGGCCAGTTCGAAGCCACCCCGCTCGCCATCCACGACACCCTCTACTTCCCGACTCCCTACAATCGCGTCATCGCGCTCGACGCCACCGACGGCCGCGAACTCTGGTCGTTCGATCCTCAAGTGTGGAAGACCTACGGCCAGCCGAGTAACGGCACCGGCTTTGTTCATCGCGGCGTCGCCACGTGGACCGACGGCACCTCGCGCCGCGTGTTCATCAATTCGCGCTGGCGCCTGATCGCGCTCGACGCCGCAACCGGCAAGCCGATCCCGACCTTTGGCGAGCGCGGCGAAGTCGACCTCACGGCCGACCTCTCGCGCGCCGTGCGCAAGGACCACTACACCAACACCTCGCCGCCCGTCGTCTGGGGCGATCTCGTCATACTCGGCAACGGCGTCGGCGATCGTCTCGTCTACAAGGGCGATCCGCCGGGCGACGTGCAGGCGTTCGACGTGCGCACCGGCCATCGCGTGTGGCGCTTCAAGACTGTCCCCGAAGACGGTGAGTTCGGCAACGACACGTGGAAAGGCGACTCCTGGAAATACGAAGGCAACACCAACGTGTGGGCGCCGTTCACTGTCGACAGTGCTCGCGGTCTTGTTTATCTCCCCGTCGGCACGCCGAGCAATGATTGGTACGGCGGCGAACGGAAAGGCGAGGGACTGTTTGGCGAGACATTGCTCTGCCTCGACGCGCGCACGGGCAGGCGCGTGTGGCATTTTCAGACCACGCATCACGGCCTGTGGGACTACGATCTTCCCGCGCCGCCGAACCTTGTGACCGTGAATCACGACGGCAAGAGAGTCGACGTTGTTGTCGCGCCCACGAAGCAGGGATTTCTGTTCGTGTTCGATCGCGTCACCGGCAAACCGCTGTGGCCGATCGAGGAGCGCAAGGTTCCAAGGAGTGATGTGCCGGGCGAGGCGTCGTGGCCCACGCAGCCGTTTCCGACGAAGCCGGCGCCGTTTGCGAAGCAGGGTTTCTCGCTGGATGACCTCATCGACTTCACGCCAGCAGTGAAAGCCGCGGCGCTCGCGGAGATCGCGCACTATCGCACGGGTCCGCTGTTCACGCCGCCGTCGCTGCAGGGCTCGGTCGTGATGCCCGGCGCGATCGGCGGATCGGGCTGGGGCGGCGCGGCGGTCGATCCCGAAACCGGCTGGCTCTTTGTGAAGGCGACCAACTCGCCGGCGCTGTTCGCGCTCCGCAAGAACACTTCGCCGAGCGACACGATCGACGCGCCGTACATGGTCGATCTCGCGCACTCGTCGCTCGGCGTCATCATGCACACGGGCGCCGAGGGCACCGCGGGGCGCGCTGGTCGGCTGCCGATCAACACACCGCCGTACGGGACGCTTACCGCGGTCGACCTCAACACCGGCGACACCAAGT
>JBOHTH010000064.1:0-1980 GCA_050733535.1 Gemmatimonadaceae bacterium | reverse complement strand
CAACTCGCCATCACCAGGCGCTGCCGCCGCTGCCGTATCTCCGCTTTCGCTCGCGTCAACCGGACCGATTGCTGCGGCCCGCGACGCGCACCTGCCGCCACTCGTCGGCACGGGAAGCAGCGTAGATGTGCGGCTCGTCGTAACGGACAAATCGGTTGCGATCGCCAATGGTGTCGACTATCAAGCGTGGACGTACAACGGCACGGTTCCGGGTCCGATCATTCATGTGCGGCAGGGACAGACTGTCAACGTGACGGTGACGAACCACGGCACGATGAAGCATTCGATCGATTTCCATGCGGCACAGACGGAGCCCAATCTGAACTACGTGGATATCGATCCCAACAAGTCACTCAAGTTCTCATTCGCGGCGGACGTACCGGGCGCGTTCATCTATCACTGCGAGACGCAGCCGATCCTGTTGCATGTCGCGAACGGCATGTACGGTGTGTTGGTGGTGGATCCGGCGACGCCGCTGCCGCCCGCCGCCGAGAGTTATGTGATTTCACAGAGCGAGTGGTACACACAGCAGGCGTCCGGCCATCTGATGACCGCCAACTACGAGAGGATGTTGGCTGAACGCCCCGATGAAGTGGTTTTCAACGGTGTCGCGTTCCAGTATCGCGACCGTCCACTCGTGGCAATCGCGGGCGATCGTGTTCGCATCTATCTCGTCGATGTCGGCCCGAACCTGTGGACTTCGTTTCACGTCATTGGTTCGATGTTCAACAAGGTTTATCCGGATGGCGACGCCGCGCACGCGCTCAGCAACGTCTCTACCTACACGGTTGGGCCCGGCGCCGGCGCGATATTCGACTTGGTTATCCCAAAGCCGGGCAAATACGCCTTCGTGGATCACGACATGGCGCACTTGATGATCGGGGCGTTAGGCGTTCTGGAAGTTCGCCCTGTCGGCTCGTCAAGAGTCCAGACTGGCGTCGCTACACCGCCGGCGGTTGACACGACCACGATCGTTGCGAGCACGGCACCTCCAGAACCGCCGGGCCCTTATCACTTCGATTCGGTCAAAGGTGCGGCGGCGTTTACCAGCACTTGCTCTGTGTGCCATCAGATCACGGGCCTGGGCCTGCCGGGTGCGTTTCCACCGCTCAGGGGCGATCGCGTTGTGCTGGACGCCGAACCAGCCAGGCAGATCGACGTGGTGTTGCACGGGCTTCAGAGAGAGAACGTCGGCGGTACGGTGTATGCGACCGCGATGCCGCCGTTCAGCGGTTTGCTGAACAATGCTCAAATCGCCGACATCATCAACCACGAACGATCTTCCTGGGGCAACAATAGCAAGCAGATTACGGCGAGCGATGTGAAAGCGCGCAGAGGCGTGGGTGCCGCGGGCGCGCGAAAGCCGTGAGGTCGCTCTGACCTTCGAGGCGAATCACGGATGCCAGTGAGCCATCGGAGCCCTCGATCATTGCCAGAATGTTGCGGCCGGGTGTGACGTGGCGTTCCACCGCGGTGGCGAGGCTCGCCCGGGCGACCTTCAGCGGGATGACGCCGATGCCATGCTTCGTGTCCTCCGCGGCCTGGGCCAGCTCGGCAAACGTGCGTCCGCTTCCCTTCACGAGCGCGCTGGCCAACTCAATGGAGATCTCGGCGGCGGGAATCGTGATGTCTTTTATGCCGTCCGCGAGCAGGAATCGCTCGATACGACGGCCCTGCAGGGGCCAAGCCGCGGCGTTGATCCGTGTCCACGCGTCGGGACTCGACGACGTGTCCCGACGCACGAACAGGATGGCTGCGGCGCCCTTCTTGGTGGCCGCAACCGCTTTCCGTCACGAGCGTCCCGGCTCCGACGCCACGAGGCCGTCGAAGGGGCTCACCGGGTCGTTGGCGCCGCGCGAACGACAGCTCGCAGCTGTCAGAAATGAGAGAGCACAGCCATGACTGGGCGACTCGCTGGAGGACGCGACGATCCGCTCGTCGCTGGAGTGACTTCCGAAACGAGCTGGGCGTTGCAGACGG
>JBOHTH010000063.1:0-1762 GCA_050733535.1 Gemmatimonadaceae bacterium | reverse complement strand
ATGCTCCCACGGGCGACGCAGCCGCTCGTGGCGGCGCGAGTCGATTCGCGAACCGAGAACCGTCTTCCAGGAGTTTGCCGAACGCAACGCCGGCCGAGAGCGTCCCGTCGTATGTGCAGAGTGCGATGGTCCGGCCGTTCGCCGCTCTGAACGTCACGATGTCACCACCCGGCTCAGGCGCTTCGACCTGGTGCGGCGCGAGGATGGTGAAGCGCACGCCCTCCGCGGCGAGCACGTCGAGCGTTTCCTCGTCCACCGCTGTTTCCGGAAGCCAAAGCCCCTCCGCCTCCCGACCGAACCGTCGGCGAAAGTCGGCGAGCCCCCAGCGCACCTCCATCACCTTGTCGCGCCGGGATGCGAGGGGAAGAATGACGTGATGATATGGCATGGCGATCGCATTTCCATGGCCGCCGAGGCGCTGCGAGCTCTGTCGGTCGCCCTCAAGGATCGCCGCATACGTGGCAGGCGCCTGCCGTTCGAGCCAGCGCAGGAGCGTTGTGCCGGCATCGAAGCTGAGCCACTCGAACAAATTGACTCGTCGTTCTACCCCTCCCTTCGCGTCGAGCAGCTTCGCGTTCGCAACGGCGTCGTAGCATTCGTGCTCGATGCGCTCATTCCAATCGTGGAATGGCGCCGCCGACGGTTCCACGTCCACGGCGTCACGCCACGGATTTTCCCGCGCCGGCTGGTAGAAGTGTCCGTGTACGACGACCGATTGCGTCATGCGGCTATGTGGTCACCGCGCTGATGAGCAGTGCGCGTGCAACCGAGTCGAGGACATCCGGGAAAAGAGAGTCGCGCCGCTGCAGTTCCGCCGCGCGCTCGCCGGCCGCCTCGCTGTCCCCGCGCTCGATCGCGCCTACCAGCATCTCCGCGGCCTCCGCGTGCTGCCGAAACCGCCGCTCGGCGTAGTCGGCCACCTCGCCGGTCGAAATGATGAACTGCCAGTCCGATGACTGCGCGAGGAGGAGCTCACGCGCCGCCTGCGCGAGCACGGCTCGTGCGGCGGGCATCGCGAGGGCCGTGGGCGCGATGTCCCAGAAACGCTCCTCGAGGGGCCAGAGGCGTTGCCAGGTCCACGCCGTCTGTTCGTTCAGCCACATGCCGAAGTTGCCGTCCCGTCCCCATGATCCGGCGGGAAGGTCCAGCGGAGTCGCCGCGAGCGCACGCTCGACGTGCGCACCAGCGCTGATGGGGATCGCATCGTGGCGCCCGGAAAGCGAACGGTAAACGTCGCCGATGAAATCGGGGCCTTCGAACCACCAATGGCCGAACAGTTCCGAGTCGAATGGCGCCACAATCACGCGATCCGATGCACCGGCACTGCGCGCGACCGAGGTGAGCAAATCCGCAAAGTGCCCCGCGTGCTCGCGGGCCAGTGCGCGCGCCCGCACGGGGTCGTACGGCTGCTTGCTTCCGAGCGAAACGCCCGATCCGGTCACTTCCCACAACTTGAGGCCGCCCGGAAAGCGGATCTTGTGAAACTCGAGATATGCGCCGGCACCCGGATATCCGTGGTCGCGGCTCCACACATGGTGCGTCGATGCCGGATCGCGCACCAGCGCGTGCACCGCGCGAGCAGATGAGCCGATGGTGTAGTCGCGGTATGGCGAGTTTTCCGGGACTTCCTCGGCCGCCGTCGGTCCATTGTGATATGCCTCGAGCGGCTTTCCCGCATGTGCGAGGTGAGAATCGATGACGACGTACCGATACCCGGCGCTTTCAAGGTGCGTATGAATGCCGGCCCGCGCGGCCTTGTACG
>JBOHTH010000062.1:0-20080 GCA_050733535.1 Gemmatimonadaceae bacterium | reverse complement strand
ATCGGCACGCAGATCACGGAGGCGTTCGCGGGGCTCGACCGCATTCGTGACATCATGCAGACGGCCACGGAAGACGCCGAGGACGCGAGCCGCGCACCGCACGTGAGTGCGGACGGCGACATCGAGTTTCGCGACGTCTGGTTTGAGTACCGCGAGGGGGTGCCCGTGATCAAGGGCGTCAGCTTCGTCGCGAAGGAAGGGACGACGACGGCGTTGGTGGGCTCGAGCGGCTCGGGCAAGAGCACGATGATCTCGCTCATTATGGCCTTCGCGCGGCCGACCAAGGGGCGCATCACCGTGCACGGGCGCGACCTGAGCGACATGCGCCTGCGCGACTACCGCGCGCACATGGGCGTGGTGCTGCAGGACAACTTCCTGTTCGACGGCACGATCACGGACAACATCGCGTTCGCCAAGCCGGGCGCGACGATGACCGAGATCCGCGCGGTGGCGCACGTGGCGCACTGCGACGAGTTCATCGACGGATTTCCTGAGAAGTTCGACACGATTGTCGGCGAGCGCGGCGTGAAGCTTTCCGGCGGCCAGCGGCAGCGCATCGCGATTGCGCGGGCGATCCTTGCCGATCCCAAGATCCTGATCCTCGACGAGGCCACGTCGAGCCTTGATTCAGAGAGCGAGCAGGAGATTCGCGACGGCCTGCGGGCGCTGCGGACTGGACGTACGACGTTCGTGATCGCGCACCGTCTCTCGACCATCCAGAGCGCGGACCAGATTCTCGTGCTCGAGCACGGGGAAATTGTGGAGCGCGGCCGTCACGCGGAGCTCTTGGCACGCAACGGCCGTTACAAGCAGCTCTACGACAAGCAGTACCAGATCGAACGGGATCAATTCATCAACCCTGGCGAAGATTTCACTCCGGATAAGCCACTCTGATTTCGGCCCGCTGCGGACTGCGGAACTCGACCCGTTGCGGACTGCGGAGAAGGAATGCTGAGTGCCGGAGGAGTAGGTGACGAGACGAAAGGGCGTGAACTCGAAACGAGTTCGCGCCCTTCTCACATTCCATGACTACTCGAACTCCGTCTCAGCCCCGCGCTCCCAGTTCCTTCTCCGGACTCCGCGCCGGGTCGAGTTCCGCAGTCCGCAGCGGGCCGTTCTATGGATTTGGCGTCTTCTTGCCCGTAATCGACGATCCATCGTTCGGCATCGACCAGCTGCCCGTAATGTCGTCCCCTTTCACGATCATGTCGATAATCGCCTCGCTGCCATCCGGCGCGGTGACCGAGAGTTTCACCTTGTTCCCTGTGACCGTGACCGAGTTCACGGGCAGCGCCGGGATGCCGTCGCCGTTCACCGTGCCGGTGTAGGTCCCGTCCGCGTTCTTGTCGATCCGGGTGGTCGTCGTCATCGCGTTGCCGCCGGCGGTGAGATACACCGTATACGTGCCGACCGGGTCGACGTCCTTCGTGCTGTCGGATGTCGCCGCCGCCGGCGCTGGAGGCGGCTTGTCCGGAATGGCCTGCGATGTAACGATGCGCGGCGCCGCGCTGGCAATTGTCGCGGCGGCGGCAAGGACGAACAGGCGTGCGGTCATGGTCGCCGAACCTCCATTTGGGGTGGCCTAAGTTGGCGACGGCGCGCGCCGCGCGCCATCGTTGTGGCGGATCGGATCACACCATTCGCCGCAAATGAGTGACCATAAGACACTGCTGAACCTCCGCGAGTTCGAAGCTGCCGCCTCGGCCTGCCTCCCGCGAATGGTGTTCGACTACTATGCCGGCGGTGCCGGCGACGAAGTAACCCTCCGGGCGGCGCGCGACGCGTGGGACGCGATCGCCATTCGCTACCGGGTGCTCCGCGACGTATCGCGCCGGAGCCTCGCGGCGAACGTGCTCGGCGATGCACTCGACTTCCCGCTCCTCGTCGCGCCGATGGCGTTCCAGCGACTCGCGCATCCTGACGGAGAGCTCGCCACCGCGCGCGCCGCAGCAGCGGCAGGCATCGGGATGATCCTCTCGACGCTCGCGACGAATTCGATCGAGGACGTCCGGGCGGCCACCGCCGGCCCGCTCTGGTTCCAGCTCTACATCTACCGCGACCGTGGCGCCTCACGTGCGCTCGTCGAGCGCGCCGAACGCGCGGGGTGCACTGCGCTCGTACTGACCGTGGACTCGCCACTGCTCGGCCGCCGCGAACGCGATGCGCGCAACGCGTTTCACGTGAGCGACGACTTCACCGTCCCGAACCTCACCGGCGATCCACGGGCCGCGCTCGCGGCCGCCGACGCGCATGGAGGTGGAGAATCCGCCCTCGCGCATTTCGTCGAGACCCACTGGGACAGCTCCATCTCATGGCGCGACGTCGAGTGGCTGCGGACGATCACCCGGCTTCCCGTGCTCGTGAAGGGGATCGTGCGCGGCGACGACGCGGCGCTCGCACTCGACCATGGCGCCACCGGAGTGATCGTCTCGAACCACGGCGGGCGACAGCTCGACACCGCGGTCAGCTCCGCGCGCGCGCTTCCCGAGGTGGCCGATGCGATGGCCGGTCGCGGCGCGCTGCTCGTGGACGGCGGCATTCGGCGCGGCACCGACCTCGTCAAGGCGCTCGCGCTCGGCGCCGACGCCGTGCTCCTGGGCCGCCCCGTGCTCTGGGGCCTCGCCCTTGGCGGCGCGGAAGGCGTGAGTCGCGTGCTCGAGCTGCTGCGCGCCGAGTTCGACCTCGCACTCGCACTCACCGGCTGTGACTCGCCGGCCGCGCTCACGCGTGACTTTCTCACCTGACCGCCGCCATGACCTGGTCACAGCACTACGACCCGCTTGGGTCGCCGCTCCTCTCGACGCTCGTCGCGCTCGCGCCCGTCGTGCTGCTCCTCGGCTTGCTTGCGTCGCGGAAAGTGCGCGCGGAATGGGCCGCGCTCGCGGGACTCGCGGCATCGATCGCCGTGGCCGTCGTCGCCATCGGTATGCCCGGAGGAATGGCGGTGCGCGCCGCCGTGTTCGGCGCGGCGTATGGGCTGTTCCCGATCGGATGGATTCTCCTGAATGTGCTCTTCCTGTACCGGCTCACCGTCGAACAGGGCGCGTTCGGCGTGCTGCAGCAGAGCATCGCACAGCTGACCACGGACAAGCGCCTGCAGCTGGTGCTCATCGCGTTTGCGTTCGGCGCGTTTTTCGAGGGCGCGGCGGGCTTCGGCACGCCGGTCGCGGTAACGGCCGCGCTGCTCATCGGCCTCGGCTTTTCGCCGATCGAGGCGTCGGGCCTCTCGCTGATCGCGAACACCGCGCCGGTCGCGTTCGGCGCATTGGGAACGCCGCTGATTGCGCTGGCAGGCGTCACCAACATCGACATTCACGAACTCTCCGCTCAGGTGGGCCGCCAGCTGCCGGTCTTCAGCGTGATGATCCCATTCTGGCTCGTCGCCGTGTACGCGGGATTCAAGAGGACGATGGAAGTGTGGCCCGCGCTCGTCGTCGCGGGTGTGTCCTTCGCCGTACCGCAGTATCTCATCTCCAACTTTCATGGTCCCTGGCTCGCCGACGTCGGCTCCGCCGTCTTCTCGATGGGCGCGTTTGCACTGTTCCTCCGGTTCTGGCGGCCGGCGGGAGTGGCGACGGCACCGCCCGAGTCGCGACCGGCGCTGCCGCGTGCCGACGTGCTCCGCGCGCTGATGCCATGGGCACTGCTCTGCATCATCGTGTTCGCATGGGGCACGCCGCAGGTGAAGAGCTGGCTCGACACGCTCTCGGCCGCGAAGATCACGATCGGCGGCCTGGACCAGCAGGTCCTGCGCGTGCCGCCGGTCGTCGCCGCGCCCAAGGCAGAAGGCGCGGTGTTCATTTTCAATTGGCTGAGTGCGAGCGGATCCGGCATCGCGCTCACCGCGCTGATTGCGGGCGTCCTGATGGGGTGCACGCCGAAGCAGATGGTGTTCGCGTATGCAGGAACGCTGCGGCGCATTGGTCCGTCGCTGCTGACGATCGCCGCGATGATGGCGCTCGGATACGTCACGAGGTATTCGGGCACCGACAGCATCCTCGGCCTCGCGTTCGCGCGGACTGGAGTTTTGTATCCGTTCTTCGGCACATATCTCGGATGGCTGGGCGTCGCGCTCACCGGGTCGGACACGTCGTCGAACGTCCTGTTTGGCGGACTGCAGGTCGTGACGGCGCATCAGGTGGGCGTGAGCCCCGTGCTCATGGCGGCCGCGAACAGCTCCGGCGGCGTGATGGGGAAGATGATCGACGCCCAAAGCATCGTCGTCGCGGGGACGGCGACGCACGCGCACGGACAGGAGGGCGCGATCCTCCGTTACGTTTTCCGGCACAGCATCGCGCTCGCGACGCTCGTGGGCCTGTGGGTGATGCTGCAGGCGTATGTATTTTGAGGTGACATGAGTTTCACCGTACTCGGCGCATTGCGCGACCTGGACGAAAGCCGGCATCGCGCGGAGCTCTACCGTGCGTGGGGGATCGGCCTCGCGGCGGGCCTCGCGCCGCACGTGGTGCTCGACCAGATGGGACGCATCGCGTTTCCGTCGGTGGACGAGGCGCGCCGCTATCTCGTCGTCGGCGCCGGACAGGGAAAGAGCGTGACGACGCTGGTGAAGGCGCGACCGAAGCTGTTCGCGCCGTTCGAGGGCGCGGTGCTCGTCGCCGGTGACGAGAGCGGCGCGCTGAGCCAGTCGCTGCGCCTGCTGACGGATTACTTCAGCGGTGATTTCAAGCGATGCCTCGCGGTGCGCAACGCGCTCGGATATCCGATCTTCGTTGGCCTCGTCGCAGCGTTCGGACTGCCGTTCGTGCTGCTCCCCAAGAGCCCGGTGAAAACGTACGCCCTCGCGATCGTCGTCCTCCTCGCCGCGTTCCTGCTGCTCGGCGGCGTGTTCCTGTCGGTCCTTGCCGCGGTGTCGCTCAACACCAACTCGCTCACTCGCGCGCGGTTCGCCCGGGTACTCGCCATGACGCTCGAGGCGGGCATTCCGCTCGGCCGCGCCGTGCGTCTCTCCGTTGACGCATCGGGGAACCGCGGCCTGAGCGAACAAATCAAGAAGCGCTCGGAACGCGAGTTGAACACGACGCCGCTCGCCAAGCTGTTCGAAGGGTGCGAGCAAGTGCCGGCGGCGCTGCTGGGGCAGATGATGGTCGCGGATGCGACGGGCGACTACAAGGCGACGCTCTCCGTTTACGCAGCCTCGCTTGAACAGAGGGAGAGATGAGGGGGAGATCCAACCCGTGGCGGAGTGCGGAGGAGGAATCCGGGATTCGAGGTGAGCGGGGAGGGACGAGATGGGTGCGAAAGGCGGGATTTCGACCTGGCGCGGAGTGCGGAGGAGGAATCCTGGATTCGAGGTCAGCGGAGAGGGACGAGACGGGTGCGAAAGGCGGGATTTCGACTCGGCGCGGAGTGCGGAGGAGGAATTCTGGATTCGAGGTGAGCGGGGAGGGACGAGATGGATGCGGGCCATGAACGAGACCTGAGATGAACGCGGTTATCGAAGCATGGAGCGCCCGGCCCACCTCAAGCCTCGCGCGCCTGCACCCCGAGTTCGTCTGAACCCTCCTCGCTCATCTCAAATCCGGGATTCCTCTTCCGCTCTCCGCGACGGGTCGAGTTGCCCATCCCGAATTCCTCCTCCGCGTTCCGCGCCGGGTCGAGTTCCCCATCCCGAACTCCTCCTCCGCTCTCCGCGCCGGGTCGAGTTCCCGACGCACTCCTCCCCCTTACGGTCGTCCTCCCGGCTTCCACTCCGGCTTCGGTCCATCCGTCAGCAGCCTCACCGCCCGCGCTCCCGCGTTGATCACACCGGCCATGTGCACGAAGTCGACCTTCGAGATTTCATCGGAAGGCTGGTGATAGTCCGCGTGGAGGTTGAACGACGATAGCGTGTGCGCCGGAATGCCGCGGCGCGCGAACGCGATGTTGTCGCTCCGCTGAAAAAACTGCTGGGCGGGACGCTTGTCTGGAACGATCGGGATGCCGTTCGCCGCGAGTTCGTCGCCCATCGTCGACCGCTCGTACCCGGTGAGCCACGCGCGCCCCTCGCCACCGGCGAGTGAATCGGGGCGGCCGATCATCTCGATTTCGAGGTTCGCGGCCATGTTTTCGAGTGGAATCGCCGGGTGCGCGATGTACCAATTGGTGCCGAGCAACCCCACCTCCTCGCCGATCATCGCCGCGAACACCACCGTGCGCTTCGGCTTCGGACCCCTGAGCATTTGGCGGGCGATCTCGAGCACTGCGGTGACGCCGGACGCGTCGTCGTCCGCGCCGTTGTAGATCGAGTCGCCATTCACGGGGCGGCCGATGCCGAGGTGGTCATAGTGCGCGTCGACCAGCACGTATTCCTTGCTGAGCGCCGGATCGGATCCGCGAATCACGCCGAGGACGTTGACCGCTGGTCGCCAGCGCGCGGGGGGAACGGTGTCGAGCGCGGCAAAACTCTGGCGCACGCGGAGGCGATGGCGAACACCCGTATCCGCCGTCACCGCGACACGCTGATAGAATCCCGAGTCACCGAGCGGCTCGAGGCCGATTTTCTTCATCTCGCCGGCGATGTAGCGCGCTGCACGCTGCGCACCCGGCGTTCCGCTCGCGCGGCCTTCCATGGAGTCGTCAGCGAGAGCCGACAGGATCCGGCGCACGCCGGCGGGGGTCGTCGGGCCGCCCTGCGCAGCTCCCGATGCCCCCGCGGCGAGCGTGGCGACTGACGCGAAGGCGAACAGGGTGGCGCGAATTCCGTTTGTCATGATTCAGAATTATGCGGGAGCACCGCCGGGACGCCACCCGGCGCTTGCACACCGTGAGTTTCCGAATGCCGTGCGACTCGTCGTGTAGCATGGCACGCTTTGCCGCCCGTCGACCCGATCATTCGCCGCCGGAGAACCTCGACGCCGAACAACTCGGCGACGCGATCGACTCGCTCGCCCGCAAGCTGCGCTCGGTTCGTGCGTCGCTTCGCGCGGCGCGCCTCGCCGGGCTCGCCGTGCTCGTGGTGATCCTGGCTGGGGGCTTCGCGCTCCTATGGGCCGGACCCGCACCGTTCCTCTCGCGAATTTTCGGGAACGGCGCCGCGGTCACCGTTCCGGAACTCCTCGCGTGGTGGATCATCGTGATCGCGGTCGCGCTCTTCATGGGGATCGTGAGCTACCGTCTTTTCTCGCAGCGGATGCACGTCGTTCGCGCGTGGAAGCACAAGGCTGGCGAGCTGGAGCGGCGACTCGCGCACGCCGAGGCCGAAACTCGGCGGCGGGCGGACACGCAGAGACAACTGCCTGAGTGATACGGCTTTGAGTGAGATGCTTCGGGATTGGAGTTCATGGTCGTTGGCTGTGGACGACAGTGTATCGCCTCGTCCCAGAGCTAAGAACCAATAACCCCAATCCCACAGCATCTCACCCGAAACCGCAAACGGGGGCCCCTGAGCGCCCGCCCCGGCAAGGGTTCTTTTCCCGGCTGGGCGAGTACCATATACACATGCCGCGCCACCCGATCGTCCTCGCCGCGCTCATTCTGGCCTTCGCGCCGCCAGCCGTACATGCCCAGATTCTCCGCGACCCCGGTTCCGTCGCCTCGGCGCCGACCGACGTAAACTCGGCGGTCGACGTAAACGTTGCGCGGCGCGCGCAGGCCGACTTCGAACGGTTCCGCCTCGAGAACCTGCCCAGTGCCAACAGCGGTCGCCCGACAAAGTGTGACGAACAGGTCGGCAACGTCTGCTACTGGTACAACGACAAGGGGCCGCCGCCGCCGCGCGAGCCGCCGGTGATCCGCCAGCACGAGGACCAACTGATTGCGATCCTCGACACGGCGGCAATGCACGCGCCTGACGACCGCTGGGCGGTCGAACAGCGCGTGCGCTACCTGGCGGAGAGCGCCCGATACGACAGCGCCTACGCGGCCGCAAAGGAATGCAAGGTCGGCGGGTGGTGGTGCGACGTCCTCAAGGGATTCTCGCTGCACCTGCTTGGCCGCTACGCCGCTGCCGACAGCGTCTACAGTCACGCGCTTGGTCAAATGCTGCCAAGCGAGCGGTGTGACTGGCGCAACATCGACATGCTCATCGACGACGACACCAGGCAACAGTACCACCGATTCAGCTGCGGCGATCCCAAGCGCGAAGCGTTCGAGAACCGCGCCTGGTTCTTCGCGCGGACATTGTATTCGCTCGACGGAAACGATTCGCGCACGGAGCACTACGCGCGGAAGACGATGGAGATGATGCTTCGCGACGCGCCGGGCGTCACCGTCACCGATTCGCAGGAGGACGACCTCGAGCTCATGCTGCGATTCGGCTGGCCACGCGCCTGGGGCGTGAGCGTCACCGGTGGCTACCGTTCGGGCGGATTCACGATGGGCCTGCCGAATCCGTATGGGGGCAGGCAGACCCGGGTGGTCCGCGAGGTGACGAGCTACGAACCGACCCCGGCGTACCGCTACGTGCCGCCGGGTTTCGTGCTGAACGATCCGGCGATGTCGGATTCGTCGAACTGGCGCCTGCAGCTTCCGCCCGTCATCGCGCGTTACGCGCCGCCATACGCGTTGTCACTCACGCCGCTCGAACACCAGAAGGCGATGTTCCGGCGCGGCGATACCGCGCTCGTCGTGCTCGCGTACGATGCGCGCGTCACGAAACAGCTCGCTGGCGGCAAACTCACGGCGGCGCTCGTCGTCACGCCGAGCGACAAGCCCACCGACTACGGCAAGATCGTGCATGATGCGCCGGAGACCGGCGTGCTGATGGCGAAGGCGCCGTGGGGCCCCCTGCTGATGAGCGCCGAAGTGTACGCACCCGAGAAGCGAGCGGTGGCGCGGGCGCGTTACGGCGTCAGCCCGCCGTTCGCCGTCGGCACTCGCGTCACGCTTTCCGACCTGCTGTTCTACAAGCCATATGGCGCCTTCCCGACGTCGCTCGACCAGGCCGCACCGCACGCCGTGCCGACCGAGCGGCTGATGGCGAACGAAAAGCTCGGTGTGTACTGGGAGGCGTACGGAACTGATCCGAACGGCGAGAAGATGAAAGTCTCACTCACGGTCGTGAGGGACGTCGAGCAGCACAAGGGAGAAGCGACGCCGGTGGTCGTCGGAGTCGAAGACCTCTCGGCGCGCGGCGTGACGACCTCGCCGAGGGCGCTGGAGCTGGATATCTCGACACTGAAGAAGGGGAGCTATATCGTCGAGCTCGAGATCGAGGTGGCGGGGCAGTACACCGTTCGGGCCGAGCATCCGATCGAAATTATCGGCCCGTAAGGGGCGATGCGGAGTGCGGAGAAGGAATACTGGGCCGAGACTCCCCATTTCCTTCTCCGCACTCCGCCTCGGGTCGAATTACGATCTAGTGCGTCAACGCATAAACAATGAAGTTCACTCCCATCTCATACGCCTCGTTCGACTCCGAGACCGGCTTGAACCCCAGCGCTGAAAACTCCCAATAGTTCGACACATCCGTATTGAAATTGATCATCGCGATCAGCCGCTTCTTCGGATCGTTGTCCTCGTAGATGCCGCGGAACACCGGGCGCCCGCGATCATAGTCCTGCGGCACGATGTCGAACGAGTTGATATCGAAAAACGAGTGGAAGATCGGGCTGGCGGGCGTGAGATCGACCGCGCGCGCCCCGGGGAGCACGCGATTCATCTGCGCGGTGAACGTGGCCCACCCCTGGTAGCCGTCGCGGAAATCATCGCGAAAATCGTCGAAGATGATGAACCCGCCCTTCTTCAGGTACGCTCCGAGCGCGGCGGCCTCCTTGTCGGTCATCCCCCAGTAGTCCGCTTCCGCCATGTAGGCGACGGGATACTTGAACAGCTGCGGATCGTCGGCGGCGATCACCGTGCTGTGGTCGAGCAGCGGGTGCAGCGCGCTGATCTCGCTCACGATGCGCATGAGGTTCAGCTCGGCATTCGGATATCCGTGCGCCCACGCCGGCATGCCGCGATAGTAATACCCCATCGGGCTGTTGGTCGTGAAGCTGAGCCGCACTAGCGTGAAGCGCCCATCATATGGGATCTTCTCGATCGACGGGTCGACACGGAACCCCGGATTGAAGCCGCGCCCGCGCCCGCGCTGCGCGGCGAGCGGCGCGGTGTTCAGTATCATCAAGCCCAGCGCGAACAGCAGGCGGCTCGCTTTCATGACCGAATCATACCCCGGATCGGGGAGGAGTGCACTCATGCCAACCAACCTTCGCCGCGCCATCTCGTTCGGCACGCTTGCCGCAGTCGCCGCGTTCTCGACCGGCGCGACGCCGGTGACGCTTCCACACGACAACGGCCTCGCGCGCACGCCGCCGATGGGCTGGAACAGCTGGAATCATTTCGGCTGCAACGTGAGCGCGACGCTGATCCGCGGAGTCGCCGACGCCATGGCCGCGAACGGGATGCGCGACGCCGGTTACCAGTACCTCACCATCGACGACTGCTGGCAGGTCGCGCGCGACGCGAAGGGCGTGATCATTGCCGACTCCAGCCGCTTCCCGGACGGGATCAAGCCGCTCGCCGACTACGTCCACTCGAAAGGGCTCAAGTTCGGCATCTACACCGACGCCGGCCGCCTCACGTGCCAGCGGCGCCCTGGGAGTTACGGCCACGAGGACCTCGACGCGAAGACCTATGCATCATGGGGCGTGGACTATGTGAAGATCGACTGGTGCAACGCCGAAGGGATCGACGCGCCGACGCAGTATGCGAAACTCCGCGACGCATTGCTCCACAGCGGGCGGCCGATCGTGTTCAGCATCTGCGAGTGGGGGAGCAACCGGCCGTGGGAGTGGGCTCCCGCGGTCGGCAACCTGTGGCGCACGACCGGCGACATTCAGGACCGCTGGAACAGCGTGCTCACCATCGTGAACCTTTCGTCGCAATATTGGCAGGTCGCGCGGCCGGGCGCGTGGAACGACCCCGACATGCTCGAAGTCGGGAACGGCGGCATGACGCGCGACGAGTATCGCGCGCATTTCAGTCTCTGGGCGATGATGGCGGCGCCGCTGATCGCAGGCAACGACGTGCGCGCGATGCTCGACTCCACACGGCAGGCTGCGTCGACGCGCGAGATTCTCCTGAACCGCGACGTCATCGCGATCGACCAGGACTCACTCGGCGTGCAGGGGACGATCGTGCAGGACAATCCCCCGGACCTCCAGGTGTGGATGAAGCCGCTCGCCGACGGATCGCGCGCCGTGCTGTTGTTCAACCGCGCGTCGGTGCCGTCGCCGGTGACGGCCAACTGGAGAAGTGTGGGCATCAAGACGAAGGAAGCCCGCGTCCGCGACCTCTGGACCCACACCGACTCGACGGTCGCGACGGGACGCTACACCGCCACCGTTCCGTCACACGGTGTCGTCATGCTGAGAGTGTGGCCGGAGTCACGGTGAGGCGAGCAGGGAACAATCAGCACGCGCCAAGACTCTTAACATCCCACCTATCCGGACGTCATCACCCGGCGCGAACCCGCGCAAAACTTGCTACTCACCGAGGATGCGCTCGATGAAGATGTTCCGCACGGCAGTGTTCCGCTTCGCCGTTCCGCTGGCCGTGCTCGTCGCCGCGTGCGACAGCCCAAGCCACTCGGCCGGCCCCGTCAAGATCACGGTCAATCCCTGCACGCCAACCGGGACGCTCACGCTTTCGGTCGCAACCACGGCGCTGGTCGACTGCAGCGCAGGGGGAACGACGCTGACGCTCGCCGGAAATGGCGCGAGCTACATGATCGTCCCGCAGTTCCCCACAGATCAGGCGTCGGACCAATACGTCGATTATCAACTGTTCACTGGGGACGTCGCGGCCGCGTCGGCCTCGCTGACGAAGTTGCGCCCGAGCCGCTCCGCGATCATGTCCGCTGCCACCGCGACGAAGCTGGTGCCGCCGGGGCGTAAGATGTTCGCGCAGCGCGCGGCCGAGAGCGCGCTGCGGGCGCGCGCCATGCGCCAGCCGCGCCACGCGATCAGCGCTTCGATCCGGCGGCAGGTGAGCGCCGCGGCCGTGCCGCCGCTCGGGAGCGTGCAAACGTTTCACGTGGCGAACAGCTTCACCGTGAATACGTGGGCGACCGTCGGCGCGAAGCTCGCATACGCCGGGGCAAACGTGCTCATCTACATCGACACGCTCGCGCCCGCGAACGGGTTCACGCCGACGCAGCTGTCCAACTTCGGTCAACTCTTCGACCAGACGCTCTATCCGATCGACACCACCGCGTTCGGCGGGCCGTCGGACATCGACGCCGATGGCCACATCATCATGCTCATGACGCCGGTGGTCAATGCGGATACCCCGGCGAGCACGTGCGCATCACAAGGGTTCGTCGCGGGATTCTTCGACTCTGGTGACTTCGGCGGTTCGGGCACGAACTCGAACAACGCGGAGATCTTCTACTCCATCGTCCCCGATACGACCGGCTCGGTCAGCTGTGCGCACGGCGTCGGCGAGGTCGGCAACGACGTGCCGGGCACTTTCCTGCACGAGCTCCAGCACCTCATCAACTACTCGCAGCACGTCGTCATCGGCGGCAACGCTCCTTCGTCGAGCTGGCTCGACGAAGGAATGAGCATCGTGGCGG
The DNA here is from genome assembly GCA_050733535.1 of Gemmatimonadaceae bacterium. GTDB lineage: Bacteria > Gemmatimonadota > Gemmatimonadetes > Gemmatimonadales > Gemmatimonadaceae > Fen-1231. Next base: position 7,566 of record JBOHTH010000062.1, on the reverse strand, counting down.
AGGAACTCGGCTCGGTCTACTACGAGCAAAAGTGCCCGCCGCCGGCATGCCGCACGAACCCGGCGCAGCTGTTCCCGGATTCGTCGCAGGGATTTATCCAGGATTTCCTGTACGACTCGTATCAGTACGCTTACTTGCCGGACACGGCGACCATTACGCTCAGCACGGACGACGAGAACGGATTCTCGTGGCGCGGCGGGGCGTGGCTGTTCGCGCGCTGGCTCGGCGACCAGATGGGCAGTTCCGTATACCGCCAGCTGGAGAAGGGTCCGTCGAACGGAATCGCCGATCTGCAGCAAGTCACCGGGCAATCATTTCCGACGCTCTTCTCCAACTTCGGCATCGCGCTGTATACCGACAGCCTGCCGGGGCTGCCGCGAACAACGGCGCCCCCGGCAAACCGGTTCGTGTCACGCAACGTGAAACAGCTGTGGGCACGGCTGTTCACGACATCCGCCGGCCCTGACATTCCGACGGCGTCTCCACTGGCTCTCGTCAAGATCACGAACGACACTTCGACGTTCGTAATGCTCCCGGGCACCATGACGTTCTCGCGTCTCGACACGCCGACCAACGCCGCGACGGTCACGATCCAGTTCTCGGCGCCCGGCGGGCTGCCATTCTCTCCCCTGCTCTTCCCTCAAATCGCGGTGTTCCGCCTTCCGCCCAACCAATAGCACCAAGGGCGTTGCCGTAGTTGAGAGAAAAAACTTTTTTTCCCCCTCTGGCGGCCATCCAGACCAGCTTGCCCGGACGCCGACTATTTGTGCGCGAGGAAGCGCTCGGCGACTTGCTCGAGGCGGTCGTCGCCCTCGGCCCTCGCGCGCTCGAGGCGGCGCTCTACGTAAGCGCGGAGGCGCGGCTCGCCCCAGGTGTAGCCGGTCGCCTCTTCGGCCTCGAGCACTTCGCTCACGCGCGCTCCCTCGAGGAGCGCAGACGCGGCGGCTTCGTCAAAACCCGGATCGTCGCGAGGCGGAAGCGACCAGTTGCGGCGGGGTTTCGGTGCCTCGTGATCTTCTTTGGTAAATGCGCGGGACAATGGCTGTCTTGTTGCAAAAGTTGATTTCGTTAAGCCTCGAAGCTCCGAGCTCACGGTTATAGTATAGCTCTCCCTTCATCGTACGGTTCCGCACTTGCCCGGTCTCTTCGACGAACTAACAATCCGCAGCCTGACACTGCGCAACCGCATCGCGGTCTCGCCGATGTGCCAGTACTCATGCGTGGATGGAGTTGCCAACGACTGGCACTTCGTCCACCTGGCGAGCCGCGCCGTCGGTGGCGCCGCACTCGTGTTCACCGAGGCAACTGCCGTGACCGCGGACGGCCGTATTTCCCCGCAGGACCTCGGTATCTGGAACGATGCGCAGGCGGACGCGCTCGCGCCGATCGTCGCGTTCGTGCGCGCGCAGGGTGCGGCTGCCGGCATTCAGCTCGCACACGCGGGACGCAAGGCGTCCACGCGCCGTCCGTGGGATCCGCCGGGTGTCGTGCCCGAATCTGACGGCGGATGGACGCGCGTCGATGCGCCGAGCGCGATCGCTTTTTCCAGTGATACGCTGGTGCCGCACGCGATGACCGCGGGCGACATCAACGATGTCGTCGCGGCGTTCGTCGCGGCGACGCGCCGCGCGCTCACTGCGGGGTTCGACGTGATCGAACTCCATGCGGCGCACGGATATCTCCTGCACGAGTTCCTTTCGCCGATCAGCAACAAACGCACCGATCGGTACGGCGGGTCGTTCGAGAACCGCACGCGGATCGTGCTCGAGGTCGTGCGCGCGGTGCGGGCGGTGTGGCCGGAGACGCACCCGCTGTTCGTGCGGATTTCGTCGACGGACTGGACCGATGGCGGCTGGGACATGCCGCAGTCCATCGAACTCGCACGCGCGCTGAAGGCATGCGGTGTGGATCTCATCGATGCGTCGTCAGGCGGGAACGTCGCGTCGGCGAGAATCCCGCTCGGGCCGGGCTACCAGGTTCCGTTCGCAGAAGCCATTCGCCGCGAGGCGGGAATCGCGACGGGCGCGATCGGGCTGATCACCGGCGCGGCGCAGGCGAATGAAATAATTCACTCGGGGCAGGCGGACATGGTGCTGCTCGCGCGTGAACTGCTGCGCGATCCGTACTGGCCAATGCGCGCCGCCACTGAACTCGGCGCGTCGATCGCGTGGCCGGCACAGTACCTGCGGGCGGGGCCCAAGGGAGCGCCAGCGAGGTAAAACGGCGAGTGAAACTGTCAACTGCTAACTGTCCCTTGGTCGTTGGTTAACCAATTCGTTACCAACAACCAAGGGACAGTTAGCCGTTCACATTTCCACTCGCTGTGCGCAGTTACAGCTCTCCCGCGCGCGGATCGGCGCGCACGGTGAATGTCTGCGTGTAGCTCTTCCCGCCCACTGTGAGCTTCGCGGTGAATGTTCCAGTGAGCCTCGGCGCTCCACCGCCGCGTCCTCCGCCTCCGCCACGCCCGCCGCGTCCCGTGCCGGGCGCGACCGGATCCCAGATCACGCGGTGCATTCCCGCCTTCACCGAGAACGGCTCCGGCGGGGTGCGCCAGAGCGGCGACGTGTTCGGGATTCCGCCGCCCCCGCCGCGTCCGAACTGCGCCGGCTGATTCGTCGCCTCCGTGCCGAATGTCCGGACGACGGTCCCGTTCGCCTCGACAATTTCCAGGGAGAGCGGGCCCGTGGCGGCGGACTTCAGGTAGAAATCGATGATCGCGCCGTTCGGCGGGTTCTGCGCCTGCGGCTCGTCCTTCTGCAGCGGCGTGCCATTGTCACCGCCCTGCAGCACGTTGACCGCATCGGCAGGCTTGAACAGGTGCGCATCGGACGCGAGAACCGCTGCATCAACCTGGCGCAGCGGCGAAATGTCGTCGACCACCCAGAAGCCGCGGCCGTGCGTCGCCACGATCAGGTCGTTGCCGTAGAACTCGAAGTCGCGCACCGAACTCACCGGCATGTTGAGCTGCAACGGCTGCCAGCTGTCGCCGTCGTCGAGCGAGACGAACGCGCCGCGCTCGGTGCCCGCGACGAGCAGCCCCTGCCGTTTCGGATCCTCCTTCACGACGTGCACATACACGCCGGCGGGAAGTCCGCTCGTAATGCGCTGCCACGTCTTCCCCATGTCGCGCGTGCGGTAGATGTAGGACTCGAAGTCCTGAAGCTGGTGACGATCCACGCTCGCATATGCGGCGTTGAAATCGAAGTGCGACGCCTCGACGGTCGTGATGCGGCTCCACGCCGTGAGCGCCGGCGGCGTCACGTTCTGCCAAGTCTTGCCATCGTTCGTCGTCATCTGGATGAACCCGTCATCCGTCCCGATCCACACCATCGGCACGAGGAGCGGTGACGGCGAAACCGTGTATACCACGCCGCGCTGTCCGTTGCGATGCCCATCGGTGTTGAACGTCGCGGCTGCGGCCGCGTCGAGCGTGGTCGGCACGCCCGGGTTCGGCCGCGTGAGATCGCCGCTGATCTGCGTCCACGTCGCCGCGCCGTCCGTCGTCTTGAAAACAAACTGGCTCGCGTAGTACATCGCGCGCGGGTCGGCGTGCGAAATCACGAGCGGGGCGGTCCAGTCGGTGCGGTCGAACTCGCTGGAATGAGGATCGGTCGTGCCCGGCACGGACACATTGAGCGCGAGGTCGAAGCGCGACCCCTTGCCGCCGTAGATGATTCCCGGGTGAAGCGGATCGCCCGCCGTGTAGCCGCTCTCGCCGCCGGCGCCGATCGGCTCCCAGTCACGCATCGAGATCTCCGCGAACTTCCCGCGGCTGCAGATCGCAACGGCACCGCTGTCCTGCTGTGCGCCCGTCACCCAATACGGGAACCGATAGTCGACGCTCACGTGATAAATCTGTGCGGTCGCCTGGTTGAGCCACGAACTCCACGTCACGTCGCGCGGATCTTCGGTCTTGGCGTTGTGCGTGATGATCGTGCCCTGATCGCTCGCGACGATGACGGTGTTGGTGTCGTCGGGCGAGATCCACGCCTGATGATAGTCGTCCCCGCCGGGCGATCCGCGCAGTGCGACCCATGTGTGCCCGCCGTCCATCGAGCGGTTCACGGCGACATTGGGCACGTAGACGATATCCGCATTGTGCGGATCCACAACGATGTGTTCGAAGTACCAGCCGCGCCCGGTGAGCGCGGGATCGGACGACATCTTCTTCCAGCTCGCGCCGGCGTCGTCCGAACGGAAGAACGCCGCCTGTATTGGCGGTGCAGGCGCGCGTCCGCCGGTGCCTGCCGCCGGTGCCGGTGCCGTGGTGTCCAGCTCGAGGCAATCCACCACCGCGTACACGCGCCGCGGATTCGCCGCCGAGACCGCGATCCCCGTCTTCCCGATCGCAGTCGGGGGAAGACCGTTGGTGAGCTGCTTCCAGCTGTTGCCGCCGTCGGTGGACTTGAAGATCCCGCCGCCCGGACCGTTCGACGGCCGGTACGTATACCACGGCGGCCGCCGCGTATTCCAGAGTCCGGCATAGATCACGCTGGAGTTCGTCGGATCGATCACGACCTCGACGGCGCCGACATTCTCATTCTTGAAGAGCACCTTCTTCCAGCTCTTGCCGCCGTCCGTCGAGCGGAACACGCCGCGCTCCGCGCTCGGCGCATACAAATGCCCGATCGCCGCGACAAACACAATGTTCGGATTTTTTGGATCGACTGCGATGCGCCCGATGTGCTGCGTATCGTCGAGACCGATGTGCGTCCAGTTCTTGCCGCCGTCCGTCGTCTTGTAGACGCCGTTGCCGAAGCCCATGGAATCGCGAAGCGTGGACTCGCCGGATCCCACATAGACCGTGTCCGGCGCGGAGGGCGCGACGGCGATCGCGCCGATCGACGCAACCGGCTGCGAATCAAAAATCGGCGTCCACACGCGGCCGGCGTCGATCGTTTTCCAGACGCCGCCGTTGACGGCGCCGAAGTAGAACTCGTTTGGCCGTCCCGGCACGCCAGTCACCGCATCGGTGCGTCCGCCGCGGAACGGGCCGAGCATCCGCCAGCGGAGGCCGGAGGTGAGGTTAGCGAGCTGTTGCGCGGAGATGTCGGTGAGGTCGCGGTGCACGCGCAGCGCGTGGTCGACCGCGCTCGGCGTCTCCGCGCCGAGTGCGCGATGAAATCCTGGGCCGACGACCGAAAGCGCGCCGGCTTGCCCGGCGAGGAGGAGAAAATCGCGGCGGGAAAAAGCGGAATCGTCACGGGACTTGGACACAGCACACTCCGACGACAAGGTGGGTTTCCACGAATCCTACCGCACGTGAAAGACGTGTACTACGGGCTGTCACGAAATCGTCAGGATGCGGGATTGCGAGCAGATGCAAGATGCAGAAGAGGAATGCGAATGGAATGCGGGACCGCATTCCTCTTTGCATCCTGCATCAGATTGCAATCCCGCATCGCATCCAGAGCGGAAGTCAAGCGCAGTGCCTAACTTCCATGCGCGCACCCCACTACCGGAACACCCCGCTCGCCCCTACGGTATGAGTGCACGCTCAGTCTGCCCGTCCGCGCCAAGCGTTTCGCGGGCGGAAAATCGCGTTTTGCCGCAGCCGCCATGATTCCCCGGAGTTCTCTTTCGTGCGTTCCGCGACTTTTGCCGCTCGCTGTGTCCTGATCGCCGGTGCCGTTTTCACCGCCTCCTGCCATCACGACGCGACCGCGATCTCGCAGGTCGCGAGCATTTCGCTCTCGGTGACGAATGCCTCGCTGCTCGTCGGTGACACCCTGACGATCGGGGCGTCGGCATCGGACGCCAACGGCATCCTGCTGACGGGAGTCACGCCGATCTGGACGACCAGCGACTCGACCATCGCCGTCGTAGGCACCGGCGGCCTCGTGACCGCACTAAAGATCGGCAACGTCTCGATCACGGCGACAGCCGGCACCGGCGCGACCTCCGCGAAGATCGCCGTCGTCGCGGCACTCCCGCCCTCCATCTCGTCGATCACCGTCACGCCGACGCCGGCGTTCGTCGTGGTCCACGGCACGCAGCAGCTCACGGCGGTCGTGCGCGATTCGATCGGCAACGCGATCCCCGGGCTCACGGTGATATGGCAAAGCAACAACCCCGGCGTCGCGACCGTCACCAGCAGCGGACTCGTCACGGGCGTGACCAACGGCGCGGCAGTCATCAGCGCCAGCATCGGCGGATATCTCGGGACGTCGACCATCACGGTCCAGACCGTGATCACACTCGGGCCCTCGTCCGTGACCGTCGCGCCCGCCACGGCCGTCGTAGGCATCGGACGCACCGTGCAGTTTGAGGCGACCGCCACGGACTCCTCCGGCAACACGTTCCCGAATGCGACCGCGACGTGGGTGAGCAGCGACCCCGGCGTCGTGTCGATTTCTTCAACGGGTCTCGCAACGGGCGTGACAGCTGGAACGGTGACGATCACCGGCAGCGCGTTCGGCGGCGATGGGACAGCGACGGTCACGGTTCAGGTGCTCAACCTGACCGCCGTGAGCGCCGGTGACCTGCATTCTTGCAGCCTCGCAACCGATGGCAGCGCGTGGTGCTTTGGCGGTGACCAAGCCGACCAACTCGGCGACAGCACCGAAACGAACAGCTCCTCGCCGGTCGCAACGAAAGGCGGTCTCCACTTTGCCGCGCTCAGTTCGGGGTACGCGCACACATGCGCGCTGACCGCGGCCAGCGTCGCGTATTGCTGGGGTGACAACCTGAGCGGCGAACTTGGCGATGGTACGATGGCGCACCACCCCACACCCGTCGCGGTCACCGGCGGCCTGACGTTTACATCGATCACGGCGGGTGAGGACCACAGCTGCGGCCTCACTGCGGCAGGTGCCGCATGGTGCTGGGGGAACAACCTGAGCGGCCAGCTGGGGAACGGCCAGACCGTGAACAGCGCCGCGCCGGTCGCCGTCAGCGGCGGGATCGCGTTTGCCGCGATCAGCGCGGGGTTCCAGAACACCTGCGGCGTGACCGCCGCGGGCGCCGCCTACTGCTGGGGCGACAACACGCGCGGCCAGCTCGGCAACGGCACGCTGACCGCGAGCGCTGTGCCGGTGGCGGTCACGTCGGCGACGCCGTTCGTGGCGATCAGTTCGGGCTACCAGCACGCCTGCGGCATCACCACGGCCGGTGCCGCGTTCTGCTGGGGCAGCAACGATCAGGGGCAGCTCGGGACCGGCGACACGCAGAGCAGCAACCTGCCCATCGCGGTCGCCGGCGGGTTGAGCTTTGCCACGGTCGCAAGCGGTGGACTGTACACCTGCGGACTCGCCGCGAGCGGCGCGGCTTGGTGCTGGGGTGACAACATCTGGGGGGAGCTGGGCACCGGAACCACCAGTCCGTCCAGCAACGTGCCGGCGGCGACGGCAGGGGGGCTCGTGTTCCGCACGCTGAGCAGCGGAAACTACCACTCCTGCGGAATGGCCGGCGGCAATCTGGCCTACTGCTGGGGCGACGGCGGACAGGGACAGCTCGGCAGCGGGGCGAACAACCTCAGCGCCTCGCCGGTCAAGGTCATCTACCAGCCCTGACGGGCTGACACAGTTCAGCGGCCGGTCGCGCGTTTGGCGCGGCCGGCCGTTT
>JBOHTH010000061.1:0-19340 GCA_050733535.1 Gemmatimonadaceae bacterium | reverse complement strand
GCGCGAAACATTCACGAGGATCGCCGTCGGCTTCATGCGCTTGAGCGCAGCGGCGTCGATCAGGTGCTGCGTCTCCGCGGTGAGCAGCGGATGCAGCGAAACAAAGTCGCTGCGCGCGAGCAGGTCGTCGAAGTCCGCCCACCGCGCGATGCCACTCGCCTCTACGGCAGCGCGCGCGTGCGGATCGTACGCGATCACCTCCATGTCGAACCCCATGGCGCGCTTCGCGACGGCCGCGCCGATCCGTCCGAAGCCGACGATGCCGAGCACCTTTCGCTGGCCGTTTCCGCCGCGGCTCACGTCCGCGCCAAGCAGCAGGTTCGGCCCCCACAGCTTGTAGTGGCCGTCCCTCATGTACTCGTGCGCTTCGGGAATACGCCGTGCGGCGGCAAGCAGGAGCGCCCATGTGAGATCGGCCGTGGTGTCGGTGAGCACGTCGGGCGTGTTGCTTACCGGCAGGCCGAGCGACGTGGCCGCCGCGACATCGATGTTGTTGAACCCGACCGCGTAGTTGGCGACGCCGCGCAGCGTCGCATTCGCCGCGAGCAGTGCACGGTCCACTGGCTCCGTGAGCAGCGACAGGAGAACGTCGCACCAGCGCACGCCATCGAGCATGACCGCGGGATCCACGCCGGCGTCTTCGCGTTCCTGGCCGATGCGGAGTTCGACGCCGGCGCGCTCGAGGATCGCGATACCTGCCGCGGGGATCCTCCGGGAGATGAAAACCTTGCTCATGACGCGTGCGCGAGCCTCCAGAAACGATTTCGCTCGCAGCCGCGCGATGGTGCGCGGCCGCGAGCGAATAATCGCGCCTGTCTTCGCGCTGGTCTACTGCTTGGTGACCGTCAGGCCGCTCACGACGATCTCGGTGTTATGGGCCGAGCGCAGACCGTACATGCCGTCAGTCGACTTGAGCTTGCCGGCGCCGACGATGTCGGACTTGTTGTAGGTCGCCACCACCGTGCCGTTCATCGCGCACTCGACCTTGTCGCCCTTCACGGAGAGGGCGACCTCGTTGGTCACCGGCTGGCCGACCCCTGCCGCCTTGTGCACCGCCGCGTTCTCTTCGCCCTCGCGTCCGTTCATCTGGAACGGCGCGGGCCCCATGCCGCGAACGATGAACGATCCGTTGCCGTTGACGGCGCAATAGAGGTACGTCGCCTGATCGCCGCCCAGATCGTTTCCGCCAATGACGATCCCGTACGGATGCGAGTGGCTGTTCAGGTTCTGGAATTTTGGCTCGGTGAACGTGGCCTTCACCGTGTAGTTACCGCTCGCCTTGTTGGCAGGATTCCAGTACGTCGTCGCGGGGCCGGTGACGATGTGGATGCCCTTTCCGTCGGGATCGAACTTGGTGTCCTTCGCCGACTGGCCGCGCTTCGCCGAGCTCGCGTCGACCTGTCCCATCCAGCCCGGGACCGTGACGCCGCCACCGGCGACGCTGTGCGACATATCCTGACCCTGGGCGAGGCCGAACGGAACGAGCGCTACCGCGGCAAACGCGAATACCGAAACGCGACGCATACATCCTCTCAATGAAAAGGTTGGATACGGGGTAAGCTAATGAGGCTTGGACGGGGGGCAACTCTAGTGCGCGAGTGACGAGAGCGAGTATGAGTCGGAGGGATGAGTTGGAGCACGCTCAGAGCGAGTTTGAGTGCGAGCGTGAGGGTGAGTGGGAGTCGAGTGGGAGTCGAGTGGGAGTCTGCGACTCGCACTTTGCTCCCACTAGCCCTCACGCTCGCACTCAAACTCGCTCTGAGCGTGCTCCAACTCGCCTCTCCGACTCATACTCCCTCTCGTCACTTTCGTCACTCGCCTCTGAAGACCGCCGCCGGCGCGACTCGTACCGCCCTCATCACCGGCACCAGACTCCCCGCCAGCGTCATTACCACGCACAACACCGCCGCCGCAGCGAACGTAGCCCCGTCGCCGGGCTCCACGCCGAACAGCAGCGACTGCATGGCGCGGCCGGCCGCGTAGGCGAGGGCGATTCCGGGAATCACGCCGCACAGCGCGAGCACCGCGCCCTGACGCACCACCAGGCGCACGATTGCTCCCTGCTGTGCGCCAAGCGCCATGCGCACGCCGATCTCATGCGAGCGCGTCGACACGGAGAACGCGAGCAGGCCGTGGATTCCCACCGCCGCCAGAAAAAACGCGATCGCCGCAAACGCCGCGATCACCCGCACCTGCACGGCGCGCGGCGCGACCTGCTCGGAGACGAGGTCGCCGAGCGACCGCACGTCCGAGATCGGCTGCGACGGATCGGCCTCATGGATGATGCGCCGCACCGCGGGCATCACCTCGGCCATCGGCGCATCCGTCCGGATCACGAGATCCTTCGGCTGAAAGAACGGGAACGATCCCCCCGCCTGCTGCTTGTACGACAGGTACATCTGCGGCTCGCTCGAACGCTCGAGGCCGCGCACATGCACATCGCCGACGACGCCAACGATCTCTTCCATCATCGACCCGGTGCCGAGGCCGATGCCGAATTGGCGGCCGACCGGATTCTCGCCCGGGAAGTACTTCTTCGCGAACGATTCGCTGACGACGGCGACCGCGGGGCGACTCAGCTCGTCGGTCTCTTCGAGGTCCCGCCCCGCACGCAGCGGAATGCCCATCGCCGAAAAGAAGCCCGGCGTCGTGAACCGCATGCTCGCGTTGCGTGCGCTCCCGCTGTTGCTGGGAATACCGCCAGCCTCGATCGGGAAGATCCCGCCGGTCATCGTCATCGGCAGGAACGAGATGTACGCCGCGGACTTCACGCCCGGCACGCCGCGGATGCCAGCGAGCACCTGGCGATAGAAACGTTCGCGGACGGAGTTGCTGTCGTACTGAGCCTGCGGGAGCGCCGTACGCAGCGTGATCACGCCCGATGTGCGGAAGCCGGGGTCCGTCCCCTCCACGCGCGAGAGCGCGCGCAGGAGCAGTCCGGACGACACCAGCAGCACGACGGAGGCGGTGATCTCGAACACGACGAGCGCCGACCGCAGGCCCGCGCGCCGTCCGCCGCCCGAGCGCGCGCCCTCGCGGAGGCCCGCCAGATTTCCTGACGACGAGGCGCGCAGCGCCGGGAACACGCCGAACGCGATGCCGGTCAGAGCGCTGACGAGACCGGCCACGACCAGCACGCGCAGATCGACGCTGGGCGCGCCGGCGAGCGGGAGTGAGGTCGGCACGAGGCGCGACAGCAACGGAACCGAGACGGACGCGATCGCAACGCCGAGCATGCCGCCGAGCAATGCGATGACGAGGCTCTCTGTGAGCAGCTGCCGCACGAGGCGCTCGCGGCCCGCGCCAAGCGCCAGACGAACATCGAGCTCGCGCCGCCGCACGAGCGAGCGCGCGATCAGCAGATTCGCGAGGTTCGCGCATGCAATCAGCAGCACGCACACCGCCGCGCCGCAAAGCGCGAGCAGCATGAGCTCCGACTGGCTGGAGAGTTCTTCACGAATCGTGTTGACAGTCGCACCGATACCGGCGTTCTCCTTCGGAAACCGCTGCGCGAGCGAGGCCGCAATCACATTCATGTCCGCACGCGCCGCCTCGATCGTCACACCCGGCTTCAGCCGGGCGATCGCCTGGAACCAGTTGTTGTCGCGTTCGTCGTCGTCCTGTTCGATGCGCGGCATGAGAGTCCAGAGCGCGGTGGACGCGGTCGGAAAGTTGAACTCGCGCGGCATCACGCCGATCACGACCGTCGGCACGCCGTCGAGCAGCAGGCGCTGGCCGAGCATCGCGGGATCGCCGCCGAAGTTCCGCTGCCACAGACCGTAGCTGAGCACCACGACCCCATTCGCGGCTGCGTGCTGCTCCTCCTCGGTGAACGTGCGCCCGATGAGCGGCCGTACGCCGAGCATCGGGAGCACGTCGGCGGTCAGTGCTGATCCGGTGAGTCGCTGGGGATCGCCGCGCCCGACAAGGTTGACCGAGGTGCTGTGGAACGCCCCCATCTCCGAAAACGAGTGCTGTGCGGCGCGGTAGTCGCGGTAGTTCGGCGGGGAGAGCTCAAAGTGTCCGTAACCTGCCGGGTGCTCCCAGACTTTCACGAGCCCGGCCGGATCGGCAAAGGGCAGCGGCCGAATGAGGACGAAATCAGCGACCGAAAACGCGGCCGTGTTCGCACCGATGCCGAGCGCGGTCACGACGATCGCCGTGAGTGCGAAGCCCGGCGAGCGGGCGAGCGTGCGTGCGGCATACCGAAGGTCGTGGCGGAGTATGTCCAAGTGGGCCGCAGCCGCGTTGACGAAAACGTCGCCGATCGTCGCCGCCCAGAGAGCGAGGAAGGCGAACCCGCCACCGGACTTCCGTACCCGCACCTGAAAGTCCGCGCGCAGCTCCGCGCCATACTCACGGCGGAATGACGTCGGGTACAGGAGCAGGAGCGCGCGGTAGAATCGCATCAGGCACGCTCCGGAACGAGGCCTTGCGTGCGCGCCATGCGCACCAGCTGCGCCATCCGCCGCGTTTCGGCGCGCGCGACGGCCGTGCCGAACGGACTGATCCGGTAGTACCGGCGCCGCTCGTCGTCGAACTCGGGCGCCGGACGGTCGTCGGTCTCCACGATCAATCCGTGCTCGAGCATGCGCTGGATCGACCGGTAGAGCGTACCCGCGCTGAGCTTGAGCTCGCCGCCGGTACGGTGCGCCACGTCCTGGATGATGCCGTACCCGTGGCGGTCTTCCTGCGCGACGGCCATGAGGATATGAAAGGTGGCGGGGGGAAGCGGGATGAGAGCCGCGACGTCCGATTGAGTGTGTGCCATGCCACAACTATATCCAATATGGATATACTGTCAACGGGTATAGGCGCCGGTCGTACACACGGGCAGGCGCGAAGCCGAACGCCATGCGCTACTATGGGAGCGCGGCAGCACGCCGCGCAGCACGGTCGCCAGCCAGGCACGGACTCCATGACGACGATCGACGAAGTGATCGAAGACGTGAACGCCGGCCCGCCACGGGGCACCGATAGCAATGCGGTGACCGCGGCAGCGATCGTGATCGTCGTGGTGATGAGCGTGACCGCACTGAAGCTCGGCCGCGCCGTCGTGCTCCCGGTCGTGATCTCGGTGTTGCTGACGCTGCTGCTGAGCGCGCCGGTCCGGTGGCTGAGGCGCCACCGGATTCCCGAACGCATCGGGGCGGCGATTGTCGTGTTCGGCGCGATCGGCGTTGCGGTCGGCGCCGCGGCCACGCTTGCCACGCCGGCGTCGCAGTGGATTGCGTCGGCCCCGGCCACCTTCGCCAAGGTCGAGTCAAAGGTCCGGCTGCTCGTGAAACCGATCATGGCGCTCCAGCAATCCGCCGACCGCATGGCGACGGTAGCCGCACCGCCGACGGCCTCTGGACGCGCGCCAGCGCAGGTCCAGCTCGCGACGCCAAGCGTGTTCGAGCGGGTCCTCGATCTGCTCACCGTCGTGCCGTCCACCTTCAGCGTCATCTTCCTCACCTACTTCCTGCTCGCGAGCGGGCCGCTTTTTCGCAAGAAGATTGCGCAGATCCTGCCGGGGCGACGCGATGTCATGCACTTCGAGACAGTCCTGAGCGAGATCGAGATCGTCACCTCGCGTTTCCTCGCCACGGCGACGATGATCAACGTCGGGGTCGGCGTTGCCACCGCGCTCTCGGCCTGGGCGGTCGGCCTCCCGAGCCCGATCCTCTGGGGCGGCATGGCCGCCGTGTTCAACTTCGTGCCGTATCTCGGGCCGATCTCCAGCTTCACGATCATCACGCTCGCAGCGCTGGCGAGCTTCAACAACGTCGGGCACGCGCTGATCGCGCCGGCATGCTTCGCCTCGATTCATCTGATCGAGAACAACCTCGTGACCCCGACACTTCTCGGGCGCCGCTTACCCGTGAACACCGTCGCGATTTTTCTCGGGCTGATCTTCTTCGGGTGGGTATGGGGAATCCCGGGCGCGGTGCTCGCGGTACCGCTCACGACGGTCGTGAAGATCGCTTGCGACCATGCCCCGCCGCTCCGCCATCTCGGAGAGCTGCTGGGCAACTGACGGTCAGCGCGGCGTCAAAGATCGTCGCGTGCGATCTGCGCGTCGGCGAGCGCCGTCGCGCGGTCGATCACCCACACGGGTGCCCCGCGGCCGGCCAGCAGCGCGATCGCCCTCCGCTCGACCTGCGCGCCGCGCCTCACGGTGCGGATGGTGCTCCCATCGTCGCGCCTCTCGCGCACGACCGCGAATGTCTCGAACTCGCCGCCGACCGACTTCACGATGTACGGGTCGTTCGTCGTGGCCGCCACATAGTGCCCGTGCCGCGCCAGATGCTCGAGCGTCGCGATCGTGATCGCACGCCGCTCCTCTGGATTGGTGCCGCGCAGCGGCTCGTCCATCAGGACCAGGAGGCGGTCGCGCCCTGCCGCATCGGCGAGAATGTCGGCCAGGCGCGTCAGCTCGCTCTCGAACAGGCTCTCGCTCCCCGTCGGCTGGTCATCGTGCGTGAAGGTCGTGCGGATGCGCACGAGTGGCACGGTGAGGCCGGTCGCGCATGCCGTGTCGGCGGCGATCGCGAGCGCGGCGTTGAATCCGAGTGCGCGCAACAGGGTGGACTTCCCTGCGCCATGCCGTCCTGTGACGAGCGACACGACGCCGGCGCGCAGTGCGACGTCGAACGGATCCGCGTCATCGATCGCGGGATGGCGGCCTGCGGTCATGCGGAGCACGTCGCCGTCGGTGGTCCACGGGCACCACTCCGACGTGCTGGCGCGCCACGCGGCGAGCGCGGCGGCGGCATCGCAGTCGCCGATCGCGTCCGAGAGCCGGCCGAGTGCCGCGTCGGCACGGCGGACTTTCATGAGCCCGTAGATCAGCAGAGGAACGTCCCACCAGAGCAAGAGCGACGAGTACTCGGCGGCGATCCTGCGGAAATCCTCCTCCTTCAGCTGGAAGGCGCGGAAGGCGCGGTTCAGTCCGCCGACACGGTGCGCGTCGTCGGTGCGCAGCGCGTGCGCGAGGCCGGGCACGGAGGCGACGGCCGGCAGCGCCCCGATGTCACCGGCGACGGACACGAGTTCCCCCGCCGCACGGAGCGAGCGCCGGGCCGTGTCGATCGCCGTCCACAGGCGCGCGCGCACGATCGTGCCGAGCAGCGCCACAAAGACGAGCCAGGCGAGCGCGGCCGGATGGAACGGCGCGAGGACGATGGCAATGACGAAGAACGGCGGCACGATGATGCCACCTGCGACGAGCGTCGGCGGCGATTCGACGGCACCCTCCCAGACGGAGCGTCCCCCGTCGAGCACCCGCTCGTTCGCGTAGGTGCTCGTCAGCGCGCCGCGCAGCGCATCGCGGCTCCCGTGATCGCCGGTGAGCGCGCGGACGAGCGCACGGAAATCTTCCGCCGGCACGGCACCCTGCGCGTCGCCGCCCAGGCGCCGCTTGAGCCCGCGTCGGCCCGCCGCCGACACGGTGGAGTCGATCGTGCCGAGTCCGGCCTCCATCCCGAGGTCGCTCCACGATTCGTCCTGCAGGAGCGAGCGAACTGGAATCGCCGGCGACCCGCTCGTAGGTTCCATCCTGAAATGTCGCCCACCTCCCCGCTCCGCGCGATGGCCCGCGCGACGTTCGCCTCGTTGATCGCCATGTCCGCCGCGGGAGCCCAGCGTCCGGCCGCCGCGACGGCACGCCCCGCCGAGCCGGCCGTCGCGTCGTACGTTTCGCAGCGCATCAACGGCAAACCGCTCCCGATGACGGATCGTGTCAGCGATGACAAGGGCGTGCAGTACCTGATCGAATTCGATCAGCTCGTTCTCGCAATCCTCCCGCACCACGAATTCCGCGCGGCACTGAAATACCGGCAGACACTCGCGTCCAGGGGCGCGCGGATGGGGCGTGATCCGCTCCAGAAGATGCTGGTCTATGGACACTGGTCGGTCGTCCGCACCGAGCTTCGCTTCGTCCCCGACCCCAAGCGCGGCGGGAGCGGACTGAAGATCCTCACGGGCACGTTCAGCGGCCGTGAGATCGACGTGCCGTTCGACTACCGGAACGGCACGGTGTCGCACCACGCCGCGGTGGTTCTCTTGCGCGACGACAGCATATTTTGATCGTGCGCACGCGCGCGATCGTGACTTTCAATCCTTCGACCCACATGCACACCTCAAGTCGCTCGGCCGCAGTTGCCCTTCTGATCCTCGCCGCCGCCTGCGAGAAGGCGCCGGCACCAGCAGCGAAGGCACCCATCGCGTCAACGCCCGCAGCCGCAGCGGCGCCGTCGGAAGCGCTCCTGCATCCCGACTACGCGAAGTTCACCGCGCAGGGTCCCGACAGCTTCGCGGTGCACGTCGTGACGTCGCACGGCGCGTTCGACCTCAAGGTGCACCGCAACTGGTCTCCGAAGGGCGCGGACCGCCTGTACTATCTCTTCTCCAACAATTACTTCGACGGCATCCGGTTCTTTCGCGTGATCAACGGATTCATGGCGCAGTTCGGAATGTCGGGCGACACGGCGGTCCAGCGCGTCTGGAAGGACCTCAACCTGAGAGACGAGCCGGTCACGCACAGCAACAAGCGCGGCACGCTCACCTTTGCGGACGCCGGGCCAGATACGCGATCCACGCAGCTCTTCATCAATTTCGCCGACAACGCTCAGCTCGACCGCGGCGGGTTCACGCCGGTTGGCGAGGTCACAAACGGGATGGGCGCCGTGGATTCGCTCTACGGCGGATACGGCGAGGGAGCGCCCGCCGGCAAGGGACCGGACCAGACGCGGATCACACTGGAAGGCAATACGTATCTCGAGCGCGAGTTCCCGAAGCTCGACTACATCGTCACCGCGCACGTCTCGCAGGAATGGAAGAAGGGCAAGTAGCGACGCCCGCGACGCCGCGCGTCGAGGACAAGAACGACCTCGGCTTCGGCGCGGTCGTCTCCGCGGACAGCACGCGGCGGCTTCTCAACAAGGACGGTTCATTCAACGTCCAGCGGCGCGGGCTGCGCTGGTTCGAGTCGCACAGTCCGTACCATCTCGCGCTCAACGCGAGCTGGCCGAGGTTCCTGGTCGGGGTGATTGCGATTTACGCGGCGATCAACGTGCTCTTCGCCAGCGCATTCTGGCTTTGCGGTGACGCTGCGCTCACCGGCGCGCAATCGCGGGAACTTGGCGGCGCGATGTGGCGCGCGTTCTTCTTCAGCGTCGAGACGTTCGCGACGATCGGCTACGGCGACATCACACCCGTCGGCTTCCCGGCGCACATGGTGATGTTCGCCGAGTCGCTGACGGCCCTCATGAGCCAGGCGCTGATCACCGGCCTTCTGTTTGCCCGATTCTCGCGCCCCACGGCGGCGATTCGCTTCAGCAATCACATGGTCGTCGCACCGTACAACGGCGGCCGCGGATTGATGCTCCGCATGGCGAACATGCGCGACAACCAGATCATCGACCTCAAGGCGCGCGTCAACTGCAGCTGGCTCGAGCGCGGAACGGCGGGCCTCGGCCGCAAGTTCCGCCTGCTCGACCTGGAGCGCTCCGACGTCATGCTGTTTCCGCTGTCATGGACGCTGGTGCATCCGATCACCGAGGGAAGCCCCCTCTGGGGACTCGCGGAGGAAGACCTGCGGACGGCGGAGTTCGAATTCCTCGTGCTCGTCTCGGGCATTGACGAGACGTTTTCACAGCAGGTGCACTCGCGCTCGTCGTACAAGCCCGCCGAAATCCTCTGGGGGCACAAGTTCCGCAACATCTTCAATCCGCCCGACGAGCGCGGGCTCCTTTCGATCGACATCCACCGCATCGACCAGAGCGACCCGGTACCGCTGCCCGCGTAGGCGTCTTCCTTCAGGGAGTCCGTCATGTTTCGCATCGTCCCCCGTACGGCCGCGCTCGCGATCGTCATGTGCGCCGGAGCAGGCGCCGCGCTCGCCCAGCCGTCGCGCGCCGCGCAGCAGAAGGCGGCGCAGCTGGATGCCCGCGACCGTGCGGCGCAGCTCAAGGAGTTCGACGCGTACGTCGCCAAAGGGCTGAAGGACTGGGACATCCCCGGCCTTTCGGTTGCCGTCGTCAAGAACGACAGCGTGATCTTCTCGAAGGGCTATGGCGTGCGCACGCTGGGAAGCCCGGGCGCCGTGGACGACCAGACGCTGTTCGGCATCATGTCCACGACCAAGGCATTCACGGCGATGTCGCTCGCGATGCTGGTCGACGAGCACAAAGTCGCGTGGAACGACCCGGTCTCGAAGTGGCTCCCGGAGCTCCAGTTCCCCGGCGCGTTCGAGACGCGCGAGCTCACCGTGAAGGATCTCCTCACACACAACACCGGCCTCGGCAACGCCGACCTGCTCTGGACCCGCAACGATCTCTCCCGCGCGGAGATCCTCCGGCGCGTACGGTTCCTCACGCCCGCGTACTCGATCCGCGACGGGTTCGTGTACCAGAACGTGATGTACGCGGCCGCAGGCGAGGTCGTCGCGCGCGCATCGGGAATGTCGTGGGAGGATTTCGTACGAACGCGAATCTTCCAGCCGCTCGGCATGTCGCGCACGTATCCGACCCTGGGCCTCATGCGCGCATCACACGACCCGAATGTCTCCTCACCACACTACAAGATCCGCGACACGATTCGCGTGATCGAGGACGAGCCCGCCGACGCGATCGAATCCGCCGGCGCGATATGGTCCACGGCGGCCGACATGGCGAAGTGGATGCGCTTTCTTCTCGACAGCGGGCGCGTGAACGGCACGCGGCTGGTCAGCGAACGCAACCTCGCCGAACTGTTCAGGGCCCAGTCCATCGGACCTGAGGAAGGCTTTTATCCAACATCGCGAATCATCAAGCCGCACCGCGAGACATATGGCTTCGGATTTTTCGAGGAGGACTTTCGAGGGCGCTACGTGGCGTTCCACACCGGAAGCCTCGACGGACGCACGGCAATCATTGGGCTCCTCCCGGATCAGGGCGTGGGTGTGTACGCGTTCGGGAATCTCGACCACGCCGAGTTCCGTCACGCCATCATGTACAAGGCGTTCGACCTGTTCGCGGGAACCAACGGCGAGCCTGCGCGAGACTGGAACGCGGAGTTCCTCACGCTCTACCGGAATGCCGACCAGCGCTCAGAGGCGGCGCGGGCGACTCGTGAGGCTTCGCGCGTGGCGGGGACGCACCCATCACTCGCACTCGACAAGTACGCCGGCACGTACACGCACCCTGCGTGGGGCGATCTCGTGATCTCGATGGACAACGGCGCGCTGCGCATGACGATCGGAACCGGTGCGGACAACACCGGTCCGCTCGAGCACTGGAACTACGACACCTTTGCGGCGACGCTCGGCGACGGCCGCAACGGAAAGACGATGCTCACGTTCGCGCTCGACGACGCGGGCAAGGTCGTGTCGGTGATGATGGACGGCAGCGACCAGTACCGGTTCACGCGGGTGCGGTGACCACGTCTGCGTTCGTCCACGTCTGGAAGGCGGGCCGGTCGGCGCGCACGCTCCTGCTCCTCCACGGCACGGGCGGCGACGAAAACGACCTGGTTCCGCTCGCAGGGATGCTCGACCCCGACGCCGCCATTCTCAGTCCGCGCGGCAAGATCCTCGAGCAGGGCGCGCCACGGTTCTTCAAGCGCCTCGCGATGGGCGTGTTCGATCTCGACGACCTGCGGCTCCGCACGAACGAACTCGCCGACTTCGTCGCGGCGGCGGCGGCAGAGTACGGCTTTGACCCAGCACAGGTGGTGGCGGCGGGATTCTCAAACGGCGCAAACATCGCCGCTGCGATGATGCTGCTCCGGCCTGAGTCGCTCGAGCGCGCGATTCTCTTTCGCGCGATGGTCCCGCTCGAACCGGATCCGCGTCCCGACCTCACCGCTCGCAGTGTCTTTCTGTCCGCCGGTCGCACCGATACGATGGTGCCCGGCGAGAACACCGAGCGGCTTGCGGCGTTGCTTCGCGATTGCGGCGCGGCGGTCGAGCTGCAGTGGAGCCCCGGCGGGCATGGCCTCACGCCGGGTGACATTTCAGCGGCCGCAAGTTGGTTCTCCAACAACGTCCGTTAACCAACCAACAAACAACCAGGAACTCACTTTACACAGTTCGCCGCGCGTGCACATGCGCCTTGTGGTGCCGCCGCTTGAGCGCGGCCGCACGCTTGCGCTGCCCGGCTTTCGATAGCGGAGCGAGAATGGTCCCGCGGCAGCTCTTCGCGCCGCACCGGCATCCGTACAGGCCGGTCTCCTCCTCTTCAGTCTCCGAGCCATCACGCGTGTACGCGTAGTCGTACGTGAGCTCAGCACCGGTCTTGATCGCCTTCGCGGCATCGATGAACACTCGCCCGCCTTCGATCACCGATTCGCAGTTGGGGTCGCACGAGTGGTTGATGAACCGCGCCTCGTTTCCGTCGACGGACGCGTCGATCACGACATTTCTGTTCACGCTGAACAAGAACGTGTGGTGGATGCCGTCCTTGTGATCGTCGTACCGCTCGTCGGCCACCGCGTGCGATACCCGCTCGCCCAGATACTCGATGATCCGTTCGTCCTTCCTGATCGGCCTCGTCGCGAAAGCCCCGCGCCCTGCGATCTTCGACCCACGCACCGCGAATGGAAAAACATCTGCTGCCGGTGTGCGATGGTCGGTCTTCGGTCCTCGGTCTTTGGTCTTCACTTTACCGCGCGCCATCCGATCTCCATTCCGAAGTAGTAGTTGCGAAGGGGCGCCGGCTCGATCGTCCGCCCAGCCGCTCCGTTGATCGTCACCGACCCCACGTACGCTTGATTCAGCACATTGTTGACCGACGCATAGGGCTGAATCCGAAACGCGCCCGCCTCGCCCGTCCACGACGCGCGCAGGTTCACGTCGCCGTCGCCCCAGCTCTTGATGAGCTGAGTGTTCTGGTCGTCGGCGTACATCGATGAACTCCACGTTTCGTCGGCATCGAGTGTCCAGCGGCCCCAGTGCGTACGGACGCCGAAGCGCACGAAGTGATCGGGCACGCCCGACAGTTTCTTCCCGTTGAGTGTGTCGCTCACCGCGCCGAGCGGCACGATGTAGTTCACAAACCGGTAGTTCGCCTCGGTCCACGCGAGGTTGAGGTCGATCCAGCTTGCGACGCGCGCGGCGAGGCCGAACTCCACGCCGTCGTTTCGCGTCCGGCCCGCATTCTGATAGTACGCCGAGCCGCCCGACTCCAGGTACTGGATGATCGCGTTGTCCTCGATCAGCCTGAACACGCTGAGCGTATACGACACGCGCGGGCCGAGGTTGCCGCGTGCGCCCGTTTCGATCGTGTGGACTTGCGCGGGACCGAGAGTCGGATTGAACCCTCCGGTTCCGTCCGCCTTCTCATCGAGTTCGGTCGTGGTCGGCGTTTCGAACGCGGTGGACCAGCTCGCGTACGGGGTGAACGCATCGGACACCACGTACGACGCGCCGAAATGGCCGGTCGTCGCGGTCATCGCGCGTGACCCGCTGTTGTTCTTGCCGTCGGCGAGGAAATGGTCGGCCACGTTGAAAGTGGTTTGATCCCAGCGGGCGCCGGCCGTGAGCGACAGCTTCGTCAGCGGTGACCATTCGAGGTCGGCAAACGGCCCGACCGCCTCGACGCTCTCGCTCTGGTTCACATACATCGTGTCGGTTGGCACGCTCGGATGCCCGCCCGTGGCTCGCGAGTTCCGCCGGATGTCGAGCGAGCGTTCGATGTCGAGCCCGGTCGCAAGACGCGGGGCGTTGGTGCAGGAGCACAGCGCGTGCGAGGCGTCGATGCGGGCGCCGGTCACCCAGCGGTTGAGCGTCGAATACGTGCCCACGGACGCGCCCGGCGTGCCCGGCGGCGACGTCGCGAGCGGGTTGTCCACGAAGCGCCGCACGAGGTACGCCGTCGCGGAATAGACGCCGCCGTCGCCCGCCGTGTGCTGCAGCCGCAGTGAGAACTGGTTCTGCGAAATCGCCTTGCCCGCGTCACGCCGGATGTTCGTCGCCGCCGCCGAGTCGCGGTTGGCGGCGTACTCTGCCGCGGTGAGCGCGCCCGGATTCAGCGCGGTCGGCATTTCGGTGGCGAACGCGCGCAGCGAGAGTGTCGTGACGGGCGAAAATCCGTAGTCGACCGCGCCGTTCAGCTGCTTCACGTCCGCGTTGCTGAATTGGCGGAATCCGTCGACGATCGTGCGCGAGGCCGACAGTGACCCGACCAGCGAGCCCGAGCGACCCGAGGTGCGCGACTGCCACTTCGTCGTGCCGAACGATCCGCTCTCGATGCGCAGCGTCTGGTCGAGCGCGTCCTGCGCCGACATGTCGGTCGTGAACGAGATCACGCCGCCCGAGCCGTTGCCGTAGAGAGACGACGCCGACCCGCGCAGCACCTCCACGCGCGACACGTCCCCGAGCTCGAGGTTGTTGAGCTCGTTCTGTCCGTCCGGCAACGACTGCGGCACGCCGTCGATCAGCACCTTCACGCCGCGAATCCCGAAGTTCGCGCGCGATCCCGCGCCGCGAATCGAGAGCCGCTGATCGAGCGAGTAGTTGTAGCGGTTGTCGACGTACACACCCGGAATGTTGTTGAGCGCTTCGTCGATTCCGAGCGTCGCCTGGCCGAGCTGGATATCCGTCTTGTTCTGCACGCCGACGGCCCACGGAGCGCGCTGCGCGGTCTCGTCCGAGCGCGTCACGCTCACGTGCACGCCGGAAAGCGCCTGAGCCGTGGAATCGCGCGCCGCAATGGAATCGCGCGCCGCGCGGCTGGAATCCGCGCGCGCCGGCTGTTGCGCGCGCGCGGCGCCCGCAAGGCATGCGCCGATCAGCAGCGCACCCGCCGTGCCGCCAAGTCCCTTGCGAATCGCCTTCGCGACGCGCGCACTCCACGGCAGCCGCGATTCGTGCGTCAGCACCTCGCGCGTCACCCGGCGCCACTCCGCCTGCATCTCCGACGCGTCGGCGAAGCGGCGGTCGGGATCCGCCTCGAGGCCCTTGCGGAGCCACTCGACGAGCGCGGGGTGGAATCGCGAGAGGTTCGCGCTGCCCGCAAGCTGCTGCGCCAGAATCGCGCGCCCGTCCTCGCCCACAAACGGCGCGGCCCCGGTAAGCGCAAAATAGACGATCGCCGCCACCGCAAAGAGGTCGGCCGCGACACCCTGCGGCTCACCGAGCAGCTGTTCCGGCGGCGCGAACGCAGGCGTTCCGCTCGAACCCGCCCATTCCTCGCCCATCGCGTTCGCAATGCCGAAGTCCGCGATGCGCCACCGGCGGTAGCGGTCGATCAGCAAGTTCTCCGGCTTGAGGTCGCGATGGATGATCCCGTTGTCGTGCGCGGCGTGCAACCCGTCGAGAATCAAGTCGATCTGCGGCGCGACCTCCGAGAGCGGCCGCGGTCCCATGCGGCGCACGAGGTCGGCGACGGAGCCTTCCTCCTCGAGCTCCATCACGTACCAGTGCACGTCGCCCTTCGAATCCCAATCGTAGATCGGCACGATCGCCGGATGCTGGAGGCGCGCAGCCATCTGGGCCTCGCGACGGAACCGCGCGACTGCGGCGTCGCTCTTGGCCACCGATGGATGCAACACCTTCATCGCTACCTCCCGCTGCAATGTCAGATCGCGCACGCGCCACACGGTTCCGAACGTGCCGGAGCCGAGCGACGAGAGCACTTCAAAGTCGTCTCCCGTCGCCCAGCGGAGCCGGTCTTCTTCACTCACCGCCCGGTATTCCCCGGACGCGATGTCGACGCCGGAGATCGCGGCGCTCCCCGACCCCGAGATCTTCTCCACCGCGCGCAGCAGCGACGCCACTGAGTGGAAGCGATCCTCCGGGTTCGCCGCCAGCGCACGGTCGAGCAGCTCGGCGACGTTTGCCGGACAGTCCGGCCGTACCCAGCGGAGCGGCGGGATCTCGTCGCGCGGCGGAAGTTCGCCGGTAAGGATCGCGAAGCAGCTCGCGGCGAGCTGCCATTGGTCACTGGCGGGCGTCGGCCGCCACTCGCCTGGCGCCCACTCGTGCGGCGGTGGAGTGAAGAACGGGTCCGGCCTCACCCCCGCGGGGATCTCGGATGGCGGCAGCGCCCACTGCCATCCGAGTATCCAGACGCGTCCCGTCGGCGTGACGTAGATGGTGTCCGGCGAGACCGCGCCGTGCGTCTGGCCGGCGTCGTGCAGGTAGGCGATGGCCGAGCCCGTCGCGCGGAGGACGCGAAGCATGTACGGGATCGTCTCGATCCCCAGCCGGCGCATGCGGTCGCCGACCGTTTCGCCCACCACCCACCGGCGCAGATATCCCGGGCCGCGCCGCGACCCGGGGCTCTGCGTCCAGAAGTGATACGTGGTCGGGATCGCCGGGTGGTTCCGGTGCGCCAGCGCGCGCGCTTCGTGAAAGAGCCAGTCTGCGCGCCCGGGATCGGGAACCGTGACGAGCGCCAGCGACCGGCCCAGCGCGTCGATGATCTCCTGCGCATGCCGGTGGTTCGCGTAGTAGCCCTGATCGCCCCACACCCACCCAGGAGGAAGCTGCCACCCGTCGAGGTGGGGCGGGATTCCGGTGGTGCGCGTGACTGGAATTGTTTCGGCGCTCGTCATGACGCTACAAAATTGTCAGGTGGCGGGCGCCGGAACCAGTGCGATGCGGATCGTCGTCCCTTCGCCGGGCGCGCTGTCGATGTGGATCGTCCCTCCCCATCCCTCGATCATGCGCCGGCTGATCGCGAGGCCGAGGCCACTGCCGCTCGTCCGCGTGGAGAAGTGCGGCTCGAAAATCCTGGGCATCACCTCACTGGAGATTCCCTGCCCGTCGTCGCGAACCATGACGTGAACGCGATCAGCGGATCGCGACAGTGTGACCCGGACGTTACGCGCACTCGCGAGACGTGCATTCTCGAGCAGATTGAGCAGGACTTCGCGGATCTCCGCGCGGCCCGCGAGCGCGAGCACCGGCGAGTCGGCGCCAGCGGCGCTCCACAGCACCTCCTCGCCGCCGAGCTGCTCGAGGCGCATGACATCCGTAATGGCCTGCGCAACGTCCACGGGCACCGCCGCGGCGCGATCGTCCGGCGCGGTGCCGTAGCGGCTAAAGGCGCGGGCGATTTCGTCGAGGCGGTCGATCTCCGAAAGCACGCGCGAGACGTTCTCGTCGAGTACGCGGTCGAAGTCCACGTTCGGGTCGTGCCGCGCGCGCCGCAGGTGCTGCATGCCCAGCCGCATCGGCGTCAGCGGGTTCTTGATTTCGTGCGCGACCTGCCGCGCCATCTCGCCCCACGCGAGCACGCGCTGCGCGTGCGCCTCTTGTTCGCGGCCGGCCTCGATGTCGTGCGCCATCTGGCGAAACGCCGTGAACACGGGCTGGAACTCCACCGGCGGGTCGCTCGAAAGCTGCGGCTCCCGCTCGCCGGCGGCGAGCGCCAGCACGCCGGCCTGGAGCGTGCGGATCGGGCGGGAGAACTGCCGCGCCGCGAGTTCCGAGAGCCAGAGCGCGGCGGTCGCGCCGATCACCGCCGCAAACAGCACGAGGATGCCGAGGTCGCGGCGGCGCTGGTCGAGCGCGAGGTCGTCGGTGCGCGCGGGCGCGGCGAGGACGAACTGCACCGGCGAGGCATCGCTGCTCGCCACGCGGAACCCGAACAGCATCGGCTGGGAGCCGACCATCTCATCGCTGCTCGACGTGATCTCGTCACCCTCGCCGAGCGTGAGCGCGGTCGACGGCGGAAGCAGCCGCCCGAGCGGCGCGAGCGCGTCGAGGACGGAATCGCTCGACGCCTGCAGGATGCCGTCCGCGTAGAGAAACAGCGGCGTCTGGAACTTCGCGGCGATGTCGGACAGCTTGGCCGTGTCGGTGTAGACCGCCACGCCGCGCAGCGTTTCGCGTACGAGCAGGTTGCGCGCCTGATCGTCGTCGCTGCGCAGGCGCTGGTAGCTCCACGCCGCGAACACGCCGGCCGGGATCACGAAGAAGGCGAACAGCGCGAGTGTCAGCTGCGCGCGATAGCTGCGCACCCAGCGGCGCTGCTGGATGCGCATCCAGCGGCCAAACGCGCCGTCCGCAATGACGAGCAGAAGCCAGAGCACGAAGAGCGCCAGAAGATCGCACACGACCACCAGAGATCCGCGCATGATCAGCTGGTTGTAGCTCCGAAGCTGGACGCTCGCGTGCACGGTCGTGAAGCCGCGATTGGCATCCACGAGGAACCGGTCGCCGTGCAGCTCATCGCCATGCCGCTCCCACTGCGCCCTGTCCGTGAGCTGCGCGTTGTGCCTGACGCTCCCGAGCGTGAGCGTGTAGGGAGGATCCGTGACGGGGGCGGCGCCGAATCCCATGAGCGCCCCGAACGAGTCGCGGGCCAGCAGGCGCGTGCGCGGCGCCACGACCACCGTCGTCACCGACCGGTCCTCGTGCGGCACCGAGAGTACCAGGTAGAGCCCCGGCCACCCAAGCACCTTGCTGAACACCGCGTGCGTGGAGTCCTGCGCCTGGCTCGCGAAATACCCGATGTCCTCGGTCTTCTCCGCCTTTCCGACCAGCAGGTCCGCGATCGGCGCGCCGGAGGGACTCCAGCTCGTGAGCTCCACCGGGTAGTCGGCACTGGCGAGATCCGATTCCGCGTAGCGCGCGAGCAGCTCCGCGCGGCTGGCCGGCGCATGCGACACGTCGAGTTGCGCGGTGAACCGCTGGAGCAGCGTCGCCGCGGAGCTGTCGAGCGCGGTAAGGCTCCCCACGTCGCGTTCCGCGAGCAGGACACGCGAGTGCACCGACTGCCCCCACACGAGGGTCACCGCGCCGCACGCGGCGACGACCGCAACGGGAAGCACCGACGCGCGGGCCCGCCGTGCGAACGCGAGCGCGCCGATCGCGACCACCCACAGCGCCGGATACCACGGCGGGTACGCGCCGGGCGCGTCCATCAGCACCGGGGCGAGCAGCGCGGCAACGCCGCCTATCGCAGGCGCGATCCAGAGCGGAAGTCCGCGGCGCGCGCCGAGCGCCGCCTGCCCAGCGGTGGCACCCGCCATCAGCACGGATACCGAGGCGAGAAACAGAGTCGACTCCCAGGCGAGCCACATCGCGAGCGAAACGCCCGCCTCGGGGAACTGGATGCCGCGCGCAAGATCGCGCAGGAGGAACGGCCCGACACCGGCGACGACCGCGACCGCGGCGATCGCCTGCATTCGTGACTGCGTGCCCACTCGTGCGCGCAGCGCGGCCAGCAGGCCCAGCAGCACGAGCGAGCACGTGAGCGCGAGCGCGCCGACACTGCCCGTGAACGGCCCTCCGGTCGCGACATAGAAGAAGGTCGGGTCGAACAGCGACGACGCATTGGAGAACCGCGCGAGCGGCACGATCGCCACGGCCGCGAGCGCCACCGCAAGCGCGGCGAGACGGCGCCCCACGCCGCCGCGCTCGCGCCACG
>JBOHTH010000060.1:0-7362 GCA_050733535.1 Gemmatimonadaceae bacterium | reverse complement strand
GGCGCGCGAAACCCCCTGCTCGCGCTCGCGCGCAGCCGAACGCCGTCCGCGACCGGTACTGCGACCGCGAGCGACGGCGACAGGAATCCGCCGTACAAGCTCGACGCGTCGCCGCGCACGCCGATGTCCAGCGTCGGCGACGCGCTCGTCCCCAGTTCGAGTTCCCCGAACAGCGCCTCGCGCCACTCCGCGTGGCTTCCAAGATTATTGCTGGTGAGCTGCGCATTGTCCGCGTCGGTGCCGATTGCGAGCGCCGCGCGCCCAACGGTCGTGCGTGCGACAACTTCACCGGTATTCTGCCAGCTCGTATGAAGATTTTCGTAGACGGCCGGATCGTCGCGGATGAGCGTGTAGCGGTCCGTGTGGCGCCGCGTGCTCGCGGTCGTCGTCAGCGTCCAGTCGCCGGCGGCGACATTCCAATTCGCGTCCGCCGTGATCGTGCCCGTCCGCTCCGTTGAGTTGTACGGGCCGTAAAAATCATTCGCGCCGAAATCCCTGACGCCCGCGCCAAGGTGACTCTGAAATTGTCCGGCGCCGAGCGGCGCGCTGAGCGCGACGCGCGCCTGGCCAGTGCGATAGTCGGTTCCCGCGCGGTATCCGTCGCTCTTCTCGTACTCCGTCGCGCCGTTGACGGTCAATCCGCCACGCGCCGCGCCACCCGACAGCGCTCCTCCCACCGTTCCAAACGCGCCGCCATCCGCGTGCACGTCTGCCTTCTCCGCGCCGCGCTTCGTGATGATGTTGATCACGCCGCCTACGGCATCGGTCCCGTACATCGCCGACCCGCCACCACGGAGGATCTCGATCCGCTCGATCGCGTCGAGCGGCACCGCGAGGTCGAGCGCGTAGTGCGCCGACTGCGCGTCGCTCACGTGTACGCCATCGACCAGCACCAGCGTCTGCTCGGCCGTGCTCCCGCGCAGCGAGATGTCCGCCTGCGCCGCCGACCGGCCGTACACATCGACGCCAAGTCGCTCGCTCAGGAGATCGGCGACGTTGTGCGCGGTCGAGTGCACGATGTCGTCGTGCGTGATGACGTCGACGGCGCGCGCCGCGTCGCCGAGCTGCGTACGCGAGGCCACGACGACCACGCTGTCGAGCGGACGGGCCGGTGCCTGCGCGGCGGCGGCGTGAGCGACCAGGGAAAAGCAGCCAACGATCGCAATGCGCACTCGGCGCCAGGCAGTCGGAATGAACATGCTCGCAGACTATTCGCGTGCACGCGGCGAGGGTACTGGAGGTTGACATTGAGCGCGCCGTTGTCAGGACGCTCGGGCAATCACGCTGGACGCTCGGTCATTCACGCGCTGGCGGCCCGCCCGTAATCTCGAGTGCACGCGGCGCGTCTGCGCCGTCTCACCCACCACCGCGGAGAACCTACATGCCTGCCACACTCATCGACTACGACGCCATCAAGGCACGCCAGCAAACCGCCTGGGCCTCGGGCAACTACTCGATTATCGGCACCACGCTGCAGATTGTCGGCGAGTCGCTCTGCGAAGCGCTCGACGTGCGGGCGGGATCGCGCGTGCTCGACGTCGCGGCCGGGAACGGCAATGCCACGCTCGCCGCCGCGCGGCGGTGGTGTGATGTCACCTCGACAGACTTCGTGTCCGGTCTTCTCGAAACCGCCCGCCGTCGCGCGGCAGCTGACAGTCTCACCATCGCGTTTCGCGAGGCGGACGCTGAAAACCTTCCCTTTGATGACGGCGCATTCGATGTCGTGCTGTCCACGTTCGGCGTGATGTTCACGCCGAGGCAGGAACAGGCCGCGTCGGAGCTCGCGCGCGTCTGCAGGCCGGGCGGGAAAATCGGCCTCGCCAACTGGACGCCCGAAGGGTTCGTCGGGCAGCTGTTCAAGGTCATCGGCAAGCACGTTCCGCCCGCGCCGGGTCTCAAGCCACCTGGACGCTGGGGAACAGCGGCCGGACTGCGCGAGCTCTTCGGCCCGGATGCGCACATCCAGGCCACGCCGCGAGACTTCATGTTCCGGTACAAATCGCCGGCCCATTTCGTCGACATTTTCCGCACCTATTACGGGCCGACGAACAAAGCCTTCGCGGCGCTCGACGGAAACCCGGCCGCGCAGGCCGCGTTTGCGGGCGACTTGATCGACCTGCTCGAGCGCGGCAACCGCGCGACTGACGGAACGCTCGTTCTCCCCGGCGAATACCTCGAGGTGGTCATCACCAAAGGATGAACGGTGCCATGAAACCCGGCCTCGCGCCGGGCGTCATGCAGGGTGCCTGCCCCTGCGCGGCCGGAGACTGTAGCGTTATGCTGGTTATGGACCCGCTCTCCGATCTCCTCCGCGTGGTACGCCTCGACGGCGCTTACTTTTTCGCCGTCGAGGCCACGGCACCATGGTCGATCGACACCGTCGCCGCGCGCGAGCTCATGCCGCGCGTCATGCCGCACGCGGAACACCTCATCTCGTACCACATCGTCACTCACGGGCAGTGTTTCGGCGGCCTCCACGGCGAGCCGCCGTTCGAACTCGGTCCAACGGACGTGATCGTCTTTCCGCACGGCGATGCGCACCTGATTTCCAGCGCAAGCGGCGTGAAGTTCAGCCCGAACATCAACAGCACGCAGCTGGTCCGCTATCCCAGCACCGCGCGCATCGGCAGCGATGGCCCGGCCACCACCTCGTTCATCTGCGGCTTCCTCGGCTGCGATCGCGGGCCGTTCAACCCCCTGCTCGCGTCGCTGCCGCGTGTCATGCATCTGCGCGGCATGTCGAAGAACTGGATCGGCGGGTTCACGCAGCAGCTCGTTGAGGAATCGCGCAACGGGCGAGCCGGTTCGGAGTCGGTGCTGACGCGGCTGGCCGAGGTGATGTTCATTGAGGTGCTGCGCCGCTATGTGGATGAGCTGCCGCCGGGGCGAACCGGCTGGCTCGCGGGGCTGCAGGACGAACTCGTCGGGCGCGTGCTGATGCTGCTGCATGGCCGGCCGGCCCATCCATGGACGCTGCCGGATCTCGCGCGAGAGGCGGCGTCGTCGCGGTCGGCGGTCGCCGAGCGGTTCAATACGGTCATCGGCCAGCCGCCAATGCAGTACCTCACCCGGTGGCGCATGCAAGTGGCCGCCAACCTCCTGGTGCAGGGGAGCGCGAAGGTGGCGGCTGTCGGCGCGCAGGTGGGTTACGACTCCGAGGCGGCGTTTTCGCGCGCGTTCAAGAAAGCGACGGGGCTGGCGCCTGGCGCGTTTCGCGGCGCCCGGCGCGTGGACGCCTGAGCAAGAAGCAGAGACGCGCGGTCATTGGCGTGCTACCTTTCCGGGCCGATCATCGTGGGCGCGGCCAATCCGGCCGCATCGAACCATTGATCACGGAGTCTCACAATGGGAAAGCGCAGCACCGTCCTCGCCGAACGCCTTGAAGAGGGAGCGAAGGCGCTCGACTCGTTGGCCGCATCGCTGACCGATGCGGAATGGCAGGCGCGGGTGAAAGACGGGCGCAAGGTGGGAGTGCTCGTGCACCATGTGGCGAACATGTACCCGCTGGAGATCCAGCTCGCGCAGGGCCTTGCCATGGGCAAGCCGATCGCCGGCGTCACGTGGGATGATGTGCACGGAATGAACGCGGCCCATGCCAAGGAGTTTGACGGCGTCACGAAAGCGGCGGCGCTCGACCTGCTTCGCAAGAACAGCTCGGCTGCGGCCGCGGCGATTCGGGCGTTGAGTGATGCCGACCTCGACAACGGCTCGACGATCTCGCTGAACGCGGATGCGCCGTTGAGCTGTCAGTTTATGCTCGAGGATCACGCGGTGCGGCATAGTTATCATCACACGGCGGCGATTCGAAAGGCGCTCAAGAAGTCCTGAGCTCCAATTCGGCGCGTGGCGCGGGCGGGTCTGCGCTCTGAGTGAGATGTCGTGGGATTGTGGTAATTGGTTCTTGGCTATGGGACACGAAAGATGTCCTCCCACAGCCATTGACCAAGAACCCCAATCACAAAGCATCTCACGCAAAGCCGAATCACTCACGCCACATCCCTTGACGGACAAGCCAGATAGTTGCATATACAACTATCGTCTTTCAAGGAGCCGCAGTGTCAGTTCGTCTCGTACGTCGGTCGCTGGCGGCCGCACTCGCCGCGGCGCCCGCGATCCTTTCGGCCCAACAGCCGGCGTCGCCGGCGCCGGTCACCGCAGTGATGGCGGTGCTCACCGTACGGCCCGACGCCGATCAGACCGAGCGCGTAAAGGTCATGCCCGACGAAGTGCGCGCGACGGTCAAGCTGTACCTGGATGGCAAGATCCAGCAGTGGTATGGAAAAGCCGACGGGCGCGGCGTGATGTTCATTTTCAACTGCAGCACCATCGCCGAGGCCAAGGCGCTCACGGATGAGCTGCCGCTCGTCAGAGGAAAGTTTGCGAGCTTCGAGTTCACGGCACTCACGCCGCTGACACCACTGCGCTATCTGATGGGCGCTCCGCCGGCCAGCCGTGGCAACCCGTAAGCCCGAAATCGCCGAGCTGGCCTGTGCGTGCGCCGCGGTCAGGCGCACGGCGCGCGCGGTGACGCAGCTCTACGACGAAACCTTGCGCGCGCATCACATAGAAGGCGCGCAGTTCGCGCTGCTCGCGATGATCGGGAAGTCCGGCGAGTGCACACAGGCATCGCTCGCCGAGCGGTTTGACTTCGACAAGACGACCATCTCGCGCAACATGCGACTGCTGGCGCGAAAGAAGTGGATCGAGTTCGCGCGCGGCGAAGACCGGCGCGAGCGACGCGTGCGGCTGACCGCCGTGGGGCGCAGGCGACTGGCTGCCGCGAGACCTGCATGGCGTGCGGCCCAGGACCGGCTTCGCGGGCCCATGACTCAAGGCGACTGGAACGCGATGCTCGCAGTGCTCGGCCGCGTGACAACCGCGGCCCGTTCCGCACGCTCGGGGTCGGCGGCATGACGCCAAGAGACCACGCGCCGCTCGACAACCCGGCATGGCATGCGCTCAACTCGCATCACGCCGGGCTCGCGGTGGGCGATGCGCTCGCCAAGCGATATCCTCCGCGCGTCACACCGTTCGCAGCGTTCGCCGAGCCCAGCGAACCGGCGTATGCGTCGCTCGCCGCGACGCTCGATGGTCAGTCGCGCGTCGCGATTCTTCTCGACGTGCCGAGCGACCCGCCTGCCGGGTGGAGGGTGGTTGCCGCGCATCCAATCACGCAAATGGTTTGGGAGGGTGGTGCACTGCCGCCCGCCGCGATCGCCGCGATCGAGCAGATGGCGCCCAGTGATGTGGCCGGCATGGTCGCACTCGCCGAGCTGACAAAGCCCGGGCCGATGGCTGAGCGCGTGCTCGAACTCGGCAACTACTACGGCGTGCGCCAGGGAGCGCGCCTTGCGGCGATCGCGGGTGAGCGGCTGCACCCCACGGGATACACGGAAGTCAGCGGTGTGTGCACCCACCCGGATTTTCGTGGGCGCGGCTACGCGGGTCAGCTGGTGACGTCGCTTGTCAGGAGAATCACTGCGCGTGGTGAGACGCCATTTCTGCATCTCAAGACGGATAACAACGCCGCGCTGCGCGTGTATGAATCGCTCGGGTTTCGCACCCGGCGGTTTATCAACCTGCTGGTGACTGAGCCGCCGGTTCGGTGAACCGAGTACCGCGGGTAAGCCCGGCCTCGCGCGGCGTGCAGGTCCGGCACAAATTGGGGGCGAACAAAACCCCTACCCGAGAACGCACCATGCGTCGATCCATCATTCGGTATCCGCGGATCGTCGCGGCAAGCGTTGGCACTCTTGTCGCGCTCGGCCTCAGCTCGTGCGGTGGCGGCGCAGGCTCCGCCCTCCGCGGCGACTGGGACTACTACCGCACACTCGGCGCCAAACCCAGCGGCGGCTTCGATGGAATTCGCCGGTTCGGCTTCGCGCATTTCGAAAAAGCGGACACCGCCGGCGCCTGGATCAATCGTCGACTCGGCACCCCACTCGAACACATCCATGGCCTCACCGTCGCCGGCGACTCGCTGATCCTCGAGCTCGCGGCCGGAACGTCGATTCGTGCGCGCATCTCGCATGACACGATCGCCGGGCAGTACTACCGTGGCAAGGAAGCCACGCAGCGCGTCACGTTCGTGCGCCGCACGTCGCCGCCGGTGTATGAGCCGTACTACACGCTCTGGCCCGGGCCGTATTCAGATTCGACGTTCGCGGTGAAAATCGACCCGGCCGTTCCGATGAAGGCGCGCGACGGCACGACGCTGATGAACTTCGTCGGTACGCCGCAAGGGAAAGGGCCGTTTGGCGTAGTGATGGAGCGAACGCCGTATCTTCGCATCGACACGGCCGCCGCCAATTTCTGGGCATCTCATGGCTTTATCTATGTGAAGCAGGACGTGCGCGGCCGCGGCGGCTCCGGTGGCGTGCTCGACATGAACGCCATGCAGGAGAGCGACGGCTACGACGCCGTCGAGTGGGCGGCGAAGTTGCCCGGTGCGAACGGGAAGGTCGGCATGATCGGCCGATCCAATCCCGGCCTGTACGCATGGTACGCCGCGATCGCGGCACCGCCGCATCTCGCGGCAATCGCCCCGGCGGTTGCAACGGCGGATCCGCTCCGGATAGTTCCATACATCGACATGGTGTTCTCGCCGACCATTGTTCCGTGGCTCTGCCTCACGCAGGTCCGCGAGACGATGTCGGACATGAGCAACCTCGATGTCGAGACTGCGTTCAACAGCCTGCCGGTCATCGCGAGCGCGCAGAAAGCCGGCTGCGGCAGGCCCAAGTACTGGAACGACTGGTTCGACCACCAGAAGCTCGACTCGTATTGGAGAGGGCTGAGCATCGAGGCGCGGCTCAACCGTGTGAAGGTCCCGGCGCTTGGGATTGGCGGCTGGGCCGACGACGCGCGCGGGACGATCCGCAATTACATGGGGCTCGATACGCTCAAGACGCATCCGTTCCAGCGGATCGTGATGGACGCCGGCGCGCACAAGGGAATCGACTACGTGAACGGAGATTTCGGTGCCGAGGCGCGGATTGATCCGCGCATGCTGCAGCTCCGCTGGTTCGATCACTACTTGAAAGGCGTGGATAACGGCGTCGACCGCGAGCCGCCGGTGGACATCTTCGTGATGGGCGACAACAAGTGGCGCAAGGAAAAGGAGTTTCCGCTCGCGCGCACGAAATGGACCGACTTCTACATCCACTCCGGCGGCAAGGCGAACGGCGGCGCGGGCGATGGTACGCTCGACACGATCCCGCCGAAGGCGGAGCCAGCCGATACGTTCACCTATGACCCGGGCAAGCCGACGCCGTACCTGATAGATGCGCGCGAGCTCGAGCTGAGCCTCAACGAGGATTATTCAAAGGTTCACGCGACGCGCACCGACCTGCTCGCGTTCAC
>JBOHTH010000059.1:0-2694 GCA_050733535.1 Gemmatimonadaceae bacterium | reverse complement strand
GACACCATGATCGGGTCGCCCGGCACGAAGTTGATCACGCCCGGCGGAAGCCCCGCCTCCATGAGCAGCTTCATCGTGTACCACGACGAAAGAATAGCGGCGTTCGACGGCTTCCAAAGCGACGTTCCACCCATGAGCGCCGGCGCCGTCGGGAGGTTGCCGCCGATCGCCGTGAAGTTGAACGGCGTCACGGCGTAGACGAACCCTTCAAGTCCGCGCAGGTCGGTCTGGTTCCACATCCCCTGCGACGACATCGGCTGTTCGTTGTACAGCTCGCCGGCGAATGCGACGTTCAGGCGCCAGAAATCGATGAGTTCGCAGGTCGCGTCGATCTCGGCCTGGAACGCGGTCTTTGATTGGCCGAGCATGGTGGCAGCGGCCATCGTCGGACGCCAGCTGGTCGCGAGGAGTTCGGCGGCCTTGAGCAGGATCGCGGCGCGGTCTTCCCAGCGCCAGGTGGACCAGTCACGCTGGGCCTCGGCGCTGGATTTGATGGCGGCCTTTACGTCTTCGGGGCGCGCCTTGTGCCAGGTCGCCGTGACATGCGCGTGCTTGTGCGGCGATGTCGCCTTCGCGATGTCCCCCGTGCGGATCTCCTTCCCGCCGATGATCAGCGGGATCTCCGGACATTCCTTTTCCATCGCGGCCAGGCGCGACTTGAGCGCGGCGCGTTCAGGGGAGCCGGGCGCGTACGAGCGGATGGGTTCGTTGTAGAGAGGCGGGAGGCGGCGATTGCCGTCGAATGGCGCGCTGGACATGGGCCGTTTTTTGGAATTGGGTTTTGCTGGGTCGCGTGGAGTGAAGATAAACGGTTTTAGGGCTTGGCACGAACGGCATCGCGCTCGGACGCCAACGAACGGCATAGCGCTCAGACGCCACCCATCAGACGACGGCAACTCTCAGACAGCTGTTGTTCTGACAGGTCCTGTCTGACCGCTATGCCGTTCGATTCTGAGGGGTGTCGTCGGACAGCTATGCCGTTTGGTTTTGAGGGGTTTGATGACGCCAGTATGTCGGCTATTGTCAGCGTATGCCTCGCGCGCTTCTCCTCGTCGTTGGCTGTCTCGGCTTGGCGGCCTGCACCCCCGATCCGGTCAAGTGGGATGCCGAGCAGCGCACCGAGACTCCCGTTCCGCTCGGGGCACGCCTTACGGTTGGTGCGTCGGGGATGGCCGTGATGGCGCCGGCGTGGACGCCGCCCGTCGCACCGACCGGAACCCCGCAGTGCGCCGGGTCACTTGTCGCGGCCCCCGCCCGCGGCGATACGGCCTACGCGGCGTGGTGGGCACCGCGCGCCGACAGCAACGCACTGCTCGTGGTGGCGCGGTCGGTGGATCGCGGGCATTCTTGGCATGCGCCGGAGATCGCGGATTCCACCGACCGGGGACGCAACGGCTGCGGTCGCCCCGCGCCGTTTATCACTGCGGACACGACGAACGGCTACGTGCATGTGGTCTACTTCATGGTCGCCGCCGAGGGCCCCGGCGTGTTCTTCACGCACTCCATGGGGGCGGGGGTCATGTTCCACTCACCCGTGCCGATCGTGTACGGCGAGCGGGTTTCGGCGTCGGCCGTCTCGGGAAATGGCGACACCGTTGCGGTCGCGTACCTCGACCCGAACTCTTCGGTGCCGCAGTTGTGGCTCGCGCTCTCGTGGACGACTGGGCACATTTTCGAATCCCGTGTGCCGGTATCGCCGGTCGCGGAGCGGGCCTCGCGCCCTGCGGTGGCGGTGCGCGGCCACCAGGTGTCGGTGGCATGGCTTGAGACCGAACGTGATGGCGGGTCGGGGGTCATGGTGGTTCGAACAGGTAAGTGGCGATGAACGTTCTGCTCGCTGACGACGATCCGACGATGCGCCTCCTCCTCTCCAGGATGCTGGAGCATGGCGGGCACGTCGTCACTGTCGCCGCGGCCGATGGGCAGGCCGCATGGGATGCATACGTCGCGTCGCCGGCGCCGATACTGATTCTCGACTGGGAAATGCCGAAGATGGACGGCCTCGAGCTCTGCCGGCGAATCCGGTCGGCGGAGCGCGGTGACGAGGCGTTCATTCTGGTGATCACGGCGCGTGACACGGCCGAGGACCTGACGGCCGTGCTCGACGCCGGTGCCGACGACTACATGAAGAAGCCCGTGACGTCCGACAATCTCCTCGCGCGGCTGCGCATCGCGGAGCGGCGGATCGAGGTGAACGCCGCGCGGCGGACGGCAGAGACGCAGCTGCGGAAGGCGCAGTACCTCGCCGGCATCGGCGAGACCTCGCTGGCCCTGCAACACGAGATCAACAACCCGCTCGCGGCCCTGCTCTCGAATACGTCGCTGATCGAGGCCGGCATGGTCAACCCGTCGGAGATGCAGGAATCGCTCGCGACGATCGCGCAGATGGCGCGCCGGATCGCGGACGTGGTGAAGAAGCTCCGCCAGCTGAACAACCCGACGAGCGTCGAATACCTCGGCAACGCTCGAATGATCGACATCAACCAGGGCGGAGCGCCGCCGGGACCGAAGTGAGCCGCCGCTATCTCGGGTCGCACCCGGCGGACGCGGGCGGACCTGTGATGGTCGCGCGGCGTGCGGGCGCCGCGCGAATGCAGGCGCTCCAGCTCTTCACCGCCCCGCCGACGTACTACAACGAAAAGGTGAAGATCAAGCCGGAGCGCGCGGCCAAATTCCGCGAGGCGCTCGACGCGG
>JBOHTH010000058.1:0-5722 GCA_050733535.1 Gemmatimonadaceae bacterium | reverse complement strand
CCGCGATTGCCTCGCCGGCGCCGGCAAAGCGCACGACCCGCGGGTTCGAGGTCGTCCACACGATCTGCGGCGTGGTCACAGGGAGCCCGCCGTCGTCCAAGGCCTGAAGGTGGAGGTGAACTGTGTCCCCGACACCGATCCGTCCCGACGGCACCGTGAGCTGGAGGAGCGCGACGGCATCTGGTGTGACTTCCCGCGGCGGCTTCGCTCGCCGTCCGGTCTTTGCCGCCGGGCCCGGCCCGACCGCTGCGGAGTCGCCGAACAGTTGTGCTACTTGGTCGGCGAGCGGAGCCGACACCGATTCGGTTGCCGCGACCGGCGATGGAGGCGTCGCGCGCTGCATTCCGCCGCGCAGCGCGAACGCCCCGATGACCACGAGCGCGACCGCCGCGGCCGCGACGACCTTGGTTCTCGGCGACGTTCGCCGGCCCGCCGCCACGACCGACTCACCCGAAGGCTGGCCCGGCCAGCGCGGTGTCAGCGCAGCGGCGGCCATCAACTCCGCGGCGGGCGTGATCACGCCCGCCACCGGGTAGGGTGCGCTGATCTTCGTCGGCGCGTCGCGCTCGGAGCTGCTCACGGCGACCGGATCGCCGAAGCTGCTCGGCGCGGGTGCGCCGTCGATCCCGTTCAGCGCAGGACTGATGGGCGTCGCCGGAAAGGAGTTCCCGCGCGGCGTGCCGGTTCGCACCATTTCGATCAGCGTTTCGCGGGCTTCGCTCCCCGTCGAATCGAGCCCGCGCGAAAACACGGGCACGAGCTCCTGGAGCGACGGCCAGCGTTCGGCCGGATCCTTGCTCAGCATGCGCATCACCGCGTCGGACAGCTCCTCTGACAGCTCCGACCGGCGATCGCGAATCGGGACCGGGGTGTCCTGCATGTGCGCGATCTGCAGTTCGATCGGCGTTCCGACAAATGGCGGCAGTCCGGTCAGCAGCTCGTACGCCAGCACGCCGAGTGAGTATTGGTCGCTGGCCGCGCTCGTCTCCGAGCCATGGCACTGTTCAGGGCTCATGTACGCCGGTGTCCCGATCGTCGCGCCGGTCTGCGTGAAGCGTTTGGTATCAGTCGCCCGCGCGATCCCGAAGTCCATCACGATGGAGCTTCCCTTCTGGTCCACCATGATGTTCGCGGGCTTGACATCGCGATGGATCACACCCTCGCGGTGCGCGTAGTCGAGCGCGCCGGCGACCTCGGCGAGGATCGTCTGCGCGACCGGCACGGGCAGCGCCTTGTGCTCCGAGAGCACGTCGTCGAGCGGCCGCCCGTCGATGTGCTTCATCACGAAGTAGAGGAAGCGATCCTTCTCCTTGACGGAGTGGATGTACACGATGTGCGGGTGGTCGAGCTGGGCTGCCGTGCGCGCCTCGGCGAGAAACCGGTCCCACATTCGCTCCCCGTAGGTCAGGCCCGGGAGCATGACCTTGATCGCGACGCGCCGGTTGAGCTGCAGGTCGTGGGCGAGAAACACCATCGCCATCCCGCCGCGTCCGAGCTCGCCCCTGATCTCGTATTCGCCGATCGTCGCGGCGCGGAGCTTCTGCAGGAGTTCCAGCCACGGATCGAAGCGGGCTCCCTCTCCGCTGATCAGCGCCGAGCCGGTGATCGGATTGCCGCACGCGCCACAAAACCGGTCGCCCACGGGGACGGCCGAGCCACACCCAGGGCACGTGACGGTGACTGGCATCGGAATAGTCAATATCGGCGCGGTTGCGGCGCCGGGGAAGGGATGGGGCACGCCTTGTCTAAGGCCCGCGCACCAAAGAAGTTCCATCGCATGCCACAGGCGCCGATCGCCCCGCTGCTGGAGCCCGTGACCGAGACTCCGACCGAGATCTCGGCGTTGCGTCTCGACAACGACCGTCGCGTGGTGCGCGCGATTTTCACCATCCTGCTCGTCGTCGTGACCCTGCTGGTCACGATGGACGTGCTGACCGTGCACGGCAGCTGGCTGGCGCGCCTGCCGCTCCTCGGCGTTCGAGTGCTGATGCTGGCGGTAATCCTCTACGGCATCTTCGGGGTCATGCGGGCTCGGACGCCGCGGGCATTTGAGCACAGCCTGCTTGTCACGACGGGCGCGGGGGTGCTCATCGAGCTCGCGCTCCGGCTGCTGCGGCCGCGCGATAATATCACGCCCGTCTGGCTCGAGATCGTGCTGGTGCTCGGCTGCTACGCGATCCTGCCGAATCGCCCCGCGTTCCAGGCGATCGTCGCGATCACGCTGAGCATCGGGACGTCGCTGATCCTCGTGTTCTACAACGTCGGGATATCGACCGCGGACCGCGTGGGGATCATCCTCACGCTGGTCATCGCAAACGTCGTCGGGTTCGTGGCATCGCGCGAACGGGTGTCGCGCCAGCTGCGCGAAGAGCGGGCGTGGCGCAACGAGCGCGACGCCAAGCTCGAGCTCCAGCGCGCGCACTCGGAGATCCGGATCCTGAGGGGGCTGCTTCCGACCTGCGCGCACTGCCGCCGCGTGCGTACCGAGGCAGGCGAATGGCAGGCGATGGAGCGCTTCGTGTCGGAGCATTCGGAAGCCCAGTTTTCCCATGGCTTCTGCCCCGAGTGCCTCGCCCAGCACTACCCGGACATGGAGACCTGACGGTCTGAGGGGTTAGATGGGGCTATCGCCCTGGGAGGCGACGCGACACAATTGAGCCACCGATTACGAAGTAAACACTGCCCAATTCGACGACGGAGTCGACGTGCTTGATGACGTATGGAAACAGCGCGGTGAATAGAAACTCGCCAGCGCGATCGGCGGCTCTGTGGGCCGCTGTCCTACTTGCGGCCTTCTCCTGTCGATCCGGAGAGTCCACGTCCCCCACAACATCACCCGCGAACGCTCCGGTCGGGCCGACTGATTTCCAGCCGAGCCTGAACGTGGTTTTTCTGTCGGGACCGACGATGACGGTGGGCGTGTCCATGCCGATCGTGCTCGCCGCGGTCAACGTGCTTCCGCAGAGCTGCGTGGTCTCGGGTCCGTCGTGGATGACGTTCACTGCGACGCGGAACGCCGACTCCGCTTGGAGCGCGGCAGCGAGCCAAACTGGCACGGCGCCGCTCGTCATCGCCTGCAAGGATCCAAACCATCATTGGCTGACGGTAAATGACACCGTGCAAGTCTTCGCGATGCCGAGCGTCACGCCGGACATGGCGGGGTCGGTGCCAGTCGGCCTCGGCGACTCCGTCGACGTGACATACGATTCGACCGACACGCACACGATCGATGTCGCCTGCGTGAACTGCACCGGAGTTGGCGCGCTCGCGCGCGTCGGTCCCAACACGGTCAGGTTCTACGCGCAGCACGTTGCGACTGACGGGTTGCACCGGAGCGTTTGCTTCACGGTGCACGGGCTGGACGGACACTACACGCAGCAGCAGTGCGTTGGCGTCGTCGTGATGGGTGGGCAGGTCGCCCTGTACTCCATTCCGCAGGCGGTGCGCCAGGCGGAAGTTGTCGCGCTGCACACGATCCCTGTGGGGACGTACGACAACACCGGCCAGTCCACACACCCCGACTTCATGCGGATCGGCGCCGCGTGGAGCGACGGCGCCTGCTGGCTGGTGTACACGCCATATGCTGGGTCCAACGGCAACGTCGAGAACCCGTCGCTCGCGCGCAGCAGCGACTGCGAGCACTGGACGCCCGCGCCGGGCGTTCGCGCGCCGCTGTTCGACAAACCGTCGGAAGGTTACAACTCGGATCCCGAGTTCATGTACGATTCGCTGAGCGGGTGCCTCGGCGTTGTGTTTCGGCAGGTGACGTCGGGGAATAACATCGTGCTGTCGACGTCATGCGACGGAACCACTTGGCCCACCCCGCGCCAACTGTTCGCCGCCCCGAACCACCGCGCCATATCGCCGACGATCGCTGCCGGGCCGGACGGACGAAGCCGCGTGTGGTATGTGGACGCGGGATCGCTTGGCTGCTCGTCGGTCACGAACGTGGTCCGCATGCGCATGGCGAATCCGACGCAGGCGAGTTCGCTCGACAGCGTCGGATTCGGCAACGAAGTTGCGACGGATCTCGTCCAGCCGGGGTACGTGGTCTGGCACATCAAGGTTCGGTACATCGCCGAAAAGAATCAGTACGTCGCGATGTACGCGGCCTTTCCGCAGCCTGCGACTGGGGCGGGGAACTGTGCGACCAACGACCTCTTCGTTGCGACGAGCGCTGACGGGCTGCACTGGACGAGTTATCCGGTGCCCATCATCAACAAGCTCGACCGGCGGTTCAACTTCACAACGCTGTACCGCGCGTCGTTCGCGTACTATCCCAAGACGGACAACATGCGCGTGATCACGTCGGCGCTCGAGGGCACGTGGGGCCAGTACGGCGTGGTGTACAACTACACTGCGCTGATGACCGCGCTGACCACCTCGACCACCGTCGCCGCGGCCCAGTTGGTGCCGTCGTTGAACCTCGTGCACCGGGCGGATCCGAACCGGAAAGTGGTGAAGATCGAAGACCAGCCGTAGCGGGCGTGCAGGCGCAGCACGGGTTACGGCGCCGATTTCTTCGAGACCAGAACGATCGTGAGGTTGCTTGAGACGTCGCGCACGGTGTCCTCGTGGCGCCCGTCGCGAGAAGTACGCACGAGCAACTTCGTTCCAGGCGTGAACAGCGTGCTGCAGAGTTCAAACACGCCGTCGGTTCCGGTGGTGTAGTACCACTTCGTGAAGAACCACGAGTTCAGTGCGGTGGACCAGTAGGCGAACGTCACGCGCACATCCGCGACCGCCTTGCCTGCTGAGTTCACGACGCGGCCGAGAACGAACGTCGAGTCGTCGTACCCCCATTGCTTCGACTTTTGGCACAAGCCCGCGACGTATTCCTCCGTGGTCGGCACCGAGAGGGTCGCTTGGTGCACTGAATCGCGAGCCGCGATGAACCTGAGCTTGGTGGGCAGAGTAAAGCCCAGTTGCTCCGTGTGCTTGTCGTTGATTCGCACGGAGTAGGGACCTGGGAGAAGATCTCCGATCAAGATCGAGCCGCTCGAGTCGGCGGTTCCCCGGTACGGAGTGCCCGGGAGCAGCACAGTGGCACCAACGGCTGGCTTTCCGGTGGACCACGCCGCCCGGATATGCAGCGTGCCGAGCGATGCGTTCCATGACTGGCCATCGGGCCACTTGGCGTGGGCCAGCTCGCCGCCATTCTCGGTCGCGTAGAGGAATGAGCGGAAGGTGAAATCCGGGAGGGTGTCCTGCAGCGCGTCGACGCGACGAAGATACCAGCGGTCGATGAACGAGACGCCGTTGGCCATCGTGTGGAATGAGATCGATCCGCCGGGGCGATAGCCGTCGTTTCCCGCGGGAAGCCCGACGTACTTGAACTCGATGTCGCGCAGCGAACGTGCAAGCGTGTCGAGCCAAAGGATTCCGTCTATGTCGACTCGGCCCGGCTGTCGGTACGGCGGAGCGAACGCCAGCCCGATTTGCGTAGGCCGAGCGCGCGACGGCGGTGCGACGCGAAAGCAGTAGCCGGATGCAAAAGCGTCGGCGAGGAGGACGTCGGCGTCGGGGCCGAACACCACGGTCGTGCTGTCAGGGTTTACCGTCGAGAACCCGGCGGATACGAAATCCCGCGCGCTATGAACGGCGTTGAACGAGGTCGTGCTGTTGGTGGCCGAGTCCTCCGAAACCAGGAACTTGGTGATGTCGTCGGTGTTGCCGTCGAATGTGCGCTCGAAGCCGAGGCGATGCACGGTCATCGGATGTG
>JBOHTH010000057.1:0-4618 GCA_050733535.1 Gemmatimonadaceae bacterium | reverse complement strand
CCGTCTCATACAACTTGCTCGGCGTGGTCGTCGTCGGCGGCGGCTTTGCGCTCGTGCCCCGGCTCACGGCCGCGATGACCTCCCGGATGGATCTCGATCCATCGATCGGCCGCTTCGTGA
This sequence comes from Gemmatimonadaceae bacterium, assembly GCA_050733535.1. GTDB lineage: Bacteria > Gemmatimonadota > Gemmatimonadetes > Gemmatimonadales > Gemmatimonadaceae > Fen-1231. The sequence goes on along the minus strand of JBOHTH010000057.1, from coordinate 4,498 downwards.
TCACCCTCGTGCTCGCGGCCGTGGTGATCGTCGCCGAGCGCCGGCTGCGCCCGCAGGTCGATCGGATCTTCTTCAAGGAACGGTTCGCGCTCGAGCAGGCGATGCGCGAGCTGCCAGAACGCTTTGCCGCGGTGCGTCGCGCCGACGAACTCTGGACGCTGGTGGGCGATGCGCTGGTGGCGAACCTGAAACCGACGAGCTGCGTCATCTTTGTCTCCGCGGGCGCGTCGTTCGTGCCGGTGTTTTCGGACGGCGAAGCGCTGCCGGGCGCGATGTCCGCGGGAACCGCCCTGACCGCATGGATCGCGACGCTGCAGGGCGCCGCCAAGGCAGACCTGAGGCGAACTGCGGGCGCCGACCGCGCGCTGCTCGAAAGCATCGACGCGCGCGTCATCGTGCCGATCCACCGCGGGCCACGTCTCGAAGCGTTCGTCACACTCGGCGAGAAACGTTCGGGCGACGTCTACACGCCCACCGACCTGACGCTCCTCACGTCGCTCGCCAAGACGGCGTCGAGCCACATGCTGCGCTTTGACGAAACCGAACTGCTGGAGCGCGCGCTGGCGATGCAAGACAAGATGCGCCGCTACGTCCCGGGCGCGGTCGCCGAGCTGATTGCACTCGGCACCGAACTCGAGACCGGCGAGCGCGAGGTGTCCGTGCTCTTCGTGGACATTCGCGGCTACACGGCGTTCTCCGACGGCCGCGCGGCCACCGACATCTTCTCGACGGTGAACCGCTACACGGAAACCGTGAGCACGATCGTGAACCGCTGTGGCGGCGTCGTGGTGGAGTTCAACGGCGACGGCATGATGGCGGTGTTCGGAGCGCCGCGGCCGCTCCCGGACAAGGAGACGAGCGCCGTGCGTGCGGCGCGCGAGCTGGTGGACGCCGTGCCGCGGCTGGCTGGCGTGACCGCCGACGCGCCCAGCCTCAGCGTGGGCGTTGGCGTGGCGACGGGTACGGTGTTCGTCGGCAACATCGAAGCCGCGGACCGCACGATCTGGAGTGCGATCGGGAGCACGACCAACCTCGCGGCGCGTCTGCAAACGCTCACGCGGGAGCGCGGCGCGGGCGTGCTGATCGATGCGACGACACACGATCGGGCCGGGTCCGCCGCAGCGGACTTCACGCGTCACGCAGAGGTGGTCATCCGTGGTCGCGAGCGTGCCGAGACACTGTATGGCCTGCCCCTGACAGCGCCGGTCGTCGCGTGATCGTCCCGAGATAGGGAAGCAGCAACACGAACACGCCCAGGCAGATCGTCGCGGCCATCTGCCACGCCGCTTCGGGCCACGCCGCGCGGTCGAGGCGCATGACGAAGAAGAGACCTCCCCAAACGAGATACGCGTAGGCCGGCCATGCCAGCCGCCACGCAGGGAACGAGTTGTGGAAGTCGAGCTTCTTGATTTGGAGCAATACGAGCACGAACGGCGCGGCCGTTACCACACCGAGCGCGACGTGCGCAATCCAGTTCGGACCGCTGGCGAGCTTGATCTCGATCGGGCCGATGATGAAACAGCCGCCGAGCGCGAGCGCTGCCAGGCCGAGCAGCAAGACGAACTGTCCCCACCGCGAACGTTTTTCTGGATGGCAGTAGCGCTCGCCGAGGCGTGCCATGATCGAGAACATCGTGATGACGGCCCACCAGCCGAGAAAATTTGCGATGGGAACCGTGAACCACATTGGCGTGTGCGAGCTTGGCGTGACGCACCAGGTCCACAGGCCGAGCCCGCCAAGCGGCGCCGTGATCACGTCCATGCATGGAAAGTTCAGGTTTGCGACCATGCGGGTGGCGCTCATCGACGGATCGAGCGCCAGGTCCATGATCATCGCGGCGGCGCCGTCGAAGATCGGCCGGTGCCACCACTTGAACTTGAGCGCGTCACTCGTGCGCATGACCACGTACATGATCGATGCCCAGCACACGCCGATTGCGTACGGCACCCAGTCGGGCCGCACGCCGAACATGAGCACCCAGTTTGCGTAGTCGTACTGATGCTGGGTGTGCAGGCTCAGCGCCTCGACCGTCATGCCATAGAGGAAGGCGACGAACAGTCCGATGCCGTCAAACGAGGCGACGCGATACGCGCGGATCTCGTACCAGACGCCAAGTGCGAGCGGCGGTACGACCGCGAGGAAAACGAGCCACGGCGGAAGGTTCATGAGTCAGGTCGAAGTGCAGAGCTTCGGGCGGTGCTCAGGGTCTCCAGCTGAGCGTTACCAAGACTCGACGGCTGATCACCGAGCCGCCGAGGATATGGATGCGGTGCTCGTCGAGCAGGTCAGTGGCAGCGACACTCGCCGAAAGCGCATTGCTGAGCGGGTAGGTCGCGTCGAGGTCGAGCGCATGCGTCGATGGGAGCGGACCTTCCCATGTTCCGATCCGATAGCGGTACGCATCTTCGAATCGCCAGCCGACGCGGACCCGCAGGCCACTGGGGCGGGCAAACGTGGCGCCCAGGTTTGCGGTGTGGGGCGGCGTGTTGGACCTGATCGTGTCGCCCGGAGCGAACACGGCCTGGTCGAGGTGGAACTGGTAGACGGCATAGTTCGCGTCGAAGCGCACGGCGTCCGTAGCCTGATACGCGAGCGCGAGTTCGGCGCCTTGTTCCGTTGCCCGGCCGGCGTTGCCGAACGACACCACGAATGCCGTGTTGCCGTTCGCCAGGCGCGACAGCGCCGGTCCAGCGGCGCCGATGACCGCCGATTGCAGCGCAGCCTGCGCCGCAGTCGGCACTGCGGCTGGCGCCGTCCAGAGTGGGAACGCGGGGTTCACCCCGGGCAGCAGGTCGGTGTTGAACCCGGAGATCTCGCTCCAATACGCGTCGGCGCTAATGAAGAGGCGCCCCACTTGCGCCTTGTATCCGGTTTCGTAGCTGCTGACCACTTCTGGCTGCAGTGCGGGGTTCCCTTGCGCCCACACCGGCACGGCCGCGGAATTCGTGAACAGCGTGCCAACCGGAACGCCGGCGAGAGCCGGGCCAAGCGGCGAGGCGCGCAAACCCTGCTCGAGCGCAGTCAGATCGATCGGAGCGCTCGCTGGGAACTGCAGAAACCGCTGGAACGCGCTCGGCGCGAGATACCCGCGCTTCCACGTGAACCGGATCGACTGGTCGCGCCCGGGAGACAGGACGACGCCCAGTGACGGCGAGAACTGCGCGCTGAACGCCGAGCCGCCATCGAGGCGCGTGCCGGCCACGACTTTCAGGTGCGGGGCGAGCTCGTAGTCGAGCTGCTGAAAGGCGGCGTAGTACGAGTCCGAGCGGCCGTCGTCCTGCGGCGCGAGCAGCGTGCCCTCCGAGTTGACCAGAACGTCGCGCACGGAGCCGCCGAGTACGATCCGTCCACGCGATCCCGCAAAGTGCCGCGTGAGCTGGCCCTCGAGGTGAAAAGTCGCGTCGTCGTCGTCGGCCTTGTCGGCGGTCGCGAGCGAGTACGATACGCCGTGGCGCCCCGTGTAGTAGCTGAACAGGCTGAAGTCGTCGCCCGTCCACGCAAGGCGAAACCAGGGCTCGTCGGCGCTCCGCTCCTGCGACCGGCTGGTGCCGAGGTTGAACACGGCGTTGGCAACGTGGCTGTCGCCGCCCTCCGCCGTGAACACGGACCCGGTGGACAGGTAGTAATCCCCGCGAAGCGTCGCGAAGTACGTCTGAACCAGATCGGGAGTGCCGCTTGCCGCGCCCGGAAGGCCGAAGGTGCCAGCCTTGGTCTGGCCGTTGAGCGGCATGAGGTCGTAGCCCGGCGCGGGAGCGACGATCGTACCCGGCGCGATCCCTGCGGCAGCGTATTCGGTGGTGAGGTCTCCCGTGTTCGTGCGCGAGCGGTCCCACGTCGCGCTCTGCTGGAACCCCGCGCTCGCGCGAAGCCCCATGCGCTGGTCGTCGGTGATAAACGCGTAGCGCGCGTCGGTCTTGAAGGTTGAGAGCTCGCCGCCGGTGACGTCCACGCGCGCGCCCGGTGTTTCGCGTACCGCCGGCGTGGTGATCGCAAGGATGCCGCTGAACGCGTTCGCACCGTACAGCGCGGATCCGGGCCCGCGCACCATCTCGACGTGCGTTTCGTCTTCGAGCACGGAGAGGCCGGCCCAGTCCTGATTGCCGAGGATCGGCGTGGACACATCGCGTCCGTCGACGAGGACGAGCGTTCCGCGATTCAGCGGCGTGTTGAAGCCGTGCGTGTTGAGGTTGAAGTCGTACAGGCCCGCTTGCGACGTTTGCACGCCGACGAGGTCACCCACGAGCATCGGAACCTGCCCGCTTCCCACGAGATCGCGCACGCGGGCGGGATCGGCCGTGACGACCGCAGCCGGCGCGTCGACGACGCGCTCTGGCGTACGCGAGGCGCCGCTGACGCGCACAAGCCCGAGCTGGACGGGGGCCGGCCTCATCGCAGCATCGAGCGTGAGTGCAGCCCCGGCGCCGAAAGTCAGCGTGTCGATTCGCGGACTGTACCCAAGCCAGCGGAACATCACGATGTGCTCGCCAGGCGCGATTCC
>JBOHTH010000056.1:0-6054 GCA_050733535.1 Gemmatimonadaceae bacterium | reverse complement strand
CTATGTCGCGGCGCGCTACTTTGGGGTCACTGCCGCGATTGTGTTCGAGGATGCGCGGCCGGCCCAAGCGTTCGGCCGGTCGTCCGAGCTGTCCATGGGACACAAGCGGCACGTCCTGAACACGCTACTGCTCGTCTGGATCATCTACGTCCTGCTGTCCGGCTGCATCGTGTTTGCGACGAATGCGCTGAAGTCCCCGATGCTCACGCTCGTCGTCGGATCGATATATCAGATCGTCGCCTACCCGCTCTTCGGACTTACGACGATGCTGCTCTACTACGATTGCCGCATTCGCAACGAGGGCTTCGATATCGAGCAGATGGCGGCTTCGCTCGGGCTCGAGCCGGGCTCGGCGCCGGGCGTCGCTGGCGCCACCCCCTGACCTTCGTGGCGCTGGCGCAGGGTGCAGCGCCGGCGTTGCCGGCAACTTCGGTGCACGACACGGTCGCTGCGATCGCGCGGCGCGCCGTGTACGACCGCTCGATCGGATCAACCGCATGGCAGGACTTCTGGAGTTTCATCGGACGCGTGCTGAGTCGCGTGTTCGAATTCTTCCGCGGATCGAACGCGAGCCGGCACATCACTCTCGTGGTCGCGGCGCTGATCGCGGCCGCGGTCATCATCCATTTTGTCCTCACGACATATGCCGCGCGTGGCGAACCGGCTGCGGACGCAGCGAAGCCGGCTGGCGGGCACCGCCCGGACGCATGGCGTGAAGCCGAGCGCCTCGCGGCGGCTGGGCTTTTTACTGACGCATCCCACGCGCTGCTTGCCGCCCTGCTCGCGGCCTTCGCACGGCGCGGCGAAGTGCGCTTGCACGCCTCGAAGACCGCGGGTGACTATGCTCGCGAGCTGGCACGTCGCGGGTCTCCGGCGCGCAGCGCGTTTCAGCAGTTCCGCCGCCGCTACGATGCGGTGATCTTCGGCACCGGCGCCTGCGACGCCGACGAGTACGCGGCGCTGCTGCGCGATGCGGCGCCGATGCTTTCGCCCGGTGCGGGCGCATGACAGCACCACCGCCAGGCGAACGCCGCGCCCCTCCGTGGTACGTGCGCCCGAAGATCATCCTGCCGGCAGTCGTTGTGCTCATCATCATAATGGCCGCAACCGTGCGGCAGAACGAGTTCGGGCGCAACGGTGACCAGCGGCTGTCGACCCATTCCACGTCGCCCATGGGCGCGCAAATGTTCTACGAGACGGTCCAGCGCTTTGGCTGGACCGCGGTGCGCTGGGAGTTGCCGGATCTTCCGCCGGACACGGCCGCGATCGTCGCGGTGCTCGACCCGCCGCTTCCGCTGCGCGCGACGGACGTGCACGCGCTGCTCCAGCACGTACGCGCCGGCGGCGCGCTCCTCGTGATGCTCGGCGACGGGGCCGCGCTGCTCGCTGATTCGCTCCATCTGCGCGTGGGCGAGGGGCGGTACCGGGTCGCGCGGGCTCGCGCTGAAACGGAGGGGTGCCCGGCGTCAAAGGGCACGTTCGTGGACGGCCGCTTCCTGAACACGCTCTGGCCCGGCGACCGGGTCACGCTCAATTCGATCGTCGCGCGAGGACCGCTGCCGGACTCGACGACGCTGTTCATCGATCTCGACGCGCAGACGCCCGCCGAGCGGGGCCACCTGCGCCACTCGGCGGCGGGATTTCCGTACGGCCGCGGACGCATCGTCGTCGGCTCGGATCCGGACGTGCTGCGAAATGACGCGATCCGCAACTGCACGTACGGTCTGGACGTCGCGGCGATGCAGATGGTCGGCTACCTCGGCGCTCCACAGACCAGGCACATCATTTTCGACGAGTACCACCAGGGGTACGGGGAGCAGCCTGGCACGATGAGCGCGATTGCGGGCTATCTCGTGGGCGTGCCGTCCGGACGCACGCTGTTCCAGCTGCTCGCGGCGGGTCTTGTGCTGCTGATCGCGGTGGCGCCGCGCCTTATCCCGCCGCAGGACACGGCGCGCATCGAACGACGGTCGCCGCTCGAGCACGTCGACGCACTCGGCCGCGCGTACGCGCAGGTCGGTGCGACGCGCTCGGCGACCGCGCGCCTGCTCCGCGGCGTACGGCGCCGCGTGGCGGGCGGCGCCGTACGGCCGGAAGCGGGCGCCACCGACGATGCGTTCCTCGATCGCGCGCGCCGCGACGCACCCGGGCTTGCCGCCGACATCGTGCTGATCCAGAAGGCGCTTCATTCAACCGTGTCCCGCCAGGAGTTCGCGGCGGTCGGCGCGGCGCTCGAACAGCTTGAACTTTCCCTCACGCGGATTTGACATGACGATTTCCATCGAGCAGGGCGCGGACCTCTTCCGCCAGGTGCGCACCGCCGTCGGCACGCGGATCGTCGGCCAGGACGCCGCGATCGACGACGCGCTTGTCGCCTTTCTCGCGCGCGGGCACCTGCTGATCGAGGGCGTGCCGGGCACCGCCAAGACACTCCTCGTGCGCACGCTGTCGAGCGCGCTCGGGCTCAGGTTCACGCGCATCCAGTTCACGCCCGACCTCATGCCGTCGGACGTGACGGGCGTGTCGATGCAGCGCGATCCCGCGCGCGGATTCGAGTTCCAGCCCGGCCCCGTGTTCACGCAGATCCTGCTCGGTGACGAAATCAACCGCGCGCCAGCCAAGACGCAGTCGGCGTTGCTCGAGGCGATGGCCGAGCGGCAGGTCACGGTGGACGGCACATCGCGCCCGCTCGACGCGCTGTTCACGGTGTTCGCCACGCAGAATCCAGTCGAACACGAGGGCACGTATCCGCTCCCCGAGGCACAACTGGACAGATTTCTGCTGAAAACCGTCGTGCCGTATCCATCGAAAGAGGCGGAGCTGGAGATGCTTGCGCATCATGAAGCCGGATTCGACCCCGAGCGCGCGGCCGATGTCGCGGTGCCGCCGGTGCTCGACGCCGCACGGGCGGCGGACGCGCGCGCGCTGGTGGATGGCGTGCGCGTGGCGCCCGACGTGCGCGAGTACATCGCCGCGATCACGCGCTCCACGCGCGACGAGGCGGCGATTTCGCTCGGCGCCTCACCGCGCGCGAGCGTGTCGCTGCTGCGTGCCGCGCGCGCGGCGGCCGTGCTCGAGGGGCGCGCGTACGTCACGCAGGATGACGTGAAGGATCGCGTGCCGTCCGCGCTTCGCCATCGCGTGACGCTCTCGCCGGAGCTCGAGGTCGAGGGGCGGTCGGTGGACGACGTGCTCGCCGCGATCCTGATGCGCATCGAGGCGCCGAAATGATTCTGGAGCGGCGTCAGCACACGCTGACGGTCGCGCGCACGCCGCGCGTTCGCTTCGCGCCGCGCCGGCGGCTCGCGCTCGCCATCGCGGTGGCGGCGCTCGCATGGATGATTCCGGGGCACGCCGGAGTCACGGCGAGCGAGGGCGCGCTGCTGCTCATCGGGGTTCTCACCGCAGTCGACATCGCGCTGCTCCCGCCGCGCCGGGCGCTCACGCTCACACGCGCGACGCCCGAGACCGTCGGCATCGGCGACAGCGTGGACGGCAGCTACACGCTCGCATCACACTGGCCGCGTGCGCTCATCGTGCAAATGCAGGACCGGTTTTCCCCGCTCGTGTCGGGGGGAGCGGGCTCGACGATGGTCACGCTGCAGCCGTTCTCCACGCGGGAGCTCGACTTTCGTGTGAAGGGCGAGTCACGCGGGCGGGCGCCGCTCGGCCCTGTCGGCGCCAGCGTTCACATGCGGCTCGGCCTCGTTTCCGCGCGCGTCCTGTTCACGGGTGACGACTCGCTGCTCGTGGTGCCTTCATTGTCCGGCGTGCGCCGGTTCCGGATGCTGGCCATGCAGCACCGCCTCGAGACCGCTGGCGTGCGCACGCTCAGGCGCCGCGGCGAGGGACTGAGCTTTGCCAACCTGCGGGAGTACGCCATCGGCGACGATCCGCGGCGCATCGACTGGAAGGCCACCGCGCGGCGCGCGCAGCTGATCACGCGCGAATACACCGTGGAGCGCTCGCAGACCGTGATCGTCCTGATAGACGCCGGGCGCAGCATGACCCAGCTCGCGATGGATCGCACGCGATTCGAGCACGCGCTCTCGTCCGCGCTGATCCTCACGGACATCGCCGCGAACGCCGGTGATCGCGTCGGCGCGCTCGTGTTCGACGACGAAGTCCGCAGCTGGGTGCCCGCGCGGCCAGGCCGCGCGGCGCTCCATGCGATCCGCGATGCGTTCGTTCCGCTTGCCGCGACAACGCGCGAGCCAGATTACGCCGCGGCGTTCCGGTTCCTCGCGGCGCACCAGCGCAAGCGCGCGCTGGTGGTGTTCATCACCGATGTGATCGACCCGCGGGCGTCGCAGGCGCTCATCGCTCACGTCTCGCGGAGCGCGGCACGGCACCTCGCGGTGGTGGTCGCACTGCGCAACGACGCGATCTTTGCCGCTGCGCTGCCGCGCGCCGCCGGCGGTGCGGCACGCCTATACGACAGCGCTGCCGCCGAGGAGCTGATCCTCGCGAGGGAGGAGGCGCTTCAGCGGATGCGGCACGCGGGGGTGTCGGTCATCGACGCGTCGCCGCAGATGATGACGGCGGCGCTGATCAACCGTTATCTCGAGCTGAAGTCGCGCGGGGCGCTCTAGAAACTGCAATTTGCCACGGGTCTTCACGGGAACGCACGGGTCAAGCGTGTGAGCCGCTGGAACCGCGGCACCGCGTGCAATCGGCAACGAGAGAGAAAAAAAGAAAGACTTTCCACGGATTACGCGGGTTACACGGATCGTTCGGCGCGGCCGGAGAGATCCGTGTAATCCGTGAAATCCGTGGTAAATTTTTTTTATTTTTTTCTTCAAAGACCACAACCGATCTCCGCCGACGCGCGCGGCTTACCCGTGCGAACCCGTGAAGACCCGTGGCAAAGTCGTTTTGTCTTTTCGTAGACTTATGCAACGGTCGTCGCGCCGGCGCCCGCCCTGATGTACGCGTAGAGGAAGATCGCCGTCAATGCCGACACCGAGAGCTTCCACTCGATCGGCCACCACGGGATCGGCGACACCATCCCTTCGAGCGTTCCCGCGATCAGCAGCAGCAGCGCGGCGCCGGCCACGAGGCGGATCGCGCGGCGGCCGTTCTCGACCAGCGCCCGGCGCCGCGTGCGGTCGCCGGGAATCAGCAGCGCCGCGGCGAGCAGGAACCCCGCGCCGCCGGCAATACAGATGGCCGTGAGCTCGAGCACGCCATGCGGCGCGACGAACGCCAGCAGGAGCGACGCGATGCCCTTCGAACCGTACAGGCCGAACACCGCCCCGAGGCTGACCCCGTTCGAGACCAGCAGGTAGGTCGTCGCCACGCCCGCGGTCACACCAGAGGCGAACGCGGCGATCGCGACCTGCACGTTGTTCGCGATGATCGTCGTCGCCATCACCGGGCGGAAAATTTCCGGATCTTCGATATACCCGTCGCCGTTCTTTGCGCGGCGCACGCCGTCGTCGGCGCGGTCGAGCATGCCCGGCGGCACGAGCGAACGGGCCACGGCCGGATTGCGCAGTACCGCCGTGCCCGCGATCGCGGCGGGCCCGAACATGAGCGCTGCCGCGAGCAGGATCGGGAGCGCCGACGCGCGGATTTCGCGGGGCACCTCGCCAAACAGATAGCTGGCGGCGTCGCGCGGCGTGATCGTCCGCCGCCGGTACAGCAAGTTGTGCGCGGCGGCGACGAGCCGGTTGAGGTAGAACACTTCATCCACTTCGCTCCCTCTCGATGCCGTGCGCAGGCGCGCGAGCGCCGCGGCGAGGTCGCGGTACTCGGCGACGAACTCACGCACGCCCTGCTCACCCAGCCCCTTGAGGCCTTTGCGCTGCGCCTCCGTGAGCGTCGCGGCAAAGCGGCCCCAGCGCGCGCCCTCTCTGGCGACGATCGCGTGGCGCTCGCGCGCGGCCCCCGTGTCGCGGCTCGACGCCGAGCCGGCCGCACGCGCCTCGCGTTCCGCGTTGAGCAGATGTCCGAGACGCGCCGCCGGCGTCGCGCCGCTGAACTCCGCGAGCGCCGGCGCGAGGCGCGCAGCGAGCTGCTCGGCAAGCTGTGCGCGCCGGGAGGGATCGAGGT
>JBOHTH010000055.1:0-9239 GCA_050733535.1 Gemmatimonadaceae bacterium | reverse complement strand
CACCGTTATCATCTCGTTCATCTTGAACACGAGGAAGTGGGTCAGCCCGCCCACGCCGTAGTCCTTCACATCGATCGGCACTGCGCCGCGGAAGCGCGCCCCCTTGGACGTAATCCACACCCATCCCGGAATCGATGCGGCACGTGTCTTTCCGTGCAGGGTGAACCGTCCCTTCAATACGACCGCGGTTGAATCGCCCTGCGCAGCGCCCGGCGCCACTGAATCCAGATCGAACCGGATCGCGGGGTACTTGCCCATCTCGAGCGACTTAGCCATGTCGGAGTCGCGATGACCGTTCTTGGTGGTCAATGACTTCGCCGGCGCCTCGACCCACCCGCGCACGCCGCTCAGCGCGGACGCGCCCTCGAGCTTACCCGTCATTTTGGTCGTCGTCCCCGTAAAATCGCCGACGTTCGCCTTGGCGTCGAACGCCAATGTGCCCCGCACGGATTGCGCGTCGGCAACGGCCTGTGCGCTCGCACCGCTCGCGACCGAAAGAAGCGAACCCAGCGAAACCACGATGATCAATGAACGGCGCATGACTGCTCCTCCGGAGTTAGGAAGGGCCGGTTCAAGCCTCACCCCTTTATACACACCACTCAGCACTTTGAAACTCCGAACTCACCCCTCCTGCCAACTAATTCGCCACCTCAACTGTCTTAGGGTAGACACTTAGGGGGATCGCAAGAAAATGGCTCTGCTCAAAGGCACGCTCGACGTCCTCGTCCTCAAGACGCTCTCTTGGGGACCCATGCACGGCTTTGAAATCATCAGCTGGCTCGAGGAGCGCTCCGGCGGGCGGCTCGACGTCTCCGACGCCGCGCTCCTTCAGGCGCTGCACCGCCTCGAGGAGCGCGGCTTCATTCTCGCGGAATGGGGCGAGAGCAAGAACGGCCGCAAGGCGCGCTACTATAAACTGACGCACGCTGGCCGCGCGCACCTGCGAGCTGAATCCGCGGCGCTCGTCGATCACGTCGACGCGCTCACGACGGTTCTCGCGGCCCGCTCGTCCGCGCACTGAACGGCTCCTCATGGGCGACAAGGGAATCCGCGCGGGCGTCCGCCGCCTCTTCACGCTTCGGCTGCGCTCGCAGGAGCGCATCGACGCCGAGGCGGATGACGAGCTGCGCTCGGTCATCGAGGCGCGCGTGGAATATCTCACCGCGCGTGGCATGTCCGAACCCGAAGCACGCACTGAGGCAATAAGACGACTCGGCCAGTCGCTCGACGAAACAACGACTCTACTCCATTCTTCGGCAGAAACACGGGAGCGCCGCATGCACGTCCGCGAAACGTTCGACGATCTCATGCAGGATCTGCGTTTCACCGCGCGCACGCTGCGCCGCGACAGGGGGTTCACGGCGCTCGCCGTCCTGATCATTGGCCTCGGCATCGGCGCGAGCGCGACGGTGTTCAGCGTCGCGAACACGCTGCTGGTTCGCCCGCTGCCGTTCAAGAACGCGAGTCAACTTATATGGATTGGCAACAAACCCGGCGGCGGCGAGCTCAGCGAGTGGGCAACGCAAGAGGGGCACTATGTCGACATGGCGGAGCGGAACAAATCGCTCTCAGAAATCGGCGGGTTCAACGCCATCTTCGGCGTCGGCGATCGCAAGCTCGGCGTCGAGGGCGATGCGATCCGCGTGAGCCGAGTGCAGGTCACGCCGTCGTTCTTCCCGCTGCTCGGGGTCACGCCGGAACTTGGGCGGTCATTTCTCCCGGAAGAGAGCGTCGCGAACGCGCCGCCGGTCGTTATGCTGAGCCATTCGCTCTGGGCCTCGCGATTCTCCGGCGATCGCAGCATCATCGGAAAGGCCGTTGTCGTCAATGGGCTTTCAATGACCGTCGTGGGTGTGCTTCCCGCGTCGTTCGATTTCGGATCGGTCTTCGCGCCGGGTGCGCACATCGACCTGTTCACGGCGTATCCGCTCACGGAACAGTCGAGCCAAACGGGGAACTCGATGGCGATCATCGGCCGCCTCAAGCCGGGTGTGTCGCTCGCCTCCGCCAGATCCGAACTGGTCGCGCTGGGCGCGGCGCTCACCAAGGCGCACCCGGAGCGGAATCCCGTCGTGCCCGTTGTGATGTAGCTGCGCCAGCACGTGAGCGGGAGCGTGCAGTCCGCGCTCGTGCTGCTCGTGTGTGCGGTGTTCGTTGTCATGCTGATCGTCTGCGCCAATCTTTCGAACCTTCTGCTCGCGCGCGCCACGACGCGACAGAAGGAGATGGCGATCCGCGCTGCGCTGGGAGCCGGACGGCACCGCCTGATGCGGCAGATGCTGACGGAGAGTGTCGTGCTCTCGTCGTGCGGAGCGCTGGCCGGGCTGTTGCTTGCGATCATTGGAACCCGCGCGATCGCCAATACGAGCGCGATCAATCTGCCGTTGCTGCGCGAGGTGAGCGTGGACCCGAGCGCGATCGTGTTCATCGTCGCGCTGGCCGTCGCGGTCGGACTGATCTTTGGGCTCGCACCTGCACTCCAGCTGCGCGAGGCCGCGGTGCACGAAGCGCTCAAGGCCTCGGGTCGCGGGGCGACGGACTCGCGAGGAGGGCAGTGGGTGCGGCGCGCGCTTGTGATCTCCGAAGTAGCACTGGCGTGCATGCTGCTGGTCGGGTCCGGCCTCTTGGTGCGGAGCTTCCTCAAGCTGCTCGATGTGGACTTGGGATTCGCGCCGGAACGCGTGATGTCGGTGCGCATCGATCCCGACCGCGGGACGGTCACGTCGCAGGAGACCTTCGACGCGTATGTGAACGAGGCGCTTCGCCTCGCGCGCGAGATGCCGGGCGTCCAAAGCGCGTCGCTCTCGAATCGTCTCCCGCTCGCGGGAACCAATAGCTGGAAGATCGGTGCATCGGGGCGGGTGTATGCGCCCGGCACGCGCCCGGAAGCGTTCAATCAGAACGTCAGCGAAGGCTTCCTCGAAACGATCGGGATGAAGCTCGTCGCCGGCCGAGATTTCACGGCGCACGACGGGACGCCCGGCTCACCAGTGATCATCATCAACGAGACCGCCGCGCGGACGCTCTTTCCGGGTGAAAAGGCGATAGGCCAGTTCGTGAAGGCCGACCAGTTCGATCGCGAGGTCGTCGGCGTCGTTCGCGATGTGCGGCATCTCGCGCTCGACAAGGCCGCGGGCCTCGATATCTATTTTCCACTGAGGCAATCAGGAAACGTCTCGCCGCTGAACCTCGTCGTGCGCACGACGCTTTCACCGGCCGCATTCGCGACGGCGATTCGCGCGACGCTCGCGCCGATCTCGGCGAACCTGCCGACTAACGAAATCCAGACGCTCACCGGGCTGGTGGACAAGTCGGTATCGCCGAGGCGGTTCTTCACCTCGATGCTCGGCGCGTTTGCCGCGTTCGCGCTCGGGCTCGCCCTGCTCGGGATCTACGGTGTGATCTCGTACACGGTGAGTCATCGCACGCAGGAGATCGGGGTGCGCATCGCACTTGGGGCGTCGAGCGCGCAGATCCAGGGGCGGATCCTTCGCGAGACGCTGCAGCTTGCGGCCGCGGGGATCGCGATCGGGACGATTGGATCGTGGCTGCTGGCGCGAACTTTGAGCGGATTTCTGTTTGGAGTATCGTCGACGGATCCGGCGACATTCGGCGGGATGCTCATCGTCGTGACGGCGGTTGCGTTGGTGAGCGGGTATTTGCCGGCACGGCGGGCGGCGCGGATTGATCCGAGTGTCGCGTTTAGGGCGAATTGACGGACAAGAGACCTGATGAGCTGTCTGAGGCAAGACGGCCAGACGAAAGATCAAAGAGTCCGATGTCTTGCATCTGCCCGTCTTGCATCGGATAGCTCGGCTGTTCCAAAACCACGAGCTATCTGATGCAAGATTACCAGATGCAAGATCGACAGAAGCAAGCCATCGCATGGCAACTGTCTCAAGGCGTCCCTCGCACAGCTGGTCGTTCTCAGAATTCGAGCTACTATATCAGGAGATTCGAACTCCGGAGTGCCCCGAATGAAAACGTCCATTGTCGTCGCCGCTGTGTTGCTGTTCCCTGTCCCGCTTGCGGCGAACGCACAGAAACCCCGCCCAGAAGACACCGAGATCTATAAACCCGTCCCCGTCGTGGTTACGCCGGGCAAGACCGATCTCGACGCGCCGTCCGACGCAGTAATCCTGTTTGACGGCCATGATGAATCGCAGTGGGTCACCGTCAAGGATCACGCACCCGCCGACTGGGATGTTCACGACGGCGTGCTGACCGTGAACAAGCACGCGGGGAACATCGAGACCAAGCGCTCGTTCACCAACTACCAGCTGCACATCGAGTGGAAGGTGCCTGAGGGGATCAGCGGCTCCGGCCAGGCGCGCGGCAACAGCGGCGTATTTCTCTCATCCACCGGCCCGGGCGACGACGGTTACGAGATCCAGGTGCTCGACTCGTACAACAACGCGACCTATGTGAATGGACAGGCGGCGGCCATCTACAAGCAGTATCCGCCACTCGTGAACGCCATGCGTCCGCCGGGCCAGTGGAATGTGTACGACGTCATCTGGACCGCGCCGACGTTCAAGCCCGACGGCTCACTCGACACGCCCGCGTACGTGACCGCGTTGCACAACGGCGTGCTGGTGCAGAACCACGTCGCGCTGCTGGGGCCGACGCTGTACATCGGGAAGCCATCATACAAGGCGCACGGTCCTGAGCCGCTCAAACTCCAGGCGCACGGCGATCCGAGCGCGCCGATCAGTTTCCGGAACATCTGGGCGCGGCCGCTGCCGGATGCAGCGCAAGCGCACGTGCCGTAGCGGCGGACCCATCGAGAGGGGAGGGATCACGATGACGAGCACCACAAGGCTCCTGCTGGGCCTCACCTGCACTCTATGACCTCCGCACGCCAACGCCCGGTTCTCGTGACCGGCGCGACCGGCCGAGTTGGCCGCCTCGTAGTCGACGAACTTCTGCGCGCCGGCGTGCCCGTACGCGCCCTCACCCGTCGGCCGGAAATTGCGGCGCTGCCCGCCGGTGTTGAAGTCGTCGCAGGCGACCTCACTGTGCCGTCGTCACTCGACGCGGCACTCAAGGGGACGGCGGCGGTGTTCCTGGTTTGGACTGCGGCGCCGGCCACAGGTCCGGCCGTCGTCGCGCGACTCGCGGCGCACGCAGCTGCGGAGCCGCGGCGTGTCGTCTACCTCTCGGCACCGTTCCGGACTCCGCACCCGTTCTTTCAGCAACCCAATCCCATGCGCGAACTGCACGCCGAGATGGAGCGCCTGCTTGCGGACACAGCACTTGAAGTGGCGATCCTGCGACCGGGAATGTTCGCCTCGAACGCGCTGCACTGGTGGGCTCCCCAGATCCGGCAGGGCGACGTCGTGCGTTGGCCGTACGGGGGTGTCGAGACCGCACCGGTCAACGAACGCGACATCGCCGCCGTCGCGACGCGCGTGTTGCTCGATGACCAGCACGCGAAGGCCGATTATGTCCTCACCGGGCCTGAATCCCTGAGCCAGGCCGCGCAGGTCCGCACGGTCGGTGACGCCATCGGTCGTCCACTCCGGTTTGAGGAACTGTCGCCCGACGAGTTCCGATTCCAGACGACAGGAACGTGGCCCGCCGCGGTCGCGGATATGCTGCTCGCAGCCTGGCACGCGTCGCTCGGACGCGTCGCGTTCGTGACCTCCGCCGTTCAGGAAATCCTCGGCTCGCCGGCTCAGACGTTTCATCAATGGGCAGTCGACAACGCTGTGACTTTCGCGGACTCCAGGACTTTGCCGTAGTTGTATAGCCAGCACAGTATTCGGATCAATGATCAGTGGCGCATCTGTTTTCGGTGGGCCGACGGGGATGCACACCGGGTCGAGATCGTGGATTACCACTAGGAGCAGCGATGGCCAAGAAACTTGATCCGATCCATCCTGGCGAAGTGTTGCTGGCGGATTTTCTCGAACCATTGGGGATTTCGCAGTACCGCCTGGCGCACGGTATCAGTGTGCCACCCCGGCGTATCAACGAGATCGTGCATGGTATCCGCTCGGTTTCCGCAGACACGGCGTTGCGGCTCGCAAGGTTCTTCGGCACGTCAGAGGAGTTCTGGCTGAACCTGCAGGCGCGCTATGAACTTGAAGTTGAACGCGATCGCCTCGGTGGACGCTTGAAAAGCGAGGTGGAAATTTTTGCGGCGGCCAGCTAACGGCGGCACGATTGAACGATGACGAAACGTCGATACGGTGACGACGAGGTGCGCAAGATCTTCGAGCTCGCGACGACAGGCGGCTCGCAGAGTCGGCCGTTGCCGCCTGAATCTGGCGGCATGACCCTCGACGAACTCCAGCGCATCGGCGAGGAGGCGGGCATCGAGTCGGCGCGAGTCGCGCAGGCCGCGGCGAGTCTCGACGCGCGCGGCACGGCCGCTCCCGCGCGGACTTCGTTCGGCATGCCCGTCGGAGTGTCGCGCGTGGTGGAATTACCGCGAGCGCCAACGGACCGGGAGTGGGAGCAACTCGTTTCCGAGTGCCGAACGGCGTTCGGAGTGAAGGGCAAAGCGGCGGGTTCCGGCGGGCTTCGCGAGTGGTCCCACGGCAATCTGCATGTCTGTGTCGAGGCGACCGCGCGCGGCGAACAGCTTCGACTCAGCACGCTCAAGGAGGACGCCATCGGCCTCAACGGCCTCGGCGCGGTGATGGGCGGGATGGCGGTGCTCTCCAGTGCGATCGTCGCTGCCTCCGGCAAGCCGGATAAAGCGTGGATCGTCTTCGGGATGTTCGGCGCGATGTCGCTTGCCGCTTTCGGATCCAACTGGATTCGACTGCCGCGCTGGGCGCGTGAGCGCGAGGGGCAGATGGAGGCTATTGCCGAGCGTGCCGTGAAGCTGCTCTCCAATCCCTGACTCCGCTAGCGCGAAGAGCTCGGAGCTCAAAGGTCAAGCTCACCGGTCATTGCTCGGGAGTGTCAAAACTCTGCTGTTCAAAGCTTCGAGCGAGCTGATTGCTTTGAACCGCAGAGCTTTGACACTCCCTACCCGTGACCTGTGAGCTTGAGCTATGCCCTCTGAGCGGGCTACCTTTCACTGATGCGAATCCGCATGCCGAGTCTCACTGCTGCAATCGCCGGTCTCACCCTGCTGAGCGCTGCCGCATTCGCCCAAGGTGACTCAATGGCCGGCATGGCAATGCCCGCCAAGATCACAATCCCGCAAGGCGCGATCTACACCGCCGCCGACGTCGAGTTCATGCAGGGCATGATCGCCCACCACGCGCAAGCCATCTATATGACCAACATGGCCGCGGCGCACGGCGCGAGCACCCGCCTTGTGAAGTTCGCCGCCAAGATCGATCAGTCGCAGGCCGCGGAGATCCGCCTCATGCAGAACTGGCTCAATGCCAACAGTCAGTTCGCGCCGGACACCTCCTCGTGGCGCACGATGCACATGCCTGGGATGCTCACCGCCGACCAGCTCAAGGAACTCGACGCCGCGAAAGGCGTCGCGTTCGACCGTGCGTTTCTCACGATGATGATGCAGCACCACAACGGCGCGCTGAAGATGGTCGCGGATCTGTTCGCCACGCCGCTCGCCGGCCAGGAAGTCAATGTCTCGGTTTTTGCGAACGACGTCGTGACGGTGCAGACCGCCGAGATCGGTATCATGCAGCGAATGCTCGCCGAGTTGCCCGGAAACTGAATCGCCTTACCTCACCACCGGAGTTTTTCCTGATGCGCACCGCCCGCACCCTTATCGCGCTCGCCTTGACCGTGGTTCTGCCATCGCTGGTTGCGGCGCAGACCTACCCCACCGGCAACGATCCCCGCAACGGGCTCAAGTCGGGCCGATTGGACGCCGGTACGGCGGCGAAGAACATGCGCCTCGTCTCGTTCTCGCCGAAGCCGGCGCAGTTCGACACGGTGCGCGGGCTGACGTTCATCAATTCCGACCTCGCGTTCGGCACGCACTATGTCTATCAGGGCAACTTCGCCGGCTTCACCATTTGGGACGTGACCAGCCCGGAGAAGCCGGTGATTGCCTCCGTGGTGGAGTGCATCACGTCGCAGGGTGACCCGACCATCGTCGGCAACCTGCTGTTCATCTCCGCGGAGGGCGGCGGCAACCGCAACGACTGCGGCAAGGGCGGCGTGAAGAACCCCGCGGACCACATGGCGGGGGTGCGCATTTTCGACGTGTCGAATCCGCATGCTCCGAAGCTCGTGAAGAACGTGCAGACCTGCAAAGGCTCGCACACGCACACGCTCATTCCCAGTCCGACAGACAAGAACATCGTGTACCTCTACGTGTCGGGAAATCAGGGCGCACGTCCGGCGACCGAGCTCGCCGGCTGCAACAACGGAACGGATCCCGCGGATCCCGCGAACTCGCTATACAGCCTCGACGTGATCAAGGTGCCGCTCGATCATCCGGAACGCGCTGCGGTGGTGACGGGCGCACGGATCTTCACCGGCCTCGACGCAGCGCCCCGCGCGGCCGGCCGTCCGGTGCGTGGTGGGCGCGCGGGCGCGCCGCCGCCGCAGCCCACGGGACCGCGCAACTGCCATGACGTCACCGCGTATCCCGCAATGCACCTCCTCGCCGGCGCGTGCGCGAGCTACGGTCTGCTCGTGGACATTTCAAATCCGGAGAAGCCGGTGCGGCTCGCCGCACAGGCGGACACGAACTTCTCGCTCTGGCATACGGCCGTATTCAGTAACGACGGATCGAAGGTCGTGTTCACCGACGAGTGGGGCGGCGGCACGGGCCCGATGTGCCAGGCGACGAGCATGATGGAGATGGGCGGCGATGCGATCCTCACGATCGACGCCGCAAAAAAATACACACAGCACTCGTACTTCAAGATTCCGACCGCCCAGTCCGCGCAGGAGAACTGTGTCTCGCACAATGGCGGGCTCGTTCCGGTGCCGGGTCGCGACATCATGGCGCAGGGCTGGTATCAGGGTGGGGTGGACCTGATTGATTTCTCCGATCCCGACCATCCGAAGGAACTGGCGTTCTTCGACCGCGGGCCGATCGACCCGCCGCCGGGAGCAGACGTGCCGATAGCGCCGGCACCGAACGGACGTTTCAGCACCGGCACCATTGGCGGCTCGTGGGGCGCCTACTACTGGAACGGCATGATCTACTCCTCGGAGCTCGACCGCGGGTTCGATGTTTACGAACTGCTGCCGAGTGATCAGCTCTCGGCCAACGAGATCGCGGCGGCAAAGCTGGTACAGATGACGGATTACAATCCGCAGAGCCAGCCGCATGTCACGTGGCCGGCCGCGTT
>JBOHTH010000054.1:0-3332 GCA_050733535.1 Gemmatimonadaceae bacterium | reverse complement strand
CGCCTATCAAGAGCACGAGCGAGAGCGCGACCTGCCCGGCGACAAGCGACTTCGCGAGGAAAAACCGCGTGCGCTCCT
Organism: Gemmatimonadaceae bacterium; assembly: GCA_050733535.1. Taxonomy (GTDB): domain Bacteria; phylum Gemmatimonadota; class Gemmatimonadetes; order Gemmatimonadales; family Gemmatimonadaceae; genus Fen-1231. Next base: position 3,254 of record JBOHTH010000054.1, on the reverse strand, counting down.
GCGTGATGCCGCGTCCGGTGCCGCGCATCGCGCTCTGCGGATCGACGTTCGCGGACCGCCAAGCGGGGACGATGCCGAACAGGATCGCCGTGAGGACTGCGATGCCGGCGGTGAACCCAAGGATCCGCCAGTCGAGCGCGAGGTCGAGCCATACCGCGCTGCGGCTGGTCGAGAGCAGCGAAACGAGCACGCGTGTTCCCCACATGGCGAGCAGGACGCCGAGCGCGGTTCCCAGCGCCGAGAGCACCAGGCTCTCGGTGAGCAGCTGGCGAATGAGGCGCCTGCGCCCCGCTCCGACGGCGAGGCGCACCGCCGCCTCGCGCTGGCGGGCGCGTGCCCGCGCAAGCAGAAGATTCGCGACGTTGCCGCACGCGATGAGCAGCACCGCGCCGACGACGACCATCAGCGTGTAGAGCGAGCGCTCGTATTGCGCCCGCAGACCCGACAGCCCCGACGGCTGCGCCTCAGCCATGAGCGTCCCCTTGAGATACTGCTCTTTCTCCGAGGCCCGCCAGTCCGTTGGGAGTGTGGACGCGAACGCGGCCGGGGCGAGCGCCTTGAGCCGGGCGTTCACTTGCTCCACCGGAACTCCGGGGCGCAAGCGCGCCGTGATTGTGAGCCACCACATTGAGCGCTGATCGAGACCGGCATCGCTCCCGGTGATGACCGCATGCGCGCAGAGCGGCACGTACACCTGTGTGGACGACCCGACGGTCATCCCGAAGTACGCCGGGTCGGTGACGCCGACGATCTCGAATTGTTTCCCGCTGAGCTCGATCGAGTTTCCAATTGCGTGCGGATCGGCGCCGTACTCGGTCGTCCAGAACGGCGCGCTCAGCACCGCGATTGCGCGGCAGCCGCGCGTGTCGTCGCCGCGGACGATCAGGCGTCCTGCGACGGGCCTGACGCCGAGTGTCGTGAAGTAGTCGCCGCTCACATACTCGGCATGCGCCTGCCGCACCTCGCCGCCCGTGGTGAGGTCAAAGTGCGTGTCGTTCGTCGCGAAGATTCCGCTGAACATGTCCTGCCGGTCGCGGATCTGCTCCCAGAGCGGATTGGTGAAGGTATTGTCGTTCTTCTCCATCTCGACGGCGACGAGCTGTTCGGGGTGCTGTACCGGCAGCGACTTGAGCAACACGGCGTTGATCAGGCTGAAGATCGCAGTATTGGCGCCGATGCCTAGCGCGAGCGAAAGCACGGCAACGATCGCGAAGGCGGGGCTCCTCGCGAGCGCGCGAAGGGCGTGGCGCACGTCGGCGAGCACGCTTTCGAGCCAGGTCATGATGTCCACATCGCGCGTCTCTTCCTTCTTGGATGTCGTGTTCCCGAACTGTCGTCGCGCTTCGGCGGCGGCATCAGACTCGCTCATGCCTCTCTGCACGAGCGCGTCCCGCTTTTCGGCGAGGTGCGACGCGATTTCGCGATCGATTTCACTCGTGACGTTCTTGGAACGCACGATGTTGAACAGGCGCCGGTACCAGGACATATAATCGCTCCGCTTATGCGTACTGGAGGACGCGCGCGACGCCCTCAGTGAGCCGGGTCCAGCTCTCTTGCTCGTGAGCGAGCTGGCGCCGGCCCGCGGCCGTGAGCGTGTAGAAGCGGGCTTCGCGGTTCGTTTCCGTGACGCCCCATTCGGCCTTGAGCAGACCTTCCTGCTCAAGACGGTGGAGCGCGGGGTAGAGCGATCCCTCTTCGACACGCAGGTTCTCGGCGGAGACCTGCTGGATGTGACTGGTGATCGCGTAGCCATGGAGCTTGCCACGCGAGGCTATGGTCTTGAGGACGAGGAGGGCGAGGGTGCCCTGGAGGATGTCGTTTCTTGGTTTCGGCATGGGCTCAGGTAGCTAGATATAGCTAGCTATATATGGCAAACGCGCAAGAATTGCGAATGCGTGCTTACCGGGTTCGACACGGTTTGTGACGATACCGTTGTGCCGGGGGCGTCGCGATCACCTCTGAGCTGACCCAACTGTTGCGCCAATGCAATTCGGCGGAGCGGGCCGCTACCTTTAAGTGATCCATCAGCTGTTCGGTCTTTCCGCTCTCCCTCTCAAGCCCAATTCTGGTATCGAACCATGTCTGGTACGAGCGCAGCTGCACCAACCGGCGACCACCTCGAGATCAAGGATTCCCGCACCGGAAAATCCTACACGGTCCCGATCACTGACGACACGATTCGCACGTCCGACCTGAAGCAGATCAAGGTCGCGGCGGGCGATTTTGGCATGATGGGGTATGATCCCGCGTTCATGAACACGGCGTCGTGCCGCAGTGCGATCACGTTCATCGACGGCGACAAGGGGATCCTGCGCTACCGCGGCTATCCTATCGACCAGCTCGCCGAGAAGGCGGATTTCCTCGAGGTCGCGTGGCTGCTGCGGCATGGTGAGCTGCCGACGCAGGCCGAGTACGACCAGTGGGTGAAGGACGTGACGTACCACACGTACGTGCACGAGAACATCAAGCAGTTCATGGAAGGGTTCCGGTACGACGCTCACCCGATGAGCATGATGACGGCGGGAGTTGCGGCGCTCTCCTCGTTCTATCCGACCGCGAAGAACATCCATGACCCGAAGGAGCGCGACATCGCCTTCGTTCGGCTGATCGCCAAGATGCCGACGATCGCGGCGTTCGCATACCGGCACGTAAAGGGGATGCCGTACGTCTATCCGGACAACTCGCTGCCCTACGCCGAGAATTTCCTCTCGATGATCGCGCGGATGTCGGAGCCGAAGTACGAGGCGCATCCGGTGTACGCGCGGGCGATCAACATCCTGTTCATCCTGCACGCGGATCACGAGCAGAACTGCTCCACCAACGCGGTGCGCGCGGTGGGTTCGTCGCACGTCGACCCGTACTCGGCGGTCGCCGCCGGGATCGCGGCGCTCTACGGCCCGCTGCACGGCGGCGCCAACGAAGCGGTGCTGCGCATGCTCGAGCACATCGGCGACGTGAAAAACATCCCCGCGTTCATCGCCGAAGTGAAGAGCGGAAAGGGCGAGAAGCTGATGGGCTTCGGCCACCGCGTGTACAAGAGCTACGATCCGCGCGCGAAGATCGTGAAGGGCCTCTGCGACGACGTGTTGAAGGTTGCAGGGATGTCGCACGACATGGAGATCGCCCTCGAGCTCGAGCGGATCGCGCTCAGCGACGACTACTTCGTCTCACGCAAGCTGTATCCGAACGTCGATTTCTACACGGGGCTGATCTACCGGGCGATGCATTTCCCGACGGATTACTTCACCGTGCTC
>JBOHTH010000053.1:0-6169 GCA_050733535.1 Gemmatimonadaceae bacterium | reverse complement strand
GGCGAGGAAGCCGGACTCGTGGGCTCCAACTTCTACACGCACAATCCGACGCTGCCGATGGACTCGATCGTCGCGCAGATCAACATCGACATGATCGGTCGCGGACGCGCCGAGGACCTCCCCGGTGGAGGGCCCGACTACCTCGGCGTCGTCGGATCGTTCTTCGACTCCAAGGACCTCGGCGAGACGGTCGCGAGCGTGAACAAGAAGCGAGCGAAGCCACTCGATCTCGACTACCGCTACGACACCACCCTGACCTGGTCGGGGTATAACAACATCTACGGCCGCAGTGATCACTACAACTACGCGCTCCAGGGTGTGCCGATTGCGTTCTTCTTCACGGGATTGCACGGCGACTATCACCAGCGCAGCGACGAAGCGGAGTTCATCGACTACCCGCACTACGCGAAGATCACGAACTACCTGCGCGACGTGATGCTCGAAGTCGCCGACGGGCCACGCCCGCGAATGAACGGCTCACACCCGGCGAAGCCGGTCAAGAGTGTCGTCCCGTAATCTCGTGCGGTCGCAAGGAGGAATCGTCATGACACGCAAACCTGGCCTGCTCGCCCTGCTCTGCCTGGTGCCGGCGCTCGCCCCGGCGCCACTCGCTGCGCAGTCGTTCGAGGGCACCGTCACGATGAACATCACGAGTGACAACGGCACCGCGCGGTCCATGAGCTTCATGCTGAAGGGCGGCAAGATGCGATTCGATCCCGGCGGCTCGCAGGTGAGCGTGATTATCGATCCCACGGCGCAGCGCATGACGGTAATCATGAACGCGCAAAAAATGTATATGCAGCGCGATTTCTCCGGCGCCGTGCCGGCGATGCAGCAGATGAACGGCGGCAAGGGACCGGCGATCGTGAAAACTGGAAAGTTCGAGACGGTCGCAGGCTACAAGTGCGAGCACATGACGCTCACCGATACGGACGGCCGGTCGGTCGACGCGTGCATGTCATCCGAGTTCGGCGGATTCCGGATGCCCGCTGCGAGCAACCCGATGGCGCCGCAGGAAGAGGCCGGGTGGCTCACCGAGCTAGGCGATCACAATTTTCCGCTCAAGGTGACCAAGGACGGAAAGACAGTCATGGAAGTCACCGGGATCGAGAAGAAGCAACTCGACGCATCGCTCTTTGCTCCCCCTGAGGGATATCAGAGCTTTGCAATGCCCGTGCGGAAGAGACCGGTGAACTACTAACGGCGAGTTGAACTGCCAACTGTTGGTTGGTTAACTGAGGTAAAAATTAGTCCTGGCTGGAGCGCCATTCGCGCCTCGAAGCCAGGACTAATTTGTTAACGATTAACCAACCAACAGTTAGCTGTTACAGCTTCACCCGTAGTTAGTGCTTTGCTGCCTCCGTCGCGCAGACCGGTGCCGCCAAACTCGGCGTTGCTGCGGCCAGAGCGTGCGCTCCGTTGGCCGTCAGCACCTTGTTGAACGCTGCCAGCTCCGCGCCGTTCACAGCCTTCCAGTTGCTCACCGCCGTCCGCAGGTCTGCGCACGCCCACCTCGACGCGCGCATCATGGATTCCGTCGGCGCAAGATCGCCGGCGTCCAATCCATCGAGCTGACGGTTCAGCGCGCCGACGAGCCCCGCGAAGTTCGGCGCCGGCGGCGGGCCGCCCGCTCCGCCCCGGCCGCCGCCTCCAAACCCCCGTCCACCAGCGCCGCCGTTTCCGCCGGCCGAGACCAGTTTCGCCTCGAACTCCTTGATCGCGCTCTCCACTGCCGCTTGTGGGTTCGACCCGGCAAGCTCGCCAACCGCCGAGCGCATGGCCGTGACCTGTTCGTAGCCGGCCCACGCCTCCTTCGAGCCATCGTACAGTTTCGTCAGCAGCACATGTTGCGCCGCGATATCCGCCGCGCTCGCCGGTGAGCGCGGATCGTTCTTGAGCGTCACGGTCTGCGTGTAGCTCTTGCCGTCCACCGTGAGCTTGAGCCTATACACGCCGGGCGGCGCAAGCGGCCCCTCCGGCGACCACGGTGTCTCGAACGGCACGGCGCCCATCATCTGGCCGTAGCTGTGCGAGAACGTCGGAGGGTTGTCGTAGCGCATGTCCCAATTAATTCTGTTAGTCCCGCTTTCCGCAGGCATCGGCCGCATGACTTCTTTCCAGAACTCCGGAATCGTCTGCATCGAATCCGTGATCGGCGCGACCGGTGCACTCGACATGTGCCGGATTACGTGGCCGGCCGCGTCGGAAACCTCGAGCGTGATTTCTCCCGACGGCTTTGACGCGAGCCAATAATAGAGGATCGCACCCGGCGGCGGATTCTCGCCGTGCGGCACTTCCGGCGGGAACGGCGTGTCGCCGTTCACGTCGCGGCGCACGCGCCACGCGTCGCCGGGCTTGAAGAAATGCACGGGCTCCGACGCGATCGCCGCGGTCATCTGCCTGAGCGGCGAGATATCATCGAGAATCCAGAAGCTTCGGCCATATGTGCCGACGACCAGATCGTTGTCCTTGATCTGAATGTCGCGGTATGAAGTGTTCGGCAGGTTGAGCATCAGCGACTGCCAGTCGTCGCCGTCGTTGAACGAGACGTACATCGAGCTTTCGGTGCCCGCGAACAACAGGCCTGCCTTCTTGGTATCCGCGCGGATCACACGGCCGAAACTTCCGCTCGGCTGATCCACGGCGAATCCGTTCACGATCTTCGTCCACGTCTTGCCGTAGTCCTTGGTGCGATAGAAGTACGGCGCGTAGTCACCCACTGTGTGGTAATCAATCGCGACGTACGCTTCTGCAGCATCGTGATGCGATGCGTCGATCGTCGAGATATCCGCCCTGGTGGGATTCGGCAGATCGGGAATCGTGACGTCGGTCCACGTCACGCCATGGTCCTTCGTCACCTTGACCAAGCCGTTGTTCGTGCCGACCCAGATCACGCCGGGTGCGACACTCGATGTCGAGAACGACTCGATCGATCCACCGGGCGCGGGGCCGCCGCGCCCGCCCGCCCCACCGCCACGGCCAGCACGCGCTGCACTGCGCGGCGGCGGCGTGACGCCCTTGGGATAGCCGAGATCCGGGCTGAGCTTCTTCCAGTGCACTCCGCCGTCCGTTGTCGACATGAGGTATTGGAACCCAACGAAGAGCTCGTGCGGATTCGTCGCCCCGAATGCGAGCGGCTGATTGCCCACCTGCCTCAGCGCAAGACTTGTATCCATGTTCGGGCTGATGTCGATCCACTGCTGGCTGGGATATGAAATCTTCACGATGCCGCGCGCCGGTCCGCCGGAATACACGATCTTCGGATTGAGCGGATCGGCGACGATGTAGCCGAACTCGTAACCCGGAACCGGCTTCCAGTCCATCCAGTTCACCGTGCCAAGATCGCCGCGGCTCCGCGTCGCTATCGCGCCCGCGTCCTGCTGCGTGGCGTAGATCCAGTAGGGGAACGAGTTGTCGGTCGAGATATGATAGACCTGCTCCATCGGCTGGTTGTACCACGAGCTCCACGTAAGCCCGCCGTCGAGCGAGATCGTGGCGCCCTGGTCCACGCCGAGGAGCATGCGCTTGCCGTTGGTGGGATCGATCCACATCTGCTGCGGATCATCGCCGCCCGGCGCACCTTTGAAGCCGGTGAACGTGTTGCCGCCGTCCACCGACTTGAAGCTCGATGTGTTGATGGTGTACATGACGTCAGGGTTCGACGGGTCGATGTACACGCCGCAGTTGTACCCGTTCTGCCCGTTGCGGATGCGCGTGTCGTGGGCCGCCATCTGGCGCCAGCTCCCGCCGCCGTCGTCGGAGCGGTACAGGCCGAAATTGCCGATGATGAACATCCGCTGGCTGTTCGTGTTCATCGCGATCGCAATCGACGTGCGGTTCGTCATCGCGGGGAGGCCGTTGCCGACGATCTCCTTCCACGTCAGCCCTTCGTCGATGGACTTGAACAGCTTGGTGCGCGTGGGCTGCTGTGCTCCGCCTCCGCCCGGACCACCGCCGCGTACGGCGAGCGGATCGCTGTAATGCTGTACCGTGGTCGCGAGCATCACCTTGGGGCTGTCGAACGCCCAGGCGATTTCCTGCCCGCCGGTTTCGTCATCGACGTAGAGCGTCTTGGTCCAGTGCTTGCCGCCGTCGGTGCTGCGGAACACGCCGCGCGTGTCCATGTGCTTGTGCACATTTCCCTGCGCGGCGATGATCACGAGGTTCGGATCTTTCGGATCGACGAGGATCGACGGGATCTGCTTGGTCTCGTCGAGGCCCAGGTGCTCCCACGTCTTGCCGGCATCGACGGACTTGTACATCCCGTTCCCTTCGTTGATGCCGCCGCCGGTGATGAGATCGCCCATGCCGGCGTAGACGATGTTCGGATCCGACGGCGCGACCTGCACAGACCCGACGGACGACGCTTCCTTCACGCCGTCCATGACCGGATACCAGACGGTCCCGGCGCTCGTGGTCTTCCAGACGCCGCCGAGCGGCATGCCGATATAGAACGTGCCGGGCTGTCCGATGACGCCCGTGACGGCAGCGACACGGCCGCCGCGGAATGGCCCGACCATGCGCCAGCGGAGGCCGGAGACGAGGTTGGGTTCGAGCGGCGTCGCGGCAGTGATGGAAACGATGCCTGCGATGAGTGCAGCGCCCGCGAGCCAGCGAGCGGAGACGGCGCGCTTCAACATGAATCCGTGTCCTTGCGTGATGGGAGGGGGCCACCGCGGCGTCGCGTGGCGTCGACATATCTAATGTATTTGGCGATCACCGCACCTCCGACCGCTGGCGCGGTCATGTTTTTGACACCAAGCTTGATGCCACCCTGTTCTCGGTGGTCAATTAGTCCCGCTCCCCCGCCCTTTCCGCCCCGACCCAAGGACGCACGATGCCAACGCCCGAAGAACTCCTCGACCAGACCGAATCCGATCTTGAGCGCTCCGACTTCGACGAGGAGCAGGCGGGAATAGACCGGCGTGAGTTCATGTTTCTCTCCCTCGTAGCCGCGGCGGCGACGGCGTTTGGTTCCGAGCGCGCGCGTGCGCAGGGCGTACCGGTCGGCGCAGCAGGCGCGCCGGGCGCGGGACGCGGACGACAGCCCCAAGCGCTGCCGGTTCCGCTCGAGAATGGCGAAGCGCCCGCGCTCCAGTTCCAGCCGTACCCGGGCGGCACCGGCGCCTACATGGAAAAGCTCGCGCGGGAACACGGCAAGGCCGCGTTCGACCGCGCAACGTTCACGACCGAAAAATGGAGCGGTGCGGTCCCGACGAATCCTGACGAGATCGCATATCTCCCGGCGCACCGCCTCTCCGCGCTGATCAAGGCGAAGAAGATTACGTCGACGCAGCTCACCGAGATCTACCTCACGCGGCTCAAGCGCCTCAACCCGACGCTGCTCTGCGCGGTGACGATCCTCGAGGATCGCGCGCGTGCCGAAGCCAAGCAGGCCGACGCGGAGATTGCCGCCGGGAAGTATCGCGGCCCGCTGCACGGGCTTCCGTACGGCGTGAAAGATCTTTTCTCCGTGAAGGGCGCGCCCACCACATGGGGCGCGAAGGATTTCGAGAATCGCGTGATCGATGACGACGCCGAGGTTGTCGTGCGTCTTCGCGACGCTGGTGCGGTGCTCATCGCGAAACTCGCGACCGGACTGTTCGCGCAGAACGATCAGTGGTTCCGCGGCCGCACGAACAATCCGTGGAATCTGGTGCTCGGCTCGAGCGGGTCGTCCGCCGGTCCCGCGTCCGCGACGGCGGCGGGCTGCGTTGCGTTCGGGATCGGCACGGAGACATCCGGTTCAATCGTCTCGCCGACGACTCGGTGCGGACTCAGCGCGCTGCGCCCGACGTTCGGGCGCGTGAGCCGCCAGGGCGGGATGGTGCTCGCGTGGTCGCAGGACCGCGTCGGACCGATCACGCGCACGGTGGAAGATGCGGCGATGGTGTTCAACGTGATCCACGGCGTCGACGAGAAAGATCCGTCCACGGTGACGACACCGTTCAACTTCGATCGCAAGATCGCGCTCGCGTCGCTGCGCGTCGGCGTCGATCCGAACGCACCGAAGGAGTTCGTCGAGAAACTGAAACAGCTCGGCATGCAGACGAAGGACGTGGGCCCGCGCCCGACGGTCGGAGGGTCGGGCGGCGGCGGGCTCGGCGTCGAGGACGCGGCCGCGTTCGACTACTACGTACAGATCAAGGCGAAGGAGATTGGGCTCGAC
>JBOHTH010000052.1:0-4405 GCA_050733535.1 Gemmatimonadaceae bacterium | reverse complement strand
GTTCTGCGTGTCGACATGCATCGCCGCGGCGATGTGACGACCAAACCCGATTTCCAGGAGTCACCGCAAGCAGCCGCCGCGCCGGAACGTTCGGCGCGGCGCGCTGCCGGTCGCGCGGCGCGCATGGCCGCGGCGGCGCTGCTGATCGCCGTCGCGGGCAGCGCGGCATGGCTCGCCTCATTTACCTGGCGCCATCGTGTTGCGGACGCGGCGCGCGACACTGCGCCGTTCGCGCTCAGCGATTCGGCGTGGCGCCTCATTCGGACTGTCGCCAAGGCGAACGGGGAATCGTGCCCGCCGCGCGTCCCGGTGGCCGTTTTGTATGTCAGCAGATCGTGTGTGCACTGCGAGGCGGAACTCGAACGCTGGGCCGGTCTCGTGCGGCAGCGCGCGGGGGCGCTTGCGTGCGTAGGCGTTGCGGTCGTGGCGCCGTTCGCGCAGCGCGCCGGCGCGAACGACTGGCCCCCGGCGGAACTCGCGCCGGTGCTGCTCTGGGACCGTGATGGGTCCATTGGGCGCGCGCTCGACGCGCGGCTCGTGCCGGTTGCGGCGTTCGTCACCAGCACCGGCGTGGTCAGCGTGCGGTCGGTGGGCGAGTCGTCCGAAGCGGCGACGCTCGACCGGTTTCGCAGCCTTCGCAGCCTTTCCACCATAGCTCACTGAGGTCGCCGATCATGAACAATCAGTCTGCGGGAAGGCTCGCCGCCGTGCTTGAGCGGCGAACGCCGATGTTCGAACCGCTGGTCGCGATCGCGATCATTTCGTTGATCACGAGTTGGGTCATCCAGCCGTACGTCGCGCAGGCGCTCGCGCCGCAGGGGCCCGTCGCGCAGCAGGCGGCGCAGGGTGCGCTGTGGCTGTCGGGAGTCCTGTCACCGTTCGCGGCATTCGGGAAGGCGCTCGCCGCCGCGCTCGTCTGCTGGGCGTGCGCGGTCTTCCTCGGCGAGCGGCTGCCGTTCGCAAAGCTCGTGTCGGCATTCTGCCTGGCGGAGATTGTTTTCGCGCTGCGGGATGTGACCGTCGCGGGGGTGCTGGCCGCGCGCGGCGTTGGCGCCGTGCACACGACCGCCGATCTCATGGTTGCGTTCGGGATCAACGCGTTCGTGCATGGTACGACGCCACTTCAGCGGATCAGCGTCGAGACGTGGGACTTCTTCACAGTTGCGTGGGCGTCGCTCGTGTGCGCGCTGCTGCGCGGGGTTTGCAAATCCAGCGCGCGCTCGGCCGTTGTGCTCGCGGCCGTCGCGTTCGCGGTCCGTACGCTGTTCGCCGCGGCTGCGCTCCTCTACACCCTTTGACGCGCGCATTCACATGACATCCATCGACGCGGTTCCGCGCATTGCCCTTCGCCAGGTGACCGTGCGCTATTCGTCGTTCACGCTTGCTCCGCTGACACTCGAGATCCAGCCGGGTGAGCGTGTCGCCTTGGTGGGTCCGAACGGGTCCGGCAAATCGACGATGCTGCGGGCACTCGCGGGCCGGCCGATCGATTACGACGGCTTCATTTTGTTCGACGGTCGCGATCTTCGCTCGCTGCTCCCGCTCGCCCGCCGGGAGATCGGGTTGCTTCCGGAAACGCCGGCTGGCTACGGCTGGACGACGGTACGCGAACATCTCGCCTTCTTGAAGCAGTTTTATCCAACCTGGGATGCAGCATACGCGGGACATCTCGCGGACCGCCTCGACGTGCCGCTCGACAAGCCGCTCGGGCGACTGTCGAAGGGAACGCGCGTGAAGGCGTCGTTCCTCGCGGCTGAGGCGTGCCGGCCGCCGCTGCTCTTGCTGGACGAGCCGACGTCGGGACTCGACCCGGCCGTACGTGGCGAGTTACTCGGCGCGATTCTTTCAGCCGTTGATTCGCAGTCGGATCGCGTCGTGCTCTTCTCCACGCACTTGCTGGAGGACGTCGAGTTCGTCGCCAATCGCGTATTGCTGCTGACGAACGGGACGCTTCAGCTCGACGCGACCGTGTCCGACCTCTGCGCGGCGCACCGGGGCGCGAGCCTTGCCAGGATTCTCTACGCGGCGCTCTCGCGCTATGCGAGCTGACCGGATGACCCCACTATTGATGCTCGAGCTGCGGCGACAGCGCCCGATGGTGGTGAAGATGGCACTGCTCAGCGCCATCGTTTGCGTCGTGTTCTTCGCCGCAGGGAAGCGTGCGCCGGCGGAATTGCTGGCCGTGGTACTTGGCAGCGGACTCGGCGCGGTGCTGATCGTGCCCATGGGCATCTCGAGGGACAAGATGGAGGGGACGCTCGATTTTCTGTGCGGGCTGCCGGTCGAGCCGCGTGCGATTGCCGCATCGCGGTTCGTGGCGATGGCGATACTCGCCGCTCCATGGGCCATTGCCGCCGGCGCCGTCTCGATCGCGCTCCCGGCGACGGTGCCGGTGAATCCTGGCGCGGTGACTGTGCTGAGCTTGCTTGCGATGCTGGTCATCGGCTCGTGCGCCGTGGCCGCGCTGGCCTGCTGGGAGCTCGAGGCGCTGCTCGGCGCGCCGTTCGTCGCGGTAGTGATCGCATTCGTGTTCGCGCCGCGTGCCGTGCGCGCGCTCCTGCCCGGGCTCACGCGCGATGCGGTGCTTCGCTTGCTGCAGCAACCGTCGGCGCCGCTCGTCGTCGCGGTGTGCCTGCTTGTGGCGGGCGGCGTTGTCGGCGCGATTGCGTTCGGAATGACGGCGCGCGGGTTCGCGAACTACCGGGCGGATCCGGCGCGGCGGTGACGCGTGGTCTTGCGCGGTACCTTGCCGCCGGCCCGGCGCGCTTCGGAGAGTCCGATGGCAATCGCCTGCGTGCGGCTCGTGACCTTCTTGCCGCTGCGCCCCGACCGGAGCTTGCCCTCGTGCATTTCGTGCATCGCGCGCCCGACCTTGTCCGACGCTTTCTTGCCGTATTTGTGTGCCATGTGAAGGTGGGTTGAGGTTGACTAGTGGCGCAGCGGCGGCGGCTTCACCACTGCGGCGCCGTTGCTCAACCCATTGTACCCGTGCCCGGGTCATCGGCTCCAGCACGTAGGACGTTTGGATGAGACCATCCGCCGACAGAGGCCGCCACGCTGTCCGATGTCGTACAGCACGGCGTCAGGTGTAGCCGCGCTATTTCGCTGCGCGCTTCCCGCGCATTTTGCTTCCGCGTATCGCGTGGCGTGAGTTGCGCGCTGGGTCTGCATAGACGATCCCGTCGAGCAGGGCCCATGGATGACGCGTTGCGATCTGGAGCAGCCGGTTCACCGATCCGCCGGGGGAAAATCTTCCGTGTTCCCACGCCTTCGCTGTTTCGGGGCTCACGTTCAGCGCTTGCGCGAACACAGTCTGAGAGAGGCTCAGGCGCTTTCTGAGGGCGACGATCTGGTTCGCGGAAAACACGGGTGCAGGCGGCACTGTGGCGTGCCGAGCGCTGATTGGCGCGGATTTGAACACTGCGCCAACTGAGCGGCCCGCTTCGAACGCGATGGCATCTTTGAGTCCGGAGATTATTTCCGCTCCAATATTTCGTGCCGCTCCCCTGGAGGAAGACTTTCTTGTCGACTTTCGAGTGACTGCCATATCGTGACCTCTTGCCAGTGAGCCTTCGCCACGCGGGGATGCTCGGTTCGCCCGACTAACGATCTCGGTCAAGCTGCGCAGTGAGCGCCTTCATCGCGTTCCTCACATCTCGCGAGAGATTGTCTTGCACGTTCTTGGGATACATGGTCAGCATATAGATCCGTCCAACTTGGTTGCGGTAGTAGTAAATCACTCTCAACCCACCCCGCTTGCCTTCACCTTCGCGACCGAACCGCATCTTTCGCACTCCGCCGGTGCCAACCATTGCTGAGCCAACTTCCGGATTCGCGCACAGCTCACGCTCAAGATTGGCACGATCATCCTCCGTCAGTTCGCCTTTTGCAGCTCGCTCGAACGATTTGAGGTAGACGAAACCCGGAAGGAGTGGCGTTTGCGACATGTGATAGTATAGTATAGGATACCATAGTAGTCAATACTATAATGTGTGGCGCAGCGTCTGTTTTCCCGCCGCAAACGCCGCCTGCAACCCCGGCGTGATCCGCAGCGCGTTCCCGTCGTAGACCTTCTTCAGCACCGCGTCCGGCAAGTCAATTCCGTACAGCTTCCAGAACGCGTGGTAGTTCCTGTAATAGTCGAAGTAGTCGTCCTTCGTCTCGAACACGCGCCAATAGTACGGATACTCCTCGGGCTGGAATGAATCCTTGCCGAACAGGATCCGGTCCTGGTACTTCACGAAAAAGTCGTGCATCGCACGCGGCTGCCGGCCGATGTCGTAGAGCACCGCGCCCACCTCGGTGTTCACGTTCGGCATCTCGTCGAGCAGCTTGCCGAGCCGCTTGAGGTCGCTCGCAATCCAGCCCATGTGCGCGGCTACGAAGGTGGTCTTCGGATTTCGGC
>JBOHTH010000051.1:0-29941 GCA_050733535.1 Gemmatimonadaceae bacterium | reverse complement strand
GGACGGCTTCGAGTCCAACGATGGCGTGATCCTCATCGCGGCCACGAACCGGCCCGACGTGCTCGACCCGGCGCTCCTGCGCCCAGGCCGCTTCGACCGCCAGATCGTGGTCGCCGCGCCCGACCTGCGGGGCCGCGAGGGAATCCTCAAGGTGCACCTGCGCAAGGTGCCGGTGGCCGACGATGTGGACGTGCTGCGCCTGGCGCGCACGACGCCCGGAATGTCGGGCGCCGACCTGGCGAATCTGGTCAACGAGGGAGCTCTGCTCGCCGCGCGCCGCAATCACGACAAGGTCTACATGGCGGATCTCGAGGAGGCCAAGGACAAGGTCCTGCTCGGCGCCGAGCGCAAGTCGATGGTGATGCTGGAGGAGGAGCGGCGTCTGACCGCCTATCACGAGGGCGGCCACGCGATCTGCGCGATCAAGGTCGAGGGGAACGATCCGCTGCACAAGGTGACGATCGTGCCGCGCGGCCGCGCGCTCGGTCTCGCGTTCACGCTGCCCGAGGACGACCGCGTGAGCGTGACGCGTGAGCAGCTCGAAGCGCGTCTCGTGATGGCGTACGGCGGTCGCGCTGCGGAGGAGCTCGTGTTCGGCCGTGACCGCGTGACGACGGGTGCCGCAAGCGACATCCAGATGGCGACGGCGATTGCGCGGCGCTACGTCTCGCAGTGGGGGCTGTCAGACACGATCGGGCCGGTGCTCGTTGGCGACAACGAGCAGGAGGTGTTCCTCGGCCAGCAGCTCACGAGCCGTCGCGTCGTGTCCGAGCGCACCGCGCAACAGGTGGACGACGAAGTCGCGCGCGTGATCGACACGGCGTATCAGCGCGCAAAGAAAGTGCTGATGGAGAATCGTCCTCTGCTCGACGCGATCGCCGCGGGCCTGCTCGAGCGCGAGACGCTCTCGCGTGAGGATTTCGCGGCGCTCATCAAGGGCGGCACTCTGCCGCCGCGTCCGCCATCGGCCGTTCCACCGCTCCCGCCATCGGCGCCGGCGATTCCGGAACCGAAGCGCGTCGCGCCGCCGTTGCTCGGCGGACCGGAGCCGTCACCAGCGTGACGGGATTTTCGAACCGGCGCGGAGTGCGGATGAGGAATCCCGAATTCGGGTTTGCGCGGAGGACAGAGAGGATGCGAGTCTTTCGTGAATGAGACCCGAGGTGAATGCAGTTATTGAAGCGCTAAAGGGCGCGCCCGCTCGAGGCCGCGCCCTTTTCGCATTCCGCATCACTCCCGGTTCGTTTCTGCTTACCGCGAATCCGGGATTCCTTCTCCGCACTCCGCGCCTGTTCGAATTCCCGCCTCTCGCGTCCGTCTCATCGTCCTTTTGCCTCGACCGGGTTGTCAGGTGCCGCTAGTGGACGGTCACTGTCGCGCAACCTTTGACCGTCGGCGTGTCGACTGATGTCGCGCAGATCGACACCGCGCTCGTGGCGGCAATGGCCGAGACGTTGCCGGACGCATCGACCGTCGCCTTGCTCGCGTCTGAGGTCGACCAAGTCACGGATTTCCCGCGCGCCGGGTTGCCGACCGACGTATACACGGTCGCGGTGAGCTGCACCTGACTCCCGGCCGTCGCGAGCGGGGCGTTCGGTGTGACGATGATGCGCGTCGTCACGTTTCCATCGACCGTGACGAGCAACTGACCAGAGGACGTTCCGCCAGCTTGCGCCTGGAGCTTGGTCGTTCCCGGAGACACTGCGGTCACCACGCCCGTGGAACTGACCGTCGCGACGCCCGCGTTACTGCTTGAATACGTCACCGTGAACAACGAGACCGGGTCGCCGTTGACGTCGTACGGCACTCCGGTCAGCTGGAACTGGTCGCCGACAAACAGGCCGTCAGCCGACGCATTGTTCGTGAGGGCGACGCCTACCACAAGGCTCGGTCCGCTTGCTGGTGTGCAACCGATCACGATCAGGAGGCCGAACAAGACCAATCGTCGCATGTGGCAGATCCGGTCAGGTGGTGTTCAATGAAACCTGTGCAAGGTACACAAGTTCCGCCGGAGACGGCGTGCCCCCGCGCGCCACGCACCAACAGCCGTGGACCTGCGATCAGAAGCCAGAGACCGCGAACCTCGCACCAACGACCCCTGACCTACCACCACTGCACACACCAAGACCAAACTGCCCCACTACTGCCTGCGCACGGCCCTTGCCCGGACAAGGTAAACCTAGATAATTTCATGTGTTATGCCATTTCCAGACGTCGACGAACGGGTCGCCGAAATCAGGGGGCTCATCGCGGACGCGGTGCGGCGCGGTGGACATGGCCAGGAGGTCCGGATCATCGCCGTCACCAAGACGCACGGGCCGGAGGCCGTCGAGGCTGCACGGCGCGCGAAGCTTTTCGACATCGGCGAAAACAAGGTGCAGGAGGCGCTCGACAAGCAGGATGCATTGCACGCGTCGGCGGCCGCTGAGGGGTTGCGCTGGCATTTGATCGGACATCTGCAGCGCAACAAGGTGAAGTTTCTCGACCGCTTTGCAATGCTGCATGCGCTGGATAGTTCGCGGCTGGCCGATGCGGTGCACGACTTCGGTTCGAAGCGCGGCAGGCCGGTGGAGGTACTTCTGCAGGTGAACGTCGCCGGCGAGGAAACGAAGGGCGGGTTCGCCCCGTCGGATGTGAGGGCGGAAGCGGAACGTCTGCGGGAGTTGGGCGGCGTACAGGTTGCGGGCGTGATGACGATGGCGCCGTTCGACGCAGGTGAGCGCGCGCTGCGAACGGTGTTCGCGGGCGCTCGAGCGGCCCGCGAAGTGCTGGTCGCGGCGGGTCATCCGGCTCGCGAGCTGTCGATGGGAATGTCGGGAGACTATGCGATCGCGGTGGAAGAGGGCGCGACGATGGTGCGGTTGGGCACGGTCCTGTTCGGAGCGAGGGCGTAAATGACTGACGAGGCCTTTCACCTGACACCGGTGGACGTGCGGCGCTACGACTTCGGGTCGGCGCTGCGCGGCTACGACAAGACGCGCGTGGACCAGTTCCGCGACCAGGTGGCTGACGAACTCGAACGGCTGAGTCGTGTGGCGCAGGAGCTCGAGGCAAAGGCCAAGGGATTCCACGAGCAGTTGCGTGCATTCCGCGAGCGCGACAAGGCGCTGAATGATGCACTGATCTCCGCGCAACAGCTGCGCGCTGAAACGCGCGCGCAAGCCGACCGCGAAGCAGAGCTCATCCTGCGCGAGGCGCGGGCCGAGGGCGAGCGCGCGCTCGATGACTCGCGTGCGGAGGTGCGCCGGCTTCAGCTCGATATCGACGCGCTCGAGCGCGCGCGGCGCACCTACCTTGCGCACATGCGCTCGATGGCGGAGCGCCACCTCGCGGAGCTGCATTCCGCGGAGGCGGCGAGCGCAGAATTCGCGCGTCCGCAGGCCGAAGGGAGCGATGCGAAGCAGGCACCGGCGAAGGGCGCTTCCTGGCTCGACGCGAACGTCAAAGCGGAGTAGATCGTGGAGGCTGTGCACGAGCGGACACGCCCCGATGTCACCGGCGGCGCGGAGCATGCGCATCGCGCGGAATCTGTGCGCGACGCGGCGACCGCTGTGCGCGCACGGGCCGGCTCGGCGGCTGCGGTCGAGGTCGCCATCGTCCTCGGCACGGGGCTCGGCGCGCTCGGCGACGCGATCTCGGTCGATGCGATTGTCGAGTACGCCGACATCCCCGGTTTCCCGCTCTCGACGGTAGAGTCGCATACTGGCCGGCTTCTTCTGGGCACGCTCGGCGGTCGCCGCGTTGCCGCGATGCAGGGGCGCTTCCACCGCTACGAAGGGTATTCACTGCAGCAAGTGACGTTTCCGGTGCGCGTGCTGCACGCCCTTGGCGCGCGCACGCTCATCGTCAGCAACGCGTGCGGGACGATGCGCGCCGAGTGGCGCGCTGGCGACGTGATGCTCATCGCGGATCACATCAACCTGCTCGGTGACAGTCCGCTCGTCGGGCCGAACGACGACTCGCTGGGGCCGCGCTTTCCGGACATGAGCGCGCCGTACGACGCGCAGCTGCGCGACGCGGCGCGCGCGGTGGCAAGGGAGCACGCGATCACCGTGCGCGAAGGAGTGTACGCGGCCGTCGCGGGCCCGAACCTCGAGACGCGCGCCGAGTATCGCATGCTGCGGACGATCGGCGCCGATGTCGTCGGCATGTCCACCGTGCCCGAGGTGATCGTCGCGAACCACGCCGGCATGCGCGTGCTCGGCCTTTCGATCATCACTGACATGGCGGTGCCGGAGACGCTCGAACCGGTGACGCTCGAGCGGATCATCGCGGCGGCGCGCGGCGCAGAGCCGCATCTCACCGCGCTCGTGCGCGGTGTGCTGGAGCGCCTGTGACCGCCGCCAGCGGAGACATGGCCGTGCGCTACCGGAAGCTCCCGCCGGAGCAGCCCGCGCGCGAGATGGAGGACGACCTGCTCGCCCGCTGGAAGGACGAAGACCTCTTCCACCGCTCGCTGTCGGCGCGCGTTGGCGCGCCGGAGTTCGTCTTCTTTGAGGGCCCGCCGACGGCGAACGGACGCCCGGGAATCCATCACGTATTGGCGCGCACGCTGAAAGATCTCTTCTGCCGGTATCGCGCGATGCGCGGGTTCCACGTCTCGCGCAAGGCGGGATGGGACACGCACGGTCTCCCGGTGGAGATCGAAGTCGAGAAGGCGCTCGGCATCAGCGGCAAGCAGGACATCGAGCGGATCGGCGTGGAGGAGTTCAATCGCCTGTGCCGCGAGAGCGTGTGGAAGTACCGCGAGGAGTGGGAAAGGCTGAGTGCGCGCATGGGCTACTGGCTCGACTACGCCAACCCGTATGTCACGTACTCGAACGAATACGTCGAGAGCGTGTGGTGGGCGCTCAAGACGCTGTTCGACAAAAAGCTGCTGTACCAGGGGCACAAGATCCTTCCGTATTGCCCGAGGTGCGGCACATCGTTGTCGTCGCATGAGGTTGCGCAGGGCTACGAGGACACGGACGATCCGAGTGTCTATCTCGCACTGGACCTCGAGGGACCGAAGACCGAGGGACCGAAGACCGAGGGACCGAAGACCGAAGGGACTCGGCGTCGGATCGTCGTTTGGACTACCACGCCGTGGACCTTGCTTTCCAATGCAGCGCTCGCGGTGAAGCCGGACCTCACATATATCGAGGTGCGCAAGAACGGGCGCACGGACTGGACGCTGCTCCTCGCGGAGTCGCGTGCGCCGGCGGTGCTCGGTCAGGAATGGAGCACGAAATGGGAGACGGTGGCGACGTTCACGGGAGCGCAGCTCGCGGGAATGCGCTATCGCCGTCCGCTTGATTGGGTGCCGTATCCCGAGGGTGAACATGAGGTGATCGTCGCCGAGGATTTCGTGTCGGCCGACGACGGCTCAGGCGTCGTGCACATGTCGCCGGCATTCGGCGCGGACGACTACATCGCGGGGAAGAAGCATGGGCTCGCTTTCCTCCAGCCGGTGAACGCGCGCGGTCAGTTTCCTGCGGACATCCCGGTGGTCGGCGGCATGAACGTGCGCGACGCCGCGCAGCAAATCATCGACGAACTCAAGAAGCGCGACGTGCTGTGGAAGGCTGGTACGGTGCGCCATCCGTATCCGCACTGCTGGCGCTGCGGAACCCCGCTCCTGTATTACGCGCGCACGTCGTGGTTCATACGCACGACCGCGTTCAAGGAAGAAATGATCGCGCGCAACGCCGCGATCAACTGGACGCCGCCCGACACGGGCACCGGGCGTTTTGGGATGTGGCTCGAGAACAACATCGACTGGGCGATCTCGCGCGACCGCTACTGGGGCACGCCGCTTCCGGTGTGGGTCAATGACGAAGACCCCGCCGAGATCGAGGCGATCGGCAGCTACGCGGAGCTCGCGGAGCGCACGGGGCGCGCGCTTCCGCCTGATTTCGATCCGCACAAGCCGTTCATTGACGCGTACACGTGGCCTGCGAAGTCGGGGAAGGGCACGATGCGCCGTGCGGCGGAAGTGATCGACGCGTGGTTCGATTCGGGCTCGATGCCGTTTGCGCAGTGGCACTATCCGTTCGAGAACAAGGAGAACTTCACGCGCCACTTTCCGGCCGACTTCATTGCCGAAGGCGTGGACCAGACGCGCGGATGGTTCTATTCGCTGCTCGCGATCGCGACCGGGCTCGACGGTGCGCTCACGCCTGGCGCGCGCGGCGCCGTTCCAGGCGGCGCGAGCGCGCGGCCGAATCCCTTGGCGTCGCCGTACCGCAACGTCGTCGTGAACGATCAGGTGCTCGACGCCACCGGCCAGAAGATGTCCAAGAGCAAGGGAAACACCGTCGAGCCAATGGCCGTGATGGAGCGGCACGGCGCCGACGCCGTGCGCTTGTTCCTGATGACGGCGAGCCAGGTCTGGAAGCCGCGCAGTTTCGACGAGAACGTGATTCGCGGAACGGCGGGACGGTTCCTCGTCACGCTCAAGAATCTGTACAGCGGTGTGTTTGCCGAGTACGCGAACTTCGGCTGGGCGCCGTCTCCGGCGGATCCCGGGCGTGAAAGCCGGCCGGCGCTTGACCGGTGGGTGCTGTCGCGGCTTGCGACCGTCGAGGCCGAGGCCTCGCGTCTGCTCGGCGAGTACGACGCCACCGGCGCCGCGCGCGTCGTGATGGAGTTCGTGGACGACGACGTCTCCAAGTGGTACGTGCGGCGTTCGCGCGAACGGTTCTGGGACGTGACCGGCACTGATAATCGCGCCGCATTCGCGACGCTGCACGAAGTGCTTGTCGTGGCGTGCCGCCTGCTGGCGCCCTTTGCGCCGTTCGTGACGGACTGGATGCATCGCGAGCTCACCGGCGAGTCCGTGCATCTGGCGCCGTACGTGCGGCCGGAGCCATTCGCGCCGAAGCCGCACCTCGACGAAGCGATGCGCGAGATCCGTGCGCTCGCCACGCTTGGCCGTGCTGCGCGCGAAACCGCCGGCGTGAACGTCCGCCAGCCGCTCTCGCGCATGGTGTGCGTGCTGCCCCCGCATGGCGACGCGGTGGAGTCGCTCGTGCGCGAGCTCGTGCCGCTGCTGGCGGCGGAGCTCAACGTGAAATCCGTCGAGTTCGCGACAAGCTCCGACGCGCTCGTGTCGCTGGAGGCGAAGCCGAACTTTCGCGCGCTTGGACAGCGGTGGGGCAAGGAGACGCCGCGGGCCGCGGCCGCCGTCGCGGCGCTCTCGACGGAAACGCTTCGCGCGTTCGAGCGCGGCGAGGCCGTGATCATCGGCGTGGATGGCACTGACCACCAGCTCACGCCGGACGAGGTTACGATTCACCGTCGGGCGAGCGGCCCGCTCGCGGTGCAGGAGGATGGCGCGCGCTTCGCGGCGATCGACCCGACGGTGACACCGGAACTGCGTTCGGAGGGTATTGCACGGGAAATGGTGAGCCGCGTGCAGCGGCTTCGGAAGGATACGGGACTCGCGGTGAGCGACCGGATTCGGCTGCGGATCGCCGGGCACGACGCGCTGCGCGCGATAGCGGAACAGCACCGGCAGTGGATCGCCGGTGAGGTGCTCGCCCGGGAAATGACCGTCACCGACGTTCTCCCGGCTGATTTGACGGCCGTCGCGCTCGAGCTCGACGGGATGACCGCCCACATTGCACTCACAAGGGACAGCTGACGATGGCGCAAACAGCGGAAGGCGACAAGAAGTTCAAGCCGATGGTCAAGAAGCAGATCGCGCATTTTGAAAAGCGGCTGCTCGAAGAGCGCAAGCGCGTGCTGAAGGAACTCGGCCATTACGACGAGACGTTCGGCTCGACGCCGCAGGGCGCCGATGGCGATCTGTCGTCGTATTCATTCCACATGGCCGACCAGGGAACGGACGCGAGCGAACGCGAGAAGGCGTTCCTGTTCGCGAGTCAGGAAGGGAGGTTCCTCTGGCACATCGACGAGGCGCTGCGCCGGCTCTACCGGTCGCCGGAGACGTACGGGCGTTGCCACCAGTGCGGCGGCGAGATCGGGTTCGACCGACTCGACGCGCTGCCGCACGCCCGCTTCTGCATCGAGTGCAAGCAACGTGAGGAAGATGGCAAGAAGTAATTCGAATCCGCGCCTGTTCTTCGGGCTCGCCGCGTCGGTCGTGCTTGTCGACGCGTTCACGAAGGTCATGGCGGTCGACCGGCTGATGCCGTCGCGCCTGCCGCGCGATGTGATCGGCGAGACGCTCCGGCTGACGCTCGTCTTCAATCCGGGCGCCGCGTTCGGCCTGCATTTGGGCCCGTGGTCGCGGTGGATATTCACTGCGCTCACCATCGGCGCGCTCGTGCTGCTGTGGGAGCTGTACCGCACGACGCGCGCGGGCGACACGGTCCGCACGCTCGCGCTTGCCCTCGTGTGCGGCGGCGCGCTGGGCAACCTCGTGGACCGGCTCAAGTCCGGACGCGGCGTCGTGGACTTCATCGACGTCGGCATCGGCACCCTTCGGTGGCCGACGTTCAACGTGGCCGACATGGCCGTCACCTGCGGCGCCGTGCTGCTGGCGATCGTGCTCTGGCGGGAGGACACGGCGGCAGCGGCCGCCGCCCGGTCAAGTCTAAAGGCGAGTGGATCGGACGCGGCGGTTCACGGTTGAGGGGGACGACGCCGCGAGGCTGGACCTGCTCGTCGCGCGCCGTCTCGACCTCTCCCGTTCCCAGGCGGCCACGCTCATCGCGACCGGCGCCGTGCTGGTCGACGGGCGGCGTCAAAAGGCGAGCTTCAAGGCGGAGCACGGCAATGAAGTCGTCGTTGAAATCCCCGCGAGCGGGGCGCGCACTGTTGAGGGCGAAAACATCCCGCTCTCGATTGCGTACGAAGACGACGAACTGCTCGTCGTAGACAAGCCCGCGGGGATGGTTGTGCATCCCGCGCCGGGGAACTGGACGGGCACGCTGGTGAACGCGCTGAAGGGGCGCGGCCAGGCGCTGGCGGACGGCGCGACCGAGGAGCGGGCCGGACTCGTTCACCGCCTCGACAAGGACACCTCGGGCCTGATCGTCGTCGCGAAAACGGAGCGCGCGCTGCGCACGCTTGGCAAGGCGATCACCGAGCGCCGCGTCGCTCGCCGCTACGCCGTGCTCAGCTGGGGGCACACCGAAAAGGACGACTTCACCATCGACCGCCCGATCGGGCGCGACCCCAATAACCGGAAGCGCATGACGATCGCGTCGGCGGGCCGGGCGGCGCGCACCGATTTTCACCGGCTGGCACGATTCGACACGAGCGAACTGCTGCGCGCCCACCTGCACTCGGGGCGCACGCACCAGATTCGCGTGCACCTCGAGTCGGTCGGGCATCCCGTCGTCGGTGACGACACCTACGGCGGCGGCGGGGCGCGGCGCCTGATGGGGCTCCCGCCGAAGCGGCATTTCCTCCATGCGGCCTGGCTCGTCTTCAAGCACCCGGTTACGGGCGACCTGCTCGATTTCCGGTCGAGGTTGCCGGAGGACCTGCGACAGTCACTGATTTCAGCGTCAGACATGGCGGATTTGATTGCCCACCCTGACCCGCTGGAGTACCTTGGCTTCTATAGAGTCGACGGCTGAGCTGGAGCTTCGCCGCTTCCTCCTGTTCGGGGTCGCGGGGCGGCTATGTGCATGCGATCTCGAAGCGGTGCGGGAGATCGTCGCGATGCGTCCGGCGACGCGCCTGCCGGGTGCGCCGGCGTGGGTGCGCGGCCTCATCAACCTGCGCGGCACGCTCGTGACGGTGGTCGATCTGGCAGTCCGGTTCGGTGCCGACGGCGGTGAAAGCGGGGCCACCTCGATCGTCGTGGTGGAGGCGGCGGGGAAGGCGTTCGGGATCGGGGTGGATGCAGTGCGGGACGTGCAATACGTGGCCGAGGACGCGCTCGAGGCCGTCGACGTGCAGCGCGCGGCGGGCGGCATCGTAAGCGGCTTGGCGCACGTTGGCGGGTCGCGGGCGGAGACGGCGCTGATTGTCGACGTGGGCGAGGTGGCGAGGCAGGCCTTGGTGGTGTGATTCTTTTTCGCGTGAGGGGATTTTGCCAACAGTGCTCATTTGTGATGACGCGATCTTCATGCGGACGATGGTCAGCGACATCCTCCAGCAGGCGGGCTTCGAGGTGGTGGGCGAAGCGGAGACCGGCGCGCAGGCCGTCGAGCGCTACAAGCAACTCCGCCCGGACCTCGTGACGATGGACATCGTCATGCCCGACATGGGAGGTATCGATGCGGTCCGCGAGATCACCAGATTCGATCCCGACGCGAAAGTGCTGATGTGCAGCGCGATGGGACAGCAGGCGCTCGTCGTGGAGGCGATTCAGGCGGGAGCAAAGGACTTCGTGGTCAAGCCCTTCCAGCCGAGCCGCGTGCTGGAGGCCGTCCAGCGCGTGCTCGGCTGACGATGAGTCTCGACCCGTCGCGCTACGCGGAGCTCTTTCGCACGGAGAGCCGCGAGCAGCTCACCGCCATCAATCGAGCGCTGCTCTCGCTCGAGGAGGGCGCGGACCCGGTCGAGCCGGTGAGCGTCGTCTTCCGCGCCGTGCACACGGTGAAGGGGATGAGCGCGACGATGGGCTATCACGCCGTCGCGGAATTCGCGCACGAGCTCGAGTCGGTGCTCGACCGCGTCCGTCGGGGGGATCAGCTCCTCGCGCCCGATCTCATGGACGCGCTCTTTTCGTCCGCGGACGCGCTCGAGAGCGCGATCGACGTTGCGTCGGAGCAGGCGGTGCAGACGCCGGCGATGATCGGCGCGCTGCAGCGCTTGCGCGACGTCGCGGGTGGGTCGGCGACGAGCGAGTTTCCCGCGTTGCCGTCCGTCGAGGCGGGGGCGCTCGTGGAAATCGCCGCGTCCGATCCGCTCAACGGGCCCGGCGTGATCGTGCGCGTTCGGCAGGCCCCGGACACGGCGCTTCCGGGTGTGCGGGCGTTCATGACGGTGCAGCGGGTGCGCGCGCTTGGTGGCGTCGCCGCGACGCATCCGACGGTCGAACAGCTGCAGGCCGCGACGGTGCCGATGGCCTTCGCGATGCGGGTCGTCACGACGGCGTCCGTGGACGAGATCGAAGCGGCGGTGCGCTCGGCCGGCGACGTCGCGTTCGTGGAGGTGGACGTCACGGGGCGCACGCGGCATGAGTCGCGGTCGACGATCGAGGTCGTCGCGGAGGGAGGAGAGGGCGCGAGGCCATCCGCGCGCCCCACGCGCCACGTGCGGGTCGACTTGGCGCGCCTCGACGTGCTGATGAACCTGATCGGCGAACTCGTGATCACGCGCGGGCGCCTGCTGCAGCTCACGGCGACGAACGGCGACCCCGCGCTCGACGAGTCCATGCAGATGGCGGCGCGTCTCGTGTCGGACCTGCAGACGGAAATCATGACGATGCGCATGGTCCCCGTGTGGCAGGTGTTCGACCGCTTTCCGCGCCTCGTGCGCGACGCGGCGCGCCAGCTGAACAAGGACGTGACCTTCGTCGTCGAGGGGAAGGAGATCGAGCTCGACCGGTCGCTGCTGGACGAAATCGGCGAGCCGGTCGTGCACCTGCTGCGCAACGCGATCGGTCACGGGATCGAGTCGCCCGCGGCGCGCGCCGCCGCAGGGAAGCCGCGCTCGGGGCGCCTCGTGCTGAGCGCGGCGCGCGACCGTGCCGCGGTGCTCATCCGCGTGAGCGACGACGGACGGGGCATCGACCGCACGCGCGTCCTGGCGCGCGCCAGCGCCGCCGGTCTGGTGGACGCGACGACGAAAGACGTCGACGACGACGCGCTGTTCCGGCTGATCGCGCAGCCGGGCTTCTCGACGGCCGACGAGGTGTCGGACCTCTCGGGCCGCGGCGTCGGGATCGACGTCGTGCAGTCCAAGGCGCGCGCGCTGGGCGGGTCGGTGGAGCTGAAGAGCGTGCCGGGAGAAGGCACGACGATCACGATCCGCCTTCCCGTCACGCTCGCGATCGTCCGCGCCCTGCTCGCGCGGTCCGGCGCCGAGCGGTATGCGCTGCCGCTGACGCATGTGCGCGAGACCCTGGAATATGGTGACGACGTCGTCCAGCACGTGAAGGGGAAACGGGTGCTCATGCTGCGTGACGAGGTGCTCCCGCTGCTCGACCTGCGCGACGTCGTGCGGCAGGGCGCCGCACCGGCGGCCGCGCTTGGCGCCGCCGGCGCGAACCGGGAGATCGTCGTGATCGAGCGCGGCGAACGCCGGTCCGGTCTGGTGGTCGACGAACTGATCGGCCAGCAGGATATCGTCGTAAAGCAGTTTGACGCCGCGCGCGACGGGCTCGCGCTGTTCAGCGGGGCAACGATCCTCGCGGACGGCGCGCCGGCCCTGATCATGGACGTCGGCAGCCTCTTCGAAGGGAGCTGAACGGTGGACGACATCCGCAAACTCAAGGCGCTCCAACTCGATGCGCTCCGCGAAGTGGCGAACATCGGCGCGGGGCACGCCGCGACCGCGCTCTCGCAGATGACCGGCCACACGATCATGATCAGCGTGCCGCAGATCAATATCGCGGCGCTCGAGGACATCCCGAATCAGGTCGGGTCGGACGAGGAGCCGGTCGCCGCCGTCCTCATGAAGATCCTCGGTGACCTCACCGGCCTCGCGCTGCTCGTGTTTCCGCAGCGCACCGCGCTGCGCGTGGCGGGCCTCATGATGAAAAAGGACAGCGTCGAGACGCTCGCCGAGATCGAGCAATCGGCGCTGCGCGAAGCGGGGAACATCCTGAGCGCCGCGTACCTCAACGCGCTCAGCGAATTCATGGGGATGATCCTCCTCCCGTCGCCGCCGTCACTGGCCATCGACATGTCGGACGCCGTCATGAGCTCGACCTTCGTCGAGATGGCGCAGGGGGCGGAGTACGTCTTCTGCGTGGAGACCGAGTTCCACCTGACGGAACTGAACGAGTCGCTGCGCGGGTTCTTTCTCCTGATGCCCGACCTCGGCAGTCTCACTGCCATGCTTCGCGCGATCCGCGTTGGCTGAAGAACCCGTGTCCGCCCCGCTCGCCTCCGGTCGCGACCGCGACACGCTGAAGTCATTCGCGCGGCGCATCGATCCCTCCGATGCGGGCGCACACAACAACCTCGGCGTGCTCTACTACAACAAGGGCCTGTACGAGGAGGCGGCCGCTGCGTTCACGAAGGCGCTGGAACTCGACCCGAAGATGCAGGTCGCGCAGCGCAACCTCGAGGTCGCCTACTTCAACACGGGCTATTACGACCGGCGCATTGCCGAACTGCGTGACAAACTGCGCTTTCGCGTGGACGATCGTGATGCGCGCTGGGAACTCGGCCGTGCGTTCGCGCTGCTCGGCCAGTCCGAGGAGGCGGTGGCGGAGTTCGAGGCGCTGCTGGGCCATCATCCAAACGATTTGGGCGCCGTGGTCCAGCTCGGCCTGGCAGAAAAGGCCGGCGGCAACCTCGGGTCCGCCCAGCACTGGTTCGAGGAAGCCATCCGCCTCGATCCGGCGAGCTCAGTCACGCGCTTCTACCTCGGCGAGGTGCTCTACAACCAGGGGCGCATGGATGATGCGCTCGACGCGCTCAAGCGTGCGATCGAGCTGAACCCCGAGAACCCGGACGCGCTGTTCCTGCTGAGCTTCGTCTACGGCGACATGGGCCGCCACGAGGACGCGGCCGCTGCGAGCAAGCGCGCGGTCCAGCTCAACCCGACGCTGTCGCGCGCGCAGGCGAACCTCTCGCTCGACCAGTACAACCCGGAGAAATACGCCGAACTCGCGCCGGGTCCGCACGAGCGGCGTTCGGCGCGAATGATGCAAGTGGCGGAGGGCGGTCAGCTCGCCCACTACAACCTCGGCCTCGCGTTCCGCCAGAAGGGGTACTACGCGGAGGCGCAGCGCGAGTATCAGCTCGCGCTCGAACGCGGCGAGGATCGCGCCCTCGTGCTGCAGGCGACGGCCGAGGTGCACCTGCTGCGCAAGGATCACGCGGCCGCGATCGCGCTGTACGACACGCTTCTGCGCGAGACGCCGGGCAGTCCGAAGCTCTGGAACGAGCGTGGCGTGGCGATGCATCAGGACGGCCGCTTTGCCGAAGCCGCGGAGAACTACCGCAGCGCGCTCGAGGCCGATCCGAACTATGCGATCGCGCACAATAATCTGGGCGTCGCGCTGTACCATGCAGGTGAGCGCGACCGCGCAGTCGACGCGTTCCGCGATGCCCTCCGTGCGAACGCGGGATTCGTGAAGGCGCGCCTGAACCTCGGCCTCTTGCTCACCAAGAGCCGGCGCTTCCAGCTCGCGCTCGAAGCGTACAGGCAGGTGCTCGTGACGGAGCCGGAGAGTCCGCTGGCGTGGAACGGCGTCGGCCTCGTGCTGAGCGAGCTGCGCAAGCTCGAGGAAGCGCGCAATAGTTTTGCGCGGGCGATCCAGGCGCGACCGCGGTTTGCCGAGGCGCACTACAACCTGAGCTTCACGCTCTCGAACCTGGGCGATCACGAAGGCGCGCTGCGCGAGACCAAGCGCGCACTCGAGATCGACCCCTACTACGTGGCGCAGAAGTTCGCGCTGGCGATCGACCTCGAATACGAAGACCCGGACCTCTCGGTCGTGCCGGACTTGGGCGGCGAACAGCGTACGAGCGGCGAGGTCGAGAGCTTCACCTTCGATCCGCGGCTCCTCGAATCGCTGTTCAGCGAACTCGCTCCGCCGCCGGAGCCCGCCTCGCCTGTGCTGGTGGAAGCCGACGCGTTCACGATGGCCGCAGACTATCTCTCCACCGGCCTGTACGACCGCGCGATGGCGGAGGCGAGCCGGGCGATTTCACGGGGCGCCGACGCCGCCGAGGGGAATGCGCTGCTCGGAGACATTCTGTGCCGCCAGGGCGCCTTCGGCGACGCGCTCGAGAAGTACCGCGCCGCGCTCGCGGCGAACCCGTGGCACCTCCGTGCGAGCCGAGGCGAGGCGCAGACGCTGCTGCTGCTCGGCCGGCCCGCCGAGGCGCGGGAAATCGCCGAGCAGGTGCTCATCGCGGTGCCCAACGACGTGGACGCGCTGATGCTCACCGCGACGTGCCGCTTCGAGGCGGGCGATCCCGCGGCGGCGCTCGAAGCGCTCGACACCGCCCGCGCGATCGCGCCGGAGCGCGCGGACGTGCTCCGCTGGACGGGCAACATCACGCGGTCGCTCGGCGACGTCGACGGCGCGATTCGCGCGTACCGCGACGCGCTCGCCCTCGACGCCGATTTCGCCGCCGTGCGCTTCGATCTCGCGCGCCTGCTGATGCAGCGCGAGCTCTGGCACGAGGCGGAGCGGGAACTCATCGCGGCGCTCGATACCGTCCCGACATACGCGGAGGCCACGCTCGAGCTCGCCACGCTGCGCCGCCTCACCGGTCAGCAGCGTGAGGCGGTGAGCCTCCTCGTCGACCTCCTGCAGCGCGACTCGTACAACTTCGACGGCCACATCGCGCTCGGCGAGACGCTCATCGAACTCGGCCGCTCCGCGGACGCGGCGACGGCGTTCCGCCGCGTGCTCGCGTTCGATCCCGAGCACGCGGGCGCCACGTTTTACGACGGCGCCATCCTCGCCGCGAAGAAGCGCTACCGCGAGGCGATCAACCGGTGGCAGCGCGTGATCGAACTCGAGCCGGCGGGCGATTATGCGCGGCGCGCCCGCCGCGAGATGCGTTCCGCGGAAGACCTGCTGACGGTGTTCGGCAGCCGGCTCGGAGGGCACTGACCATGGCGATTGAAGGGCCGCTCCGCGAACTCGGCATCCACGATGTCTTCCAGCTCCTTGACCTGAGCAGGAAGACGGGCGCGCTCGCCGTCACCTCCGAGCTGCGCGACAACGAAGGAACGGTGCACTTCCAGAACGGCAGGGTCGTCGCGGCAGCAATCAAGAGCAACCCACACCGCCTCGGCGATCTCTTTCTGCGGTCCGGCCGCGTCACGGCGGCGCAGGTGGCGGCCGCGAGCGCGGCACAGAAGGAGCGCGGCGACAGCCGCCGCCTCGGCGAAATTCTGCTCGAGATGGGCGCGATCACGCACAAGGAACTCGAACGCCAGGTGCGGCTCCAGATCGAGGCGGTCGTGTTCGAACTGCTCTCGTGGCGCGAGGGATTCTTCCGCTTTGAAGAGGGCGAGATGGACGGCGATCCGATGGTGCAGATCGGCACCGAGGCGCTGCTCATGGAGGGCGCGCGCCGCATCGACGAGTGGTCGCGGATTTCCGACCGTGTGCCAAGCCTTCTCGCGATCCCTCGCCTGTCGTCGCTGAAGGACGACGAGCACGCGCCAATGCTCGACCTGCTGCCGAGTGAGTGGGAGGTGCTCACGATGATCGACGGCGCGCTGGACCTGCGTGCGATCGCGTCGCAGCTGGCGCGCACCGAGTTCGACACGGCGAAGGTCGTGTACGGTCTGGTGAGCACGGGAGTGGTCGAGCTCGTGGTTCCGCCGTCGGTGGCCGAGCGGGTCGCGGGGCGGGCGCCGACGCCGCCGATCGGCACGCGTGCGGTGGCCGACATGTCCACGCCGGTGGCCGCACCGCTCGCTGTCCAAAGTCCGGTGCCTGCGGCGCCCACGGCCGATCCTGCACCCGGCACGCATGTCCTGCCGCCGATCGCCGACGGCGTTGACGACCTCGAGCGCGGGTTCCAGTTCGTCCTTCGCGGCGACTTTGACAGCGCCGTGGTGGCGTGGACCACGTGGCTGCAGTCGCACCCGCGGGACGACATGACCGGACGCGTGCGCATCGGCCTCGACGCCGCCACGCGGCTTCGCGCGCTCGTGGAGGGGCGGTACGATGAGTGACGACATCCGTACGCTCAGCGAGACGCTCGCCGCCGACCCGTCGAGCATCGTGTTCGTGCAGCTGGGTGAGGCGCTCCGTCGCTCGGGTCAGCTGGAACTGGCGTGGCGCGTCGCCGCGCGGGGATTGGAGCGCCACGCGCAGCGCGCGGACGCGCACGACCTCGTCGCCCGCATCGCGATCGACCGGGGCGATTTCGCGCGCGCCCGCGATGAATGGGAATCGGTCCTCACGCTGGCGCCGGGCCACGGAGGCGCACAGAAGGGGCTCGGCTTTCTCTGCTTCAACCAGGGTGATCTCGAGGAGGCGGCGCGCTACCTCGGCGCGGCGCTCGCGGCCGACCCGACCGACCAGTCGCTTGCAGCCGCGCTCGACACGGTGCGCGCGTCGCAGCCCGGCCGGCGGCCGATCGAGGAAGCGCCGACCGAACCCGCGCGCGTGGTCGACGCGCGCACGCTGTTCCACGAGGTACTCGGCGACAGTGCGCAGACGGCGATCCTGCTGGACGCCGACGGCTACGTGGTGGCGGGCGAGTATCGCACGGAAGACGGCCGCGACCGCGGCGCCGACATCGGCGCGCAGCTCTCGGGGGTCAGCGACGAGGCCAACCGCGCCATGCGCCACCTCGGGCTGGGCTCCTGGCGGCAGATCGTCTTCGAGGCGGGCGCGGCGAGCGTCGCGATGGCGCCGGGCGGTGGCGGCGTGCTGCTCGTCGCGGCGCCGCGTACGGTCCCGCTGGGCTACGTGCGGCGGCTGCTGGAACGATCGCTCGACCGCGCCGAGCGGTGGATGGGATGGCGCGCATGACCAGCCAGTTCAGTCCGCTGCTCACGTCGCTCAGCCGCCACCGCGGCGTGACGGGCTGTATGGTGGTGGGTGAGGCCGACGGCATGATCATCGATTCGAGCCTGCAGATCGGCGTGAACGGCGACGCCTTCGCGGCGCTGACCGCGTCGCTGTACCGGAAGGCGCGCCGTGCGGCGACGGCGGCCGGCTTTGGCACGGCAGGATTCTTCGAGCTCGACGCGGAGGGCGGGCGCATGTGCGCCGCCGGGCGCAACGACCTGGTCATCGTGGTGGTGGCCGAGTCGCAGGTCAACGTGGGGTTGCTGCGCGTCGAGATGCTCAAGGCGCTGGAGTCGTTCGCGTGAAACTTTCGGTTGCGGAGAACTGGGTCGAGGCGCCGCTCAAGCAGTTCGTGGACGAGGCGCGCGTGCAGCTCGCCGTGCTGCTCAACCCCAGCGGCCAGGTGCTGGGGCAGTTTGGCTTCGCGCGGTCGGTCGACGTGATGACCGCGTGCGCGCTGGCCGCGGCGACCACCGCGTCGTCCGCGGAACTCGGGCGTCAGGTGAACGGGAAGCCGTTCGCCGGCCTGCACTACGCGGGCCGGGTGCGTCAGATATTTCTCGGGCAGGTCGCGATGGCGATCGGTTCGCTGATCCTGTTCGCGGTGTTCGACGAGGAGAGCTCACTTGGGCTCGTGCAGCTGTTCTTCGCCGAGTTCTGTGCGAAGATCGCGGCGGTCGAGCCCGCGGAGACGCACGTGGCACCAGCGCTCGCGGAAGACTTCGAGCGCGAACTCAACCGCAACCTCGCCGCGATGTTCGGGCGCGTCTGATGTCCCTCGTCAATTACGCTGCGCGTGAGATCACCTGCAAGATCGTTTACTACGGGCCCGGACGGTCGGGGAAGACGACGAACCTCCATTACATTTACGGACAGGTTCCGGGCGACCGAAAAGGCCAGATGGTGTCGCTCGCGACGCAGACCGACCGTACGCTCTTCTTCGACTTCCTCCCGCTCGACCTCGGGATCATTTCGGGCTTCACGACGCGCTTCCAGCTCTACACGGTGCCAGGCCAGGTCTACTATCAGACGACACGACGCCTCGTGCTGCAGGGCGCCGACGGTGTCGTGTTCGTGGCCGACAGTCAGGCGCGGCAGCTCGACGAGAACGTCGAGTCGATGCAGGACTTGCACGCGAACCTCGCCGAGTACGGCGTCGACGCGCGCGCGGTGCCGCTCGTCATCCAGTACAACAAGCAGGACCTTCCGGCCGACCTGATCCTGCCGGTGCCGGAGCTGGAGGAGCAGATCAACTTCCGCGGCGTTCCCTCGTTCGCGGCGGACGCGCTGCACGGGCCGGGCGTGTTCGAGACGCTTCGCGCCGTGAGCGAACAGGTGCTGCGCAAACTCAGCGCGGGCGGGGGTGGCTGAGCGTGCAGCTCGACTCGCGTCTTCGATTCGACAGCCTTGTCGTCGGCACGGGAAACCGTCTGGCGGTCGCGGCCGCGCGCGCCGTCGCCGAGTCGCCCGGCGCGGTGTACAACCCGCTGTTCATCTACGGCGGCACCGGGCTCGGGAAGACGCACCTGCTTTCGGCGGTCGGGCACCTCGCGGCCGCACTGCAGCCACAGCTCGAAGTGGAGTATCTCTCGCTCGACGAGTTCGTGGAGCAGTTGCATGCGGCCGTGTCGGCGGGGCAGATGGACGCGTTCTCGCGCCGTTACGAGCGGGTGGGGCTGCTGCTCATCGACGACGTGCAGTTCCTCACCGGCCGCCGCGAGACACAGGCCGAGTTCCTCCGGCTGTTCGAGCGGATGCAGGGGGCGGGCGGCCAGGTGATGCTCAGCAGCGACCGCCCGCCCGCGGAGATTCCAGATGTGGACGAGCGGCTGATCAGCCGGCTGTCCGGCGGGCTGATCGTCGACGTGACGGCTCCGGATTACGAGACGCGTGTGGCGATCCTGCGCGCGAACTGCGAGGAGCGGCACCTCGAGTTCAAGAACGGCGTGCTCGAAGAGCTCGCGCGGTTCAACTTCAACAACGTGCGCGCGCTGCAGGGTGCGCTCAACCGGCTCGTCGCCGCCAAAGCCGTGAGCGAGGAGGAAGAGGCGGCCGCCGCGCGGCGCACGCCGGCGCGGCCGACGCCGACGGAGCGCTCGACCGGCGAGTTCGAGAATTTCCTCTCGGAAGTGTCGACGGTGGTGCAGCAGCAGGTGGAGTCGTGGCAGGCGCGCCTCCGCGAGGCGATCGCGTATTGGAACGGGGAAGGGTATCGCACGGCCGTGCTCGAGCGTGCGCTCACGCTGCGGAAGGCGCCGGACGTCGCGGGGCTGCTCGCGACGTTCACGGCCGCCGTCGAACACCTGCGCGAGCTCGAGCGTGCGGCGGCGGAGGTCGATCTCGCGCTCGGCAGCGACCCGGTATTTCGCGATCCGGAGCGCATGGCGGCTGCGGAGGATCTCGTGGAGCGCGCGCTTGCCGGCGAGACACCGCCGGCGGGGCCAAGCGCGGCGTTTACTCGCGAGACGTACGAGATCGGCACTGCCAACCAGCTCGCCGTCCACGCCGCGGACGCGGTGATCGCCGCGCCCGGCGCGAAGTACAACCCGCTGCTGATCCACGGCGTGAGCGGCGTCGGGAAAACGCACCTGCTGCACGCCATCGGCAATGCGCTCGTGCAGGCGCCGGGCTCGCGCATGGTCGTGGCCTGCGTGCACGCGCAGCAGTTCATCGACGAACTCATCGCCGCGATCCAGGGCGGGACGGTCGAACGCTGGCGCGCGCGGTACCGGTCGGTGGACGCGCTAATGATCGACGACGTGCAGTTCGTGGCGGACAAGGAGCGCACCCAGGAGGAGCTGTTCCTCCTGTTCAACGAGATTGTCGCCGCGGGGAAGCAGGTGGTGCTCACGAGCGACCAGCCGCCCGCCGCGATCCCCGAACTTGAGGTCAGGCTGCGCTCGCGCTTCGAAGGCGGGCTCGTGGTGCAAATCCAGGCGCCGGACCGCACGCTCCGCGAGAAACTCTTCGCGCGATTCCTCACTGCGTCGGGGCGCGAGGCGGACGCGCACCTGCTCACGCTGCTCGGCCAGCAGCCGGTACAGAGCGTGCGCGAGATCATCGGCATCGTCAACCGGCTGGGGGCGGCGGCGAACGCGGCGGGCACCCAGGTCGATGCGGCGCTCGTGCGGAGCGAACTCGGCGTCGCGACGCCGTACGCGGGCGTGGTCATTGCGCCGCGCAAGCGTGACCAGCGCGATCCCGCGTTCATGGATGCGGAGAAGATCGTGTGG
Organism: Gemmatimonadaceae bacterium; assembly: GCA_050733535.1. Classification (GTDB taxonomy): domain Bacteria; phylum Gemmatimonadota; class Gemmatimonadetes; order Gemmatimonadales; family Gemmatimonadaceae; genus Fen-1231. The sequence goes on along the minus strand of JBOHTH010000051.1, from coordinate 9,142 downwards.
GACTGGCCTGAGGTCGCCGCGCGCCTGATCGAGGACTTCCGCTGATGGCGATCAAGGGAAGTCTCAAGGAGGCCAGCCTCCCCGACGTGCTGCAGCTCCTCGCCATGGGGAAGAAGACCGGCTGCCTCTCGGTCACGCACCGCAACAACTTCGGCTCGATCTACTTCGACAAGGGGCGCATCTGCTACGCGGCGATCGTGAACCGCCGCGACCGGCTCGGCGACATCCTGCTCAAGAGCGGCGTGATCACGCCGTCGCAGCTGCAGGAGGCGATCGATGCCCAGGAAAAGCAACGCGACAAGCGGCTCGGCGAGATTCTCGTCGGCCTCCGCATCATCTCGCGCGACGACCTGCACAGCCAGATCCGCCTGCAGATCGAGGAGGCCGTGTATTTCCTGTTCACCTGGACGCAGGGGACGTTCAACTTCGAGGGCGACATCCGCCCGGAGGAGCAGGACTTCCTCGTGATGATCAACCCGGAGTCGCTGCTGCTGGAGGGCGCGCGACGGGTGGATGAATGGAGCCTCATCGAAAAGAAGATCCCGTCGTTCGACATCGTCTTCGACATCGATCTCAAGCGCCTTGAAGAGAGCGGCGCGAAGCTCACGCCCGAGCAGCAGGTGCTCCTCCCGCTCATCAACGCGCGGCGTGACGTGCTCGTGCTGATCGAGGAGTCCGGGCTCGTCGAGTTCCAGGTCGGGAAGGCGCTGTACGGGCTCTCCACCGCGGGCTTCCTGCACCGGGTGGGGAAGTCGCGCGCGCCGGATGTGATCGCACCGGATGCGCGCGTGGAAGAACACCGCAACCTCGGCATGGCGTTCTACAAGACGGGCATGCTCGACGAGGCCGAGCGCGAGTTTCGCCGCGTGGTGGACCTGCGTGCCACCGACATGCAGGCGAGATTCTTCCTCGGTCTCGTGCACCTGCGCCTCGCGCGCTGGGACGACGCGATCGCGGACTTCGAGCATGCGGCGCACCAGCGCGGCGCGGTGCCGGCAGTGCTGCACAACCTTGCGTTCGCGTTCGAGCGGAAGGGCGAGCCCGTCAAGGCACGCGAAGCCCTGAACGAAGCGATGAAACGCGGCGGCGATGACGACGCCCGCGTGCACACATCGCTCGGCGTGCTCGCGCTGCGCGACGGAGACGTTTCGGCAGCGGAGGCGAGTTTCGTCGCGGCCCGCCCGCTGTTTGCCGGCCGTGGGCCGTCGCCGGCGTGGTTTCACTACGCGGCGCTGTGCTACGCGCTCGGCGGGAAGTCGGAGCAGGCGATCGGCCTGCTGCAGGAGGGCGTCGCGGCGTATCCGCACGCGGCCGTGCTGCACAACAACCTGTCAGTGGTGCTCGAGCACGCGGGACGGGACGAGGACGCGCTTGCGGCCGCGGAGCGCGGCGTCACGGAGGACGCCGGCATCGCGCAGCTGCACAAGAACATCGGCGACGCCCACTACCGCGTCGGCATGTTCGACGAGGCGTACGACGCCTATCAGCGCGCGGTGAAGTTCAACGACATGCTCGGGCCCGACGTGTGGCTCAAGCTCGGGGACATCCGCCTGAGGCGCAACGAGCGCGACGACGCCGTGAAGTGCTGGGAGCGCGCGCTGCAGCTCGACCCCGGGAACGAGACGGCCCGCAAGAACATTGAGGCGGCCCGGGCGGCGTCGTGAACGACACGGCCGACGACGACGCCTTCGTTGCGCTGACGTCGAAGATCTCGCGCGACCGCGGCTTCGGCGTCGCGAACTACAAGGACACCTGCATGCGCCGGCGCATTGCCGTGCGGATGCGCGCGCGCGGTGCGGCGGACTACGCGTCGTACATTCGGCTCCTGGACAGCGACCCCGCGGAGTACGAATGGCTGATCGCCGCGCTCACCGTGAACGTGACGAAGCTCTTCCGCAACGCAGAGGCGTGGGACGCCGTTGCGGCGACGGTGCTGCCGGCGCTCCGCGCGCTCGCCGCGCCGCGCCTGAACTGCTGGGTCGCCGGCTGCGCGTCCGGCGAAGAGGCGTACACGCTCGCGGCGCTGTGGCTGGAATCCGCGGGCGGCGATGGTGCGCGCCACGCGGCGGCGCGCCTGCAAGTGACCGCGAGCGACATCGATCGCGACAGTCTGGCCGCGGCTGGAGCCGGAACCTACGGCGCCGAGTCGTTCGCCGAGACGCCGCCGGCGGTCCGCGATCGCTGGTTCGTCCCCGCCGGCCCGGGGAAATGGCGGGCGGGCCCGGAGCTCCGGGCGCTGATCCTGTTCGAGCGGCGCGACCTCCTGCTCGAGGCGCCGCCCCCGCACGCGATGCACCTGATCACGTGCCGGAACGTGATCATCTATTTCGACCGCGAGTCGCAGGACGCGCTCATGCGGCGCTTCCACGACGCGCTCGCGCCGGGCGGGTTTCTCGTGCTCGGCAAGGTGGAGACCCTGCTCGGACCGTCGCGCAGGCTGTTCGATGCGGTGGATACGCGGCAGCGCATCTTTCGGCGCCCGTGAAGGAGCTGCGCGTGCGCATCGCGCATCATGCGGTCGCCAAGGGGCACTCCCGGATCGTGACGATCGGCCTCGGCTCGTGCGTGGCGATCACGATTCACGACCGCGCCGCGAAGGTCGGGGGCCTCGCACACGTGCTGCTCCCCGATGCGTCGCTCGGCCGCGCGGTGGACAATCGCGCGCGCTACGCGTCGAGCGCCGTGGCGCTGCTGCTGGAGGAGATGCGCGATCTCGGCGCCGCGGGCCCCTGGGTCGGCGCGCTCGTGGGCGGTGCCGCGCTGTTCGGGCCGCTGCTGGCGTTCGGCGGGTCGGTGGGCGCGCGGAACATCGCGGCCGCACGCAGCGCGCTCGCCGCGGCCCGTGTTCCCGTGATCGCCGAAGACGTCGGCGGTGAGAGCGGGCGAACCGTGTCGTTCGATGTGTTCACGGGCCGGGTGAACGTGCGATCCGTGCGCGGAGGCGAGCGTGAGTTATAAGGAGTTCCGCAGTCCGCAGGAATTCCGGAACACGCAGCGCACCGTGCTCGTCGTGGACGACAGCGCGCTTGTGCGCCAGGTCGTATGCGACCTGATCGCCGGGTTCGGCGACTTCGCGGTGATCGGCACCGCCGCGGACGGCATGGACGCGCTCGCCAAGGTCCACGCGCTGAACCCGGACATCGTCACGCTCGATATCGAGATGCCGGTCGTCGATGGCATCGCCGCGCTCGGGTACATCATGAGCGAGGCGCCGCGCCCGGTCGTGATGCTGAGCGGCATTGAATCGCGCGGGGCGGTGGACCTCACGCTGCGCGCGCTCGACCTCGGCGCGGTGGACTTCGTGCGCAAGCCCGCTGGCGCTTTTGAGCGCGCGATGCCGGAGATGGCGGACCGCCTGCTCGGCGCGCTGCGCGCGGCAGCGATCGTGAACCTGCGTGGAGTTCCGATGCTCGGGCGTGTCGCGCCGGCGGCGGGGCGCTCGCGCATGCCCGCGCGCGGTGCACGCGCCGCGGTCGCAATCGCCGCGTCCACCGGCGGGCCGCGCGCGCTCGTTGAAGTCGTGCCCGCGTTCACGCGTGAGCTCGACGCGGCGGTGCTGATTGCGCAGCACATGCCGCGCGGCTTCACGGCCGGTCTCGCGCGGCGCCTCGACGCGCTGTCGTCGCTCGAGGTATCGGAGGCCGTGCACGGCGAACCGCTGCTCGCGAACCATGTGTACGTCGCACCCGGCGGCCAGCACATGACGGTCTCGAGCGGCGACGCGGAGGCGCGGATCGTGCTCGATGAATCCGCGCCGGTATGGGGCGTGCGGCCGGCTGCCGATCCACTGTTTGCGTCGGTCGCAAGGCGGTTCGGCGGGGCATGCACCGGCGTCGTGCTCACGGGCATGGGGCGCGACGGCAGCGCCGGCCTCGCCGCGATCCGTGCAGCCGGCGGCGGGGCGGTGGTGCAGGATCGCGGGACCGCGACGATCTACGGCATGCCGCTGGCCGCGCTCGAGCACGCAGGCGCCGATATCGTCGCGCCGCTCGGAGGAATCGCCGCGTCGGCGCTTGAACTCATGGGCGCGCGGCGCGCGATCGGGAGCATGCGATGACCCTGCACATCATTGCGCGAATGGGCGGTGAGCACTTCGCGTTTCCCGCTGCAGAGATCGAGGAGGCCGTTGACGCCCCGGCGGTCGAGTGGGTTCCCGTTGCGCCCGAGGGCATGCTGGGACAGCTGGCGCATCGCGGCCGCATGGTGGGCGCATGGGATGCGGGCTGGCTGTTCCGCCTCGCGGCACCGGCCGCAGGCGGCGCCGCACTGCTGGTGCGCGACGGAGAACGCCGCTTCGCGGTGGTGGTGGACGACGTGACGGAAATGGTCCGCATCGATCCCGCCCAGGTGCGCGCCACGCCGCCGGGCGCGGATACGGACGGCGTGCTCCGCGGTATTTGGTTTCGCGCGCGGCGCCGCGTGGGGCGCGCGGGAACGCCTCTTGTGAACGTGGTGCGCGTGGAAGCGCTCGCGGCGAGGGCGTCGCGGAGCGGAACGCTCGTCGACGGGGTGACGCCATGACCAGGACCTCCGGATCACGCCCGGCGCTCGACGCGCCCGGCGCCGATCGCACTCAGCTCGTCACCTTCCGCGTGGGTGACGACCTGTTCGCCGCCGACATTTTCTCCGTGGAGCGCGTGCTCCGCTACAGCGCGCCGCGTCCGATTCCCAATGTGCCGGCATGGCTCGAGGGCGTGATCGACTACGGTGGCCGCGTGGTGCCGGTGATCGACCTGCGCGCGCGCTTCGAGCTCCCGCCCGCGCCGCGCCGCGACGGCGCCCGCATTCTCGTGGTGGCCGCGGGTGAGGACTGGATCGGCGCGATCGTGGACGCCGTTGACGAAGTGGTCACCATCGCTTCGACGCGGCTCGCGGCGCCGCCGCCGCTGTTCAAAGGACTCGCAAAACCGTACGTGCGTGCCCTCGTGCGCGCGAAGACAGAGGAGGATCCCGTGATTGTCGTTCTGGACGCCGCGCAACTGCTCACCGCGCGCGAACGCATCGTACTCGAACAGGCAGTGGCGGGGGCCAAGACGGATGCCTGACGAAACGCTGGCCGAGTTCCGCGCGCGGTACGCGGACATCAACCGGCGCCTCGATGCCGGGCTCGGCGAAACCGATCGCGCGAACGTGAAGGCGGAGATCATCGGCCTGTTCAAGACCGTCGAGCAGGCGGCGACGGACCTTGCGGCGCTCAAGGAGGAGATCCGCTTGCTCGTGGAGAAGTGGAAGTCGCAGCAGGCCGCGACGGCCCCTTCGCTCGCGCCGCAGTTTTCGGCGGACAAGCCCGTCGTACACGCCGACCACATCGGCGCGTCGACGTTCATCGAGAAGGGGTGGAGCCGTCTTTCGCTCGGCGACTACGACGGCGCCGAGGCGGCACTGAACAAGGCGATCGAGCTCTCGCCGGGCGATCCCCAGAGCGAGGCGCTGCTTGGCTGGGCGCAGATGCTCAACGAGAAGTACGACGAGGCGCTCGGTACATTCGGCAAGGTGCTGATGCGCGAGCCGTCGAACGCGCTCGCGCGCATCAACGTGGGGTACATCTGCCTCAAGAAGAAGATTTTTGGCGAGGCGATCGAACACCTCTCCAAGGCCATCCGTCTCGACAACGACAAGAAGGCGACGCTGTACGCACATTTTTATCTCGGCTTGGTCTACCTTGAGCGTGAGATGTACGAGGACGCAGAGAACTTTTTCCAGAAGACGCTCGTCCTCGGGCCCAACCTGATCGAGGCCTACTTCGAGATGGGCCGCGCGTACTGGTTCAACGACCAGAGGGACGAGGCGATTGACGCGTGGAAACGCGGCTTCGGAGCGAACAAATTCAATCCATGGGGCAAGCGGTGCGCGGAGCTGCTCAAGACGGTGGAGGCGGGAGGCGAGCCTCCGCGTGTGTGAGCCGGGTGCGGAGGAGCGTCTGGATCGCTCTGCTCGTGGCGCCGGTGCTGGCGGCGCAGGAGCCGGTGCAGGCGCGCCCCGTGGAAATCGACTCGGGGCGGTTCAGCTTCGTGGCGTTTCCGCGTGACGCCGCGCTGGCGCGATCGCTTCTCGTCGAGGCGCTGAGCCGCGACACCTTTCCGGGATTGCCGCGGCCCCGCGCGCACGCGCGGATATTGATCACGCCCGACGCGCTCCATTTCCACGATGCCGTCGGACCGTCGGCGCCCGAGTGGGGCGCGGCGATCGCGACGCCGGCCGACGGGCGCATCGTGATGCAGGGAAGCCGGGCGAACGCCGCGGCCGGTGACCCGCGGGCGACGCTGCGGCACGAGCTGGCTCATCTCGCCCTGCATGAGGCGCTCGGCGATCTCGCGCCGCGCTGGTTCGACGAGGGGTACGCCTCCTATGCCGCGGGCGAGACGGGGCGCGACGACGTGCTCGCGACGAACATCGCGCTCGTGTTCCGCGGCGTTCCGCCGCTCGACTCTCTCGACGGGTTCTTCGAACGGGGCGAATCGGATGCGCAAGCGGGCTACGCGCTTGCGCGGAGCGCGGTGGCGGCGATCGCGGCGCTCGATCCCGTGCACGGGCTGTCGCTCTTCTTCCGGTACTGGCACGACACGCGGTCGATGGATCAGGGGATGCGCGGCGCGTACGGCCTCACCGAGGCCGCGTTCGAGGTGCGATGGCGGGCCGGCACGCGGCGCCGGTACGGTGCACTCGCGCTTTTTGCGGATGTGTCGTTCGCGGCGGGCATCCTCCTGGCCGTGGTGTGGCCATTCTGGCTGATCCGGCGCCGCCGCGACCGCGAGCGGATGGCCGCGATGCGGGCTGCGGACGAGCGCGAAGAGCGGCGTGAGCGCGAAGCCGTGCTGCACGCGCTACTTTACGCCGAGGCGGAACCGGGACGGCCACCCCCGGAAAGCGGAACAAAGCCGGGAAATGAGAATCTCATTAACTGATGGCAAAGTGGCTTGAACTTGCTTGACACCCTATCACACAGGGTCTAAACTCAGCCGCCTATGGCAGATACGGAGTCGGGGAGAAAGGGCAGCACCGGGTTGAAGTGGGGCGTGGCGGCCGTGGTTCTTGCCGCTGGATATGCCGATCTTGCGCGCGGTGGTGACACGATCGCTCCGATTCTGCTCGTCATCGGCTACGGGGTCCTTATACCAGTTGCGATCATCTCGTAGGCGTTGCCGGGCGAATAGCTCAGCTGGTTAGAGCACCTGCCTTACACGCATGGTGTCGGGGGTTCGAATCCCTCTTCGCCCATTTTGATTGAGCCGGCGAACCATTCGGTCTCGCACCGGCGCACGGCCAGGTCACCGATCGGGAGGATGACATAGTGAAGGTTCGGCACCAGTCTCGGCTGACCGTGGCGCTCGCGGTCATGATGCTCGCTGGATTCCCGTGGACCTCCGAAGCACAGCTCGTGCGCGGCGCCAATCCCGACGCCCCGACACTCGTCGTCGTGACGTTCAAGTCCGCCGACAAGAAGACCGGCGTCGACTTTGCCGAGACTGTTCGTAACAAGATTGGGGGCGACGTCTCGTACCGCGATCTCCAGGTGCAGACCAAGGCGAACATTGACGCGACGCTACAGGCGTCGGGTTACGACATGACCGCCGCACTTACGGAGGGAGATGCCAACCTCCTCGCCAAGCAGCTTCGCGCCGACTTCTACATTGAAGGGACGATCAACAAGGCCGCCTCCGGTACCGGGTACACCTCGGACGCCTGGATGGTGATGACGTTCGACCAGAACCAGGTCCAGCCGCTGGGGACATTCACGGCGGCGAAACTTGGCGATATAGCAAACCAGATCTCGAAGGCGTTCCAGACGGCGAACAAGGTGAACGACGAAGTGCAGAAGTGCCGCACCGATCGCCGCGAGGACAAGAGCGCCGACGCAATGGCCGTCGCCGCATCGGGAATCTCAAAGTATCCGAAGTCGACGCTGCTCCGCATCTGCGAGATGCAGTCGATGGTCGATTCAAAAAAGCCGCCGGCCGACCTGCTCAAGGTTGCCCAGGAGATCCTCCAGCTCGACCCCAAGAGTAAGTTCGCGTTGCAGGCCGAAGTCGACGCCTACGACCAGCTCTCGGCCACCGACTCGACCTACAAGGACAAGAAGATGGGCGCGTTGGCGCAGCTCCTTGCCGCCGATCCGACCAACACGAAACTCCAGCAGACCGTGACGTACGAGCTCGCCGCGGCGGGCAAGTACGATGTGGCGCTCAAGATCATCAAGAAGGCCGTCGAGGACAATCCGGGCGACGTGACCTTCACGAAGCTGTATTGGCAGCTGCTGTACGCGACCAAGGACTACAAGACGATGGTCAAGGTCGGCGACGACATGATCAAGATGGACACGTCGTTCGCGGACACGACGTACTACGATCGCACCATCGACGCATACCGCACGGACAGTGCGTGGGCCGACGCCGCCGCCGCCGCTGCGCATGCAACAGCGAAGTACCCGAAGCGCGCGGATTATTGGGCGCAGCGTGGGCAGCTGGAGTTGAAGGCGGGGCAGGTACAGCCGGCCGTCGCCTCGCTGAGGAGAGCGCTCGAGATCGATCCGAAGCTTCAGGGAGCGCGGCTGCTGATCGTGGCGTCGCTGGTTGATGCCGGCGCGTACGACAGTGCGATGGTCGCGATGCATGACGCCGTGAAGTCGGGCGAGAACTCGGACCGCATCGGCGCGTTCGCCCTCAGCATCGGCGGCAAGCTGTTCACCACGGCGAACAATGCGAAGCCGCCCGTACTCGATCTCTGGCAGAAGGTGATTCCGTACGTTGCCTACGCCGACAGCGTTTCCAGCGACCGCACGACCAAGAACACGGCCAAGTTCGAGATGGGCGTGGCGCACTACTACATCGCGACGCTCATGTATCCGGATGTCGTCGCGCAGAAGAACTGCGACGGCGCGAAGCAGGTGCAGGACTACCTGATCAACGCGTCGAGCGAGCTGCAGTTCGGCGGTGCGACCAACCCCGCGGCCGTGACGCAGCTGATGCCCGCCATTCAGCAGACGGCCGATGCGGTGCAGAACGCGGTGAAGGTATTCTGCGCGCCGCCGAAGAAGCCGTAACTAAGAGGGGGGAGCGGGGAGGGGGGAGCGGGGAGTTGAGGGGCGAGACCAGAGGCGAGAGGTCGTTCCGAATTGCGAAGGGCGCGTTCCCACACGGGGACG
>JBOHTH010000050.1:0-6469 GCA_050733535.1 Gemmatimonadaceae bacterium | reverse complement strand
CTTGGTAAGGGGGAGGTCATCGGTTCAATCCCGATTGCGTGCTTGTGCAAATACGAATGACTCTGAGGAAATATGCCCCGCGAAAAGATCATCCTGGCCTGCAGTGAGTGCAAAAACCGGAACTACTTCACCACCAAGAACAAGCGCGTTCACCCCGAGCGCGTCGAGTGGAAGAAGTACTGCCCGCGTTGCGACAAGCACCAGCTGCACAAGGAGACGAAGTAAGTGGCCGTTCCGGTCCCGGCCCAGAAGGAGACCCTCGTTCGGCGCTCGGTCACCTTCTACCACGACGTGATGGGCGAAATGCGAAAGGTCACCTGGCCCGACATGCCGCAGGTCCGGCAGCTGTCGATCGGCGTGATCCTCCTCTCGCTGTTCATTGGCGGCCTCATCGCGATCATGGACGTGGTCATGCAGCAGGTGCTCGTCCGCTGGATTCCGTCGCTGTTCGGAGGGTGAAGTGACGCATCGCTTTTACGCGGTCCAGACGACCTCTGGCCACGAGAACAAGGTGCGGAACCTGATCCAGCGGAAGATCGACGCAGATACGGTTCCGGCCAGCGAGCGCATGATCCGCCAGGCACTTGTGCCGACGGAGCAGGCGGTCGAGATCAAGAACGGCAAGAAGGTCACGGTGGAGCGGAAGGTGTACCCCGGCTACGTGCTCGTCGAAATGGTCGTCGACCAGGAAACGCTGCACGTGATCAACGGGATCCAGGGCGTGATCAAGTTCGTCGGCAAGGATCGCGATCCGCAGGCGCTCCGCGCCGACGAAGTCAACCGGCTCCTCGGCATCGCCGACGAGACGGTCGAAGAAGCACCCAAAGAAGAGATTCCGTTCCTGGTTGGTCAGGCAGTCGCGATCACCGAAGGGCCGTTCACGGATTTCAACGGAACGGTCGAGGACGTGATGGCGGATAAGGGAAAGGTTCGCGTGAGCGTTTCGTTGTTCGGCAGGCCCACTTCGGTTGAGCTGGATTACCTGCAACTGAAAGCTCACTAACGGCGAGTTAGCACGTTTCTTGTGTGTTGGTTGTTGGTTAACGAATTCGTATACCAAGAACCAAGCGACAGTTAGCAGTTCACGTTTCGACTCGCTGTGGCAGTTTGTTGTTGCGGAGGCCCTTGCGCGGGGCAGCTCATTTCCTGAGCGAGGAGCGCCCCGTCGGATACCACTACGACGTAAAACTCACCGTGGGAGCCCCAACCAACAGTCCGCAGTCCGTATTGCAGGATTGGCTTGGTTGCTAACGCACTAGAGGTCGCATGGCAAAGAAAGTCATCGGTTTCGTCAAACTGCAGATTCCTGCAGGAAAGGCGAATCCGGCCCCGCCGGTCGGTACTGCTCTCGGCCCGCAGGGAATCAACATCATGGCGTTCTGCAAAGAGTTCAACGCTCGGACGCAGGGCCAGGACACGATTCTCCCGGTCGAAATCACGATCTACGGCGACAAGTCCTTCACCTTCATCCTGAAGACGCCGCCTGCTGCGGTGCTCATCAAGAAAGAAGTGGGGATCGAAAAAGGGTCGGGTCAGCCCAACCGCAACAAGGTCGGCAAGATCACCAAGGCGCAGATCCGCAAGATCGCCGAGGTGAAGATGCCCGACCTCAACTGTGACTCGATCGAGTCGGCTATGGCGATGGTCGCCGGCGCCGCGCGGTCGATGGGTGTGGAGGTCGCCGACTGATGCGCGCCCACGGCAAGAATTTTCGCAAGGCTGCGGAGGCGCGTGACATCGCGTCCATGTACCAGCCCAAGCAGGCGCTCGAGATTATCAAGACCAAGGCGTTCGCGAAATTCGACGAGACCGTCGACGTCGCCGTCCGCCTCGGTGTCGATCCTCGCCACGCGGACCAGATCGTCCGCGGCACCGTCGTGCTTCCCGCCGGCACCGGCAAGTCTGTCCGCGTGCTCGTCATCGCCGTCGGTGACAAGGCGAAAGAAGCCGAGGCCGCCGGCGCCGATTTCGTCGGCACGGAATACGTCGCCAAGATCAAGGAAGGCTGGCTCGATTTCGACATCATGATCGCGACACCTGACCAGATGGGACAGATCGGTGCCCTTGGACGCGTGCTCGGCCCCCGCGGGCTGATGCCGAATCCGAAGGCCGGCACCGTCACGTTCGACGTCACGCGCGCCGTGAAAGAAACCAAGGCGGGAAAGATCGAGTTCCGCGTCGACAAAGGTGGCAACATCCACGCCGCGATCGGCAAGATTTCGTTCCCGCTCGAATCGCTCGAAACGAACTTCCAGGCCCTGATGGACACCATCGTCCGCTCCAAGCCGAGCGCGTCGAAGGGCGTGTATGTGAAGACGGTCGCCGTCTCCAGCACGATGGGCCCCGGGGTACGGGTCGACACCACACCCTACCGGTAAGAGCGATGAAACGAACCGATAAAGAAGAGCTCGTTCGCGGGCTCAAGAAGAAAATGGAGGGCGCCGATGCGCTCTACTACACCGACTTCACCGGCCTGAACGTGAAGAACATGACCGCCCTGCGCCGCTCCTTTCGCAAGGCGGGCGTGGAGTACGTGGTCATCAAGAACTCGCTGGCCCTGCGCGCCGTGAACGAGAGCGGTCTCGCTGCGCCAAAGCTCAAGGGACCGACGGGCGTCGTCATCGCGAAGGACGCGATCACGGCCGCGAAGCTCCTGACCGACTTCGCCAAGAAGAACGAAGACCGGCCGTCCGTGAAGGGCGGATTGTACGAAGGCGCGCAGATCGATGCCGCAGTGGTCAAGAAGCTGGCACTGATGCCGACTCGCGACGAAGCACTCGGCCAGTTCCTCGGATATCTGAACAGCCTGCTCTCGGGCTTTGCAGGTCTGCTCGAAGCACGGAAGGTCCAGATGGAAGCCGGAAGCAACGAAGCCGGAAGCGCGGAAGCACCGAAGCCGGACACTGCGACGACAGAAATTCCCCAGGCGTCTGCCTGACACACAACGCCCCAGGGACACCTGGGGGATTACACGGAGAATCCTTTCAAATGGCTAACGCAACGCTGAGCAAGGACGAGATCCTCGACGCGATCGGCAACATGTCGGTCCTCGAACTCGTCGACCTGATCGACACGTTCAAGACGAAGTTCAACGTCACCATCGCGGCGGTCGCAGCGGCTCCGGCCGGCGGCGCGGCCGGCGGCGGCGCGGCGGCTGCCGAAGAGCAGACCGAGTTCTCGGTTGTGCTCAAGGCGGCCGGCGGCAAGAAGATCCAGGTCATCAAGGTCGTCCGCGAGATCACGGGTCTTGGCCTGAAGGAAGCCAAGGACCTGGTCGACGGTGCACCGCAGGTCGTGAAGGCCGGCGCCACCAAGGACGAGGCCGCGCAGATCAAGGCCAAGCTCGAGGAGCAGGGCGCAGAAGCCGAGATCAAGTAAGAGCTGGTTTTCGCCGCTGCCGCGCTGAGGGTTTCTCCTCACGCGCGGCGGCGGGGATCCCACCTCTTACTCGGTCTCGAAATGAAGAAATCCGCACCGCTTCACATCTGAAGTTCCTTCCGCCTCTGTCCGCCGCGCGAAAAAATTCGCGAAGCGGAACGGGGCGGCTTTCGCCTGTCATCGGGTGAGCCAAGGTTGATATGATCAAGCAAATTTCTTTCGCGAAGCTCGAGAAGGGGATGGCCATGCCCCATCTTCTCGACATCCAGGTTCGTGCCTTCGAGTCGCTGCTGCAGCTGGACGCCGCCGCGCACGACCGCGAAGACGTCGGACTTGAGCGGGTCTTCAAGGACCTGTTCCCCATCACCGATGTCCACGAGAACTTCTCGCTGGACTTCATCCGCTATACGCTTGGCGAGCCGAAGTACTCCGTCGAGGAGTGCATCGAGCGCGACATGACGTACTCGGCGCCGCTCAAGGCGACGCTGACCCTCACGGTGTTCGAGGAGAACATCGCCGACGGCAAAAAGCGGATCAAGAACCAGATCGAAAAAGAGGTCTACCTCGGAGAATTGCCACTCCTCACCCCGCTCGGCACCTTCGTCATCAACGGCGCCGAGCGCGTGATCGTGAGCCAGCTGCACCGCTCGCCGGGCGTCGTGTTCGAGGAGTCGACGCACCCGAACGGACAGCGCCTCATCTCGTCACGCATCATCCCGTTCCGCGGCTCGTGGGTCGAGTTCACCGTCGACATCCACGACGTGATCTACGTCCACATCGACAAAAAGAAGAAGTTCCCGGCCACCGCGCTCCTCCGCGCGTTCGGCTTCGGGAACAACTCGGACATCCTCCGGCTCTTCTTCGCGGTCCGCGAGCTCGACCTCACCAAGAAGCGTGAGGGCCGCGCAGAGAACCGCGAGGTGCTCGGCGCGATCATTGCCGAGAACATCGAGCTGCCGGGCGAAGCCACCGCAGAGGACGCGCCGAAGGCGAAGACCAAGAAGGCCCGCGCCGAGCGCGAGCGCAGCGAGGCCATGATGCTCGTCAAGGAAGGCGACGAGCTCACCGAGGAAGTGTTCAACCGCCTCCGCCGCCAAAAGGTGGACGTGGTGAAGGTGTTCGCGAGCTACGGCGCCGTGGACCTCCGCGACGAGCTCGACGCGATCGAACGCGGCGAGCGCGCCCACGCACGTGTGCTGGCCGTCGACGCCGTCGATCCGGAGACGGGTGAGGTGATTGGCGAGGTCGGCCAGCAGCTCAAGGAGATGCTCATCAAGCGCCTCCGCAAGAACGGCCTGCACAAGGTCTATTGCTTCGTGCCGAGCGGCCGCGCCGAGAGCACGCTCATCAAGAACACGCTCGCCAAGGACCCGACCAAGAGCGAGGACGAAGCGCTCAAGCAGATCTATGCGCTGCTGCGCCCGGGTGACGCGCCAAACAAGGAGACGGCCAAGCAGGCGATCGACCGGCTGTTCTTCTCGCCGAAGCGTTACGACCTCGGCCGCGTCGGCCGCTACAAGATCAACCAGCGCCTCGGCCTGCCGACGCCGGCGAGCCAGACGGTCCTGACCAAGGAAGACTTCGTCGCGATCGTCCGCTACCTCGTGGAACTGCACGAAGGCCGCGGGCATGTGGACGACATCGACCACCTGGGCAACCGCCGCATCCGTTCGGTCGGTGAGCTGATTGCGAACCAGTTCTCCGTTGGCCTCTCGCGCATGGCGCGCTTGGTCAAGGAGCGCATGTCGATCAACCAGGACACCGAGAAAATCGCGCTGGACGATCTCGTGAACGCGCGCACGGTGAGCGCCGTGATCCAGGCGTTCTTCGGATCGTCGCAGCTGTCGCAGTTCATGGACCAGACCAATCCACTCGCCGAGCTGACGCACAAGCGCAGGCTCTCGGCGCTCGGACCGGGCGGCCTCACGCGCGAGCGCGCCGGATTCGAAGTCCGCGACGTGCACTACTCGCAGTACGGCCGCATGTGCGCCATCGAGACGCCGGAAGGTCCGAACATTGGACTCATCACGTCGCTCGCGTGCTACGCGCGCGTGAACGACCTCGGCTTCATCGAGACCCCGTACCGTGTCGTGCGGAACGGCAAGGTCACGAACGAACTCGAGTGGCTCGACGCCAATAAGGAAGAAGAGGCGATCATCGCACAGGCGAACGCGAAGCTCAACGACGACGGCACGTTCGTCGACGAGTTCGTGCTCTGCCGCCAGCAGTCGGACGTTCCGCTCGTCTCGCCGTCGCGCATCGATTTCATGGATGTCGCGCCGGAACAGGTCGTGTCCATCGCCGCCGCGCTCATTCCGTTCCTCGAGCACGACGACGCGAACCGCGCCCTGATGGGTTCGAACATGCAGCGCCAGAGCGTGCCGCTCCTCAACCCGCAGACGCCGCTCGTGGGCACCGGGCTCGAGGAAGTCGTCGCGCGCGACTCGGGCGCGGTGGTCATCGCACTGCGGTCCGGAACGGTCACGCGGGTCACGGCGGACGAGATCCTCGTGGATGCCGGCCCGGCGGAGAAGGGGAAGAAGGGTGGCGACGCGCCGCTCGAGCGCCTCACGCAGCAGGACCGCTACCGGATCAAGAAATACTGGCGCACCAACCAGGACACGGCGATCAACCAGCGTCCGATCGTGAAGCTCGGCCAGAAGGTGAAGGCCGGCGACGTGCTCGCTGACGGCGCGGGCACCGAGTTCGGCCAGCTCGCGCTCGGCTCGAACGTGCTCGTGGCGTTCATGCCGTGGTACGGGCACAACTTCGAAGACGCGATCGTGCTGAGCGAGCGCCTCGTGAAGGACGATGTGTATTCGTCCATTCACATTCAGGAGCTCGAACTGCACGTCCGCGACACCAAGCGGGGGCAGGAAGAGATCACGCGTGAAATTCCGAACGTCGCCGAGGAGTCGCTGGTGGACCTCGACGAGCGCGGCATCGTGCGCATCGGTGCGCATGTGCGCCCTGGTGATATTCTCGTCGGCAAGATCACGCCGAAGGGCGAGACGGAGCTTTCGCCGGAAGAGAAGCTGCTGACGGCGATCTTCGGCGAGAAAGCGAAGGACGTGAAGGATTCGTCGCTGAA
>JBOHTH010000049.1:0-2676 GCA_050733535.1 Gemmatimonadaceae bacterium | reverse complement strand
ATCTCACCACCGTGCAACCGATGCACCTGCAGTTCGTCGAACCCAGCAAGCGCTACGCAGATCTCATCGTACCGCGCGGCGGGCACAACACCGTTGCGATCGACCTGCTCGTCGGCGCGGTCGCGCGCCGCATTGCGGCGGTGAGCACATGAGTGCCGCAGCGGCGGGCACGGCCGCGGCGCCGGGGGAGCGAATCCTCGTCGTGGACGACGAGCCGGACATCGTCGCCCTCGTCGTCTACCACCTCGCCAAGGCCGGCTACCGCGTGTCGTCCGCCGCGGCGGGTCCCGACGCGCTCACGATCGCGCGCCGCGAGCATCCGGCGCTCATCGTGCTCGACCTCATGCTTCCCGGGATGTCCGGGTTCGATGTGCTCGAAGAGCTGCAGCACGACGACGGCACGCGCCGCATCGCGGTGATGATGCTCACCGCGCGAAAAGAGGAGGTCGACCGGATCCGCGGGCTTTCGCTCGGCGCCGACGACTACATCACGAAACCGTTCAGCCCGCAGGAACTCGTGCTGCGCGTCGCGGCGATCCTGCGCCGCGTAAACGCCGCGCCGGACGCAGGCGACGTGCTGGTCACCGGACCGATCCGCATCGACAGGTCCGCACACCGCGTCTGGGTGAACGACAACGAGATCGAGCTCACGGCCACCGAGTTTCGCCTCCTGCGCGCGCTCGCCGAGCGCCGCGGCCGGACGCTCGGGCGCACGCACCTGCTCGAAACGGTCTGGGAGGCAGCTCCCGACATCCAGACGCGCACCGTGGACATGCACGTGCAGCGTCTCCGCACCAAACTGCATCCTGCCGGCGCGCTGATCGAGACAGTGCGCGGATTCGGATACCGAATGAAGGCACCGACGGCGCGCGATCCGTGAGGCTGACGAACCGAGTGCTGCTCGGCGCGTTCGCGGTCGTCGGCGTGCACGTGCTCGTCATGGTGTACATCGTCGACCGCCAGCTCGGCGCGCGACTGCACGACGAGGCCGTGGCGGGACTCTCGCGCGAGGCGCACGTGGTGTCCGCACACTGGACGAGCGGATCGGATTCGTACGCCCTCGCGCATACGGACGGCCGCGCGCTCGGCCACCGGGTCACGCTGATCGGCCCGAATGGTGTCGTGGTCGGCGATGCGGATTTCGACCACGACGGCCTGCGGCAGCTGGAGAATCACTCGCAGCGCCCGGAAGTGATCGCCGCGCTCCGCGACGGAGTGGGAACTTCGACGCGCCCGAGCAAGTCGGACGGCAACGACCAGCTGTACGTCGCCGTCCGGACGCCGCTCGGCGTCGCGCGCGTGTCGATGCCGCTGGTCTCGCTGGAGACGACGATCGCGGACGCGCAGCGCGCCGTGACGGTGGCGGGCGGCGTGGCCCTCGTCGTGGCGCTGCTCGTCGCGTGGAGTCTTTCCCGTTCGATCACGCGTCCGCTGATCGAACTGCGCGACGTTGCGCGCGCCATCGCCGACGGCAACCTCGCGCGGCGCGCTTCGCTCGACGCACCCGGTGAACTCGGCGACTTGGCACTGTCGCTGCGCGAGCTCTCGGTGCAGCTGGAAGCGCGCGACGCGGCGCGCCGAGCCGACGAGGCGCTGCTGGTCCAGCTCACGGAATCCCTCAATGAGGGTGTCGTCGGCGTTGACGCAACGCGCCATGTGATCCGGATCAACGAAACGGGGCGGCGACTGCTCGGCGTACGCGAGCCGATCCCCTTCTCCGCCGACCTCATCCCGCGCGAGCGCGCGCTCCGTGAAGCCCTCCAGGCCGCATTCGACGGTGAGACCACCGACGGCAGCGAGGCGACGCTGCTCGGGCGCACGGTGAACATCACCGCGCGACCGCTCGAATCGGGCGGCGTGATCCTCGCGCTGCTGGACCTGACCCGCCTCCGCCGCCTCGAATCCGTGCGCCGGGACTTCGTCGCGAACGTCTCGCATGAGCTGCGCACGCCGCTGACGATCATCGGCGGGTTCGCCGAAACGCTCGTGCAGGACGATCCCCCTGAGGATCGCCGCCGGCAGTTCGCCGAGCGGATTCTCGGGAACACGCGCCGCATGCAGCGCATCGTCGACGACCTGCTGGATCTCTCGCGCATCGAATCCGGGAGCTGGACTCCGAATCCCACGCGCGTCGATCTCGCGGCGGTCGCCGCCGACGTGATTGCTGCCGCGCGCGACGCGGCTGGCGCGAAGGGCATCAGGCTCGAGGCGAGCGTGCACCCGCACGCGCGGGAGATCTGGGCCGACCCGACCGCGATCCGCCAGGTGCTCGGCAACCTCGCGGACAACGCCGTGCGACACACGACCACCGGCCACGTCGCGATCTTCTCGCTCAAGCGCGAGGACGGCGGGGTCACCATCGGCGTCCGCGACACGGGAAGCGGCATCGCACCCGACCACCTGCCGCGCATCTTCGAGCGGTTTTACCGGGTCGATCCGGGGCGCTCGCGCGACGAGGGCGGCACGGGGCTGGGGCTCTCGATCGTGAAGCACCTCGTCGAGGCGCATCGCGGTTCGGTGCGCGCCGAGAGCACGGTGGGCGTGGGCACGACGATTTCGGTGCACTTCCCTCAGCCCCGCCCGGACGCGTCGGAAAGCGGTAGGAGCGATGAGCGATGAGACCCGGCGCGGAGCGCGGAGGAGGAGTTCTGAATTCAGGATTCCATGTCCGCGCTC
>JBOHTH010000048.1:0-2026 GCA_050733535.1 Gemmatimonadaceae bacterium | reverse complement strand
GTGTGATCTTCGGCCCAATCCACGAGCTGCGTGAGCTGCTTGTAGTACGGCTCCTCTACGAGAACATTCCCCTGCGGATCCGTCCCGGTGACGATCAGGCCGTCGAGACCGGCATTGGCGATGTTCGCAATGTCCTCGTAGTGCGTGTCGACATACGCGCGCCCCTTTTTCTCGCGGGGAAGTTCCGGAATCGAAAAGAACTTCACGCGGATCGCCCGGTCGCCCGCTGACGCTGCGAGCAACTCGCGAAACTGACGCTCCGTGGTGCGGAGCGCCGAGTCCTGCATGTTGTTGACGACGCCGACGACGATCATCGCGTGCCGCCCGCCGACGCGGTGTCCATCGCCTGGTCGAGGTCGGCGATGATGTCGTCGATGTGCTCGATGCCGATGCTCAGCCGGATCATCTCGGGCTTCACGCCGGCCTTTTCCTGCACGTCAGGCGGCATTTGCCGGTGCGTCGTGGACGCGGGATGGCACGCGAGCGACTTCGCATCGCCGAGGTTCACGAGCCGCCTGAACAAATTCAGCGCGTCGTAGAACTTGGTCGCCGCCGGATATCCGCCGCGGATTCCGAACGTCATGAGCGCGCACGCTCGGCCGCCGAGGTACTTGCCAACGAGTTTGTAATACGGACTCTCCGGAAAACCTGCGTAGTTGACCCACTCCACCCGCGGGTCATCGCGCAAGAACTCTGCCACCTTCCTCGCGTTCTCCGTGTGCCGGTCCATGCGCACCGCAACGGTCTCGATGCCCTGCAGCAGCAGGAACGCGCTGAGCGGCGAGAGCACTGAACCCATGGTCCGCTGGTAGACGCTCCTGCACCGCCCTATGTAGGCCGCCGCACCAAAATGGGTCGTGTAGACGAGGTCGTGATACGACGCGTCGGGCTCGGTGAACATCGGGTACCGCTTGGCGTGCTCGAGCCACGGAAACTTCCCGCTGTCGATGATAATTCCGCCCATCGTGGTGCCGTGCCCTCCGAGGTACTTCGTGAGCGAGTGCACGACGATGTCGGCGCCGAACTCGATCGGGCGCAGGAGAATTGGCGACGCCACGGTGTTGTCGACAATCAGCGGCACGCCGCGCTCGTGTGCGACCCTGGCGAGCGCCTCCACGTCGCAGACGTTCCCGGCCGGGTTCCCGACGCTCTCGCAGAAGACAGCCCGCGTGCGGTCGTCTATTTGCTTCGCGATGTCCGCGGGGCTGTCGCTCTCGGCGAACTTGACGGTGACGCCGAGCGAGGGCAGCAGGTGCGCGAAGAGTGTGTGCGTGGTGCCGTAGAGCTGCGGCACCGAGACGAGGTTCGTGCCCGGCGCTGTGACGTTGAGCGTGGCAAAGTGCAGTGCCGCCTGCCCCGAGCTCACGCTCAGCGCGCCCAGCCCGCCTTCGAGCGCGGCGACACGGCGCTCGAGCACGTCGTTGGTCGGGTTGCTGATGCGCGAATAGCGATTGCCCTCGACTTCAAGATTGAACAGTGCGGCCGCGTGCTCCGCGCTGTCGAACTCGTAGGCGACGGTCTGGTAGATGGGCACCGCTGCGGACTTCGTCGTCGGATCGACGTCGTAGCCGCTGTGCAGCACCATCGTCTCGTGGCGCAATTGCCGTTTCTCCACCGATCAGAGCGACAGCGCTGCGCGAACGCCTGCCGGCCATGCCTGCAGGTCGAGGCCGTGTGTCGCGAACAATGCGATCCCGAGACGTTCGATGCCGAACGCCGCGCACGCCGTATGCGCGACTTCGCCGCCGTCGGTGTTCATGCCCCAGTTCGTTCCGAAATGGTCCTGATGATAGTTGAAGCTCATGCACGCGGTCGGGTTCTCCTCCGAGTGCACGGGGATCAGCAGTTCGAACTTGAGCGCCTGCTGCACCTGGCTCACCGCCATCATCTTCCCGACCCGTCCGAAGAACGGATCGCTCGCGGGCGCGACGCGGAACGGAAGCGCGAGTTCCGTGGCGAGCCGTTCACCGCGGGCGCGCCACGTCTCGCGAAATGCGAGCGCCGTGGTGGGTGATCCAACGCAGAC
>JBOHTH010000047.1:0-2647 GCA_050733535.1 Gemmatimonadaceae bacterium | reverse complement strand
GGCAGCGCAGCCGCCGCCGAGGCCGCGATCATTGATCCAACGAATTTCCGGCGCTCCATGACTACTCCTTCTGGTCGAGCAGGTAATAGATGTCGGTCCGGCACTTGGCCGGATCGGGATCCCAATGGCCGTACACCTCCCATGACGGTCCAGCGAGTTTCTTTCCGTTCGCACGCGACCATTCCTGAATCGCATCGTTCGCCGCGCGCAGCCCGCCATAGTCGCCCCAGTGCGTGACGGTTGCCGCGACGCCTGCCGGCGTCTCAATCGGTCTCACATCACCGACTGCGGTGAACGGTGCTTTCGCGCCGACGCAGAAATCACAGGAGAGAACGCCCTCCGTTCCGCCATGATAGATGAAAATGTTCTGGCCGTCGAGCGAAACGGCGCCGGTCTTGCCGAGCGCGTAGACCTGATCGAGATACTTGCCGAACTGTGCACCGACTTGGCCCTTGGGCACGAGCGCGCGAACGCCCGCGGCGAGGCGCGGGGCGACATGCGATTCGGTGACTTCGTGGGGTCGCATGACTGGAAGCTATCTCACAAACCCGATCGAGGAGGCGGGGTTGGAAGCGGGAGGCGGGACTTCCCTGCTGATGCGAGAAGCGGGGTTGGGATGCGAGAGACGGGACGCCACTCGATGCGGGAGCGGGATGCGGTCCCCGTATGCACGTGCCGCTCACCGCACCCACGGTCCCCAGCCCCGCGTCTCGCATTGAGTGGCATCGCGCCTCTCGCATCCCCACCCCGCGTCTCGCATCAGCAGGAAGTCCCGCCTCCCGCTTCCAACCCCGCGTCTCGCATCCGCTCCCTCTCCCCGCCTTCGACAGGGTTTATGAGATGCCCTCTAGTGTATGCTCTGCGCGCTCGTGCCGGCCGCGATCCGAAACACGAACGGCTGTTGCACGAGCTGCCTGACCTTGCGGCCGCCAACCAGCGCTGGGGTGAAGCGCATGTTCGGCAGCGCCGCCGCGACGGCTTCCGCGAACAGCTTGTGCGTGCTTTTGATGATTTTGAGCGAGCTCACGTCGACCAGGCCTGTGGTATCGACGGTGAACGAGGCGTACACCTCGCCCCCGACGCCCGCGGTCTTCAGGATGTCCGGGTATGTCGGCGAGGCGCCACCGGGCGCGGCCATCACCGGCTGTTCGACCTGATACTCATAGTACACCTGACCCTGGCTCTGCAGTTTCGGCGCAATGCCCGCCCGCTCCGAAAACAGTTTGCCACCCGTTGGCCTCGGTCCGGCGAGGTCGCTCCCCGCCCCCTCGCTGCACGCGACAATGGTCACGGCCACGGCGACCGCACCAAGCACTGCGGCGCGCAGCGCGCGCTTCGATCCCTTGTTGTTCGTCATGGCGTTGATCCTCTCTTGAAGGTGTGAGTTGGATTCGGCAAGCATCGGTGCCAGCCGGGACATTTGCTGTCGCTGTGCGATGAGCAGCAGAAGCTTTCCGTACGTCGTCGCTGCGTCCGGCTCCACGAGCGTGCGCGCGTCGCAGTCGAGCTCGAGCGCGAGACGCAGGCGCCGCGCCTGCCAAAGGACTGCGACGTTCCACGGCATGGCGGCGACGGCGATTTCACCCAGCCAGAGCAGCACGGTATCGCGCGTGCGGCAGTGCTCGAGCTCGTGACGGAGGACGAGGCGACGCATCGGCGCGTCGAGTTCGGTGAGCCACGCCGGCACGGCGATCTGCGGAGCCGTCACGCCGACAACCGCCGGCCCGACAGCGTCGGTGACGAGTACCGCGTGACCGTCAATGCTGCGCGCCTGCGCCGAGCCGGTGATTCGTGCAAGTGCGCGCTGCGTGCGTACCAGCCGCACGAGCAGCATAAGTGACATAGCAAGCCAGCATGCGAGCAGCACCGTATCGAGTCGCGCGGACACGCCCGCAGGCAGCGACGGCAGCTGCGCGGTCACACGGTGTACGACGCCGTCGCCCACAATAATCGGCGCGAGATGCACCACGCGCCGCGCAGCCAGCAGCGGGACAACGACCGGCCACGCAACACTCACCGCGATCGCCGCCACCCACGGTGCCCTGCCCTGCCACGCCATTAAACGGGCCGCAGACTCCGCTGCGCGCGCAGCCGCACCCACGAGCAGCGCGAGCAGCACGGAGGCCAGCATCCATGAGAGGATCATCGCGCCCCCTTGCGGCCGCGGCCGCGCTTGTCGAGCTGCTCGGCGAGCTTCTGCAGGTCCGCAGAGGAAAGCTCCCTGTCATCCACGAGCCGCGCGATGAGCGCGCCGGGTGAGCCGTGGAACAGCGTGTCGATCAGGCGCGTGAGCGCGCTGCGCTGTGCGGCGCCCTGCGCCACGCGCGGGTAGTACCGGTGGGCGCGGCCTTCCTCCTCGTGGCGCACGTATCGCTTCACCTCGAGGTTGCGAAGGATCGTCAGGACCGTGGTATACGCCAGCGTGGCGCTCAGCCGGCGTTTGACCTCGCCGACGGTCCCGGATCCATGCGCCCACAGGATCGCCATGACGTCCAGCTCGCGTTCACCAAGCGATTTGTCTTCAGCCATCGAGCCCTCCCGAGTGACGTACTACTACGCTGATAGTAGTGATACGGGTACCGGGCGCGGCTGTCAACTATGGCGATAGTAGTTAATCAAGACCTAATCTTCATACGGATGACAAACG
>JBOHTH010000046.1:0-2193 GCA_050733535.1 Gemmatimonadaceae bacterium | reverse complement strand
GCTCGGAATGGGCTCCGTGAACGCGATGCACACGAGATATCGACAGTATGTGCGCGACGACCTGGAGCCCGTGATCCAGATACCGGGCGCGACGATCGTCGGCCTCAACTCGGCGCACGGGATCCGGGCCTATACGCTCACCAAGCGACTGCGGGATCTGTCCGTGGTCGGCGCGCTGCTGGAGGAGCAGTGGGCGAGGGCGAAGCAGGCGTTCGCGAGCGCGCCGGCGGGTGACCTGAAAGTGCTCGTTTTTCACCACAACCTCCTGCTGGGGCCACGGTCGTTCCGGTGGGGACTTTCCAACCGTGCGCGTGGTATAACGAGTGCCCTGCAAACGGGGGCCGACCTGGTGCTCTGTGGACACGACCATCAGACCCGCGTAGAGGAAGTCGATGCCGGGGGCGGTCGTCGGATGGTCGTGGCGTGCGCGAGCACGCTGACCACGCGAGTGCGTGGGGGCGGACCGGGTGAGATCAATGCGATCGAGGTGGACGAGACGACGATCCAGGTGAACGTTCTGCAGTGGAGCAACGAGCAGAAGGAGTTCACGAGGGTGATGTGGACGCGGCACACTCGGTGAGGAAGGGCGCATGAGACAGCTGTTGCGGTTGCTTTGGAGTTGTGCGGCGCTGGCAGTGTGCGCGCTGTCGACGGCCGCTGCGCCGATTGCGGCTCAGGGAACCACCGGCTGCGATTCGCCGTGCAAGGTGACGCACTTGCCGCTCGTCGGACCGCGCGGAGCGGTGTGTGATTCACCGTGCAAGCTGCAGCACCTGCCGCTCGTGCGGCACAACGAGCAGGCCGTTCCGGTCTCCAATTCACTTTGCGAACTTGTTGGCTCACCGGGAAATGCGAACGCCGGCTATTCCGTGCGCGAGGTCGACAAGCCGGCGAAACTCACTGGGACCGACGCGTGGCCCGCCTATCCGGACTCGCTGAAGGCATCGCACATTGGAGGGCAGGTCATGATGACCTTCATCGTCGACACCACAGGGCTTGTTGAGTCGAACTCACTGCACATTGTGAAATCGACACACCCGCTGTTCTCCCAGTCGGTACGCGATTGGGTCCCCAAGCTGCGATTCGTCCCCGCCGAGAAGGGCGGAGTGAAGGTCAAGCAGTTCGTCTGCCAGTGGCGAATGTTCTAAGGCCCGCGCTAAACGAATGCCCGATATCTCTGACAACACTGCAGCCCACCGTCTGGAGATCAACGACGGCGGCCACATCGCATTTCTCACCTACCGCATGAAAGGTGACGCGATCGAGTACCTGCACTCGGAGACGCCACCCGAATTGCGCGACCATGGCTACGCGAGCGCGCTCGCCAAGTTCGCGCTCGACCGTGAGAAGGCCTCGGGCCGCAAGGTGATCGCGAGTTGTCCGTTCGTGCGCGCTTACGCCAAGCGCCATCCCGAATACGCATCGGTCGTCATCAGCGGGTGAGCTAAATCGATGAGATGATGCGCACGATCCGGCGGACGGTGCGCGCCGCGATCGAAGCTCGCACGGCAGAACGCCGCAAAGCACCACCGGTCAAGCGAGCGCCGCGAGCGCGGCGCGTCATGCGCACGCACCCGGACGACGAACCGATCGCGCTGGAGCTGCAACATTGGCACGCGCGCCTGAACACCGAGCGCTTCGGCGGCGCGCTCTCCACGATCACAGTCCGCGTGTCCCGCGGAATGCGTTCGCGTCTCGGTCACTATGCGCCCGCGCAGCGCGGCGCGCCCCCGGAGATAGCCATTTCGTACTGTCACGTGAAACGCCACGGCTTCGAGCAGGCGCTGGAGACCCTGTTGCACGAGATGGTCCACCAGTGGCAGGACGAATCCAAACTGCCACTTGGCCACGGCGCGGATTTTCGCCGCAAGGCGGCCGAAGTCGGGATCGTCGCCCGTGCGCGGCGAGCTATCGACTAGTGTTGGGAGCTGTAGTAGAGAAAGAGAAAACTGCTTCCACGGATCACGCGGATTGCACGGATCAAATGCTGTTGTTTATCCGTGCGATCCGTGAAATCCGTGGCGATTTTTGCAGTTGCCGTAGTAGCATCTCTCCTGACGAACTATCTTTAGCCGCATGTCCTCCTCCCACTCCGACTCCCATCTCGCCTCGCCGCAGCTCAAGCCCCGCGACGGCGACCTGTTCAACATCGATGCCGCGCTGACCGAAGACGAACGCGCGGTGCGCGACTCC
>JBOHTH010000045.1:0-22808 GCA_050733535.1 Gemmatimonadaceae bacterium | reverse complement strand
CGCGCCGCGCGGCCCGCGCCGGCCCACGCATCTGTGCCTCGACAAAGGCTATGACTATGCGGACAGCGAAGCGGCCGTGCGGACGCGCGGGATCATCCCGCACATCCGGCGCCGCGGCGAGCACCCGCTGCTCGGCATCGTGCAGGGCAAGCCGCGCCGCTGGGTGGTCGAGCGCACGAACAGCTGGCACAATCGGTTCCGCGGCCTCCTCGTCCGGTGGGAACGCCGCGGCGAGAACTACCTCGCCATGCTCCAACTGGTCTGTGGGCTCATCGCCTTTCAGCAAGCTGGTGGGTTTTAGGACGTGCTCTTAGACTCTGGCGGCTTTCAGCTCGCAGCTCCCCCGATGAAGCCGTGAGCCGACAGCTTTGTGGATTCAAGCCGTGAGCAACAAGCCGTGAGCAACAAGCGGCGAGCGGTCGAGCCGCACGCTCCTTGTCGATTGCAATTCGGCGCGGTTGTGAATAATTTCACATACTGCGGTTCACACCGCATTGAGCATGTCAACCAATCATAGTGTTCGGTTCTGGAGGCCTCAAGCAATGCGGTTCAAGGGTGTAGCACTTGTCACGAGCGCCATCGCAGCGAGCGCGGTCCTCGGCGCGTGCGGCGGCGGCGCCTCGAAGGATACGACGCCGGCAGCGTCATCGACGCCGGCAGCGGCGGCCCCAGCGGCGGGCGCTCCGGCCGCGACTGGTACGGCGCTTCCGATCACGGGAAAGACCTGGGAAGTGAAGATGATCGGCGACGGCAACTCCTATAAGTTCGAGCCGTCCGATCTCACCATCAAGGAAGGCGACGGCATCAAGTTCACCGTCGTCTCGACCCCGCCGCACAACGTCGCGTTCGACGCGGCGCAGCCGGCTCTCGCGGATGCGGCCGTCAAGGCGCAGCTCGACGCAAACATGGGCCCCAACAAGATCGGGGACCTTTCCAGCCCGCTCCTGCTCAACGTTGGCGATACGTATACGATCTCGTTCGCCGGCATCAAGCCCGGCAAGTACCTGTTCAACTGCACGCCGCACCTCGCGATGAACATGAAGGGAACCATCACGGTTCAGTAGTTCGTCGCACGTATTGCAGCGGCGGGCGCCCGAACGTTCGGGCGCCCGTTTGCTTTCAACGAATATGGGTTGCCATGAACGGCGCAGAGCAGCCAGCTTATGACGACGGTCGGGGCATGGCAGGCCGGCCGATTCCGGAGGAGCAGTGACGGGCTATTCCGATCGCATCAACCACGCGTTCGCGTTTGCAGCCAAGCACCATGACCGCCAGGTGCGAAAAGGCACCGCCCTGCCCTACCTCACGCATCCCGCGAACGTTGCGATCATCCTCACGCGCTACGGGCGCGACGACGAAACGGTCATTGCGGGAATCCTCCATGACGTGATCGAGGATTGCGTGCGCGGCGGCTGGACGCAGGAGATGCTCGAGGAGCGCATCGGCGAAAAATTCGGCGCCGCGGTGCTCGCGACGGCGCTTGCCGTCACATACCGCCGTGTGGATGAGGACGGGAACGAGTTCGACCGCGACGAGCAGAGAGCCGATTATCTCGAGCGACTCGCGGCCGCCGGCGACAGCGCGCGCTGGGTATGTGCGGCCGACAAGGTGCACAACGGCAGCTCGATCCTCGCCGATCTTCGCCGCACGCTGGATCCGGAGACCGTGTGGGGCCGGTTCTCGATTGGCCGCGAAGGAACGATCCGCTGGTACCGCGCCGTGTACGATCGCCTCGTGGCGGTGGGGTTCAACGCGCAGATCATGGCCGAGCTGCAGCAGGTGGCGGAGGCGCTCGAGCACTATTCGGCTTGACGCGCAGCAATGCGCGGGCCCGCGCGGCGACACTTCAACGGTGCGCGGGGTACCTGCGCTCGACGTAATCGTTGAGGATCGTGAGGAACTCGGGCACGATCTCTTCGCCCTTCAGGGTCACGTGCAATGCGCCGTCCACGTACACTGGCGCCTTGGGATCCTCCGCGGTGCCAGGCAAAGAAATCCCGATGTTCGCGTGCTTCGACTCGCCCGGACCGTTCACGATGCATCCCATCACGGCGACTTTCATTTCTTCCACGCCGGGGTGATGCTCGCGCCACAGCGGCATTTGGTCGCGCAGATAGCCCTGGATGTCCTCCGCCATCTTCTGGAAGAACGTGCTCGTCGTGCGGCCGCAGCCGGGACACGCGGTGACCTGCGGCGTGAAGCTTCGCAGGCCCAGCGACTGGAGCACCTGCTGCGCAACGAGCACTTCTTCCGTCCGGTCGCCGCCGGGGCTCGGCGTGAGCGATGCACGGATCGTGTCGCCGATTCCCTCCTCGAGCACGAGCGAAAGCGCCGCGGTCGTCGCGACGATTCCCTTCATCCCGAGGCCCGCCTCGGTGAGCCCGAGGTGCAGCGGATAATCGCAGCGCGCGGCGAGCCGGCGGTAACACTCGAGCAAGTCCTGCACCTGTGAGATTTTCGCGGAAATGATGATCCGGTCGTGCGCGAGTCCCGTTTCCTCCGCGAGCGCGGCGGAACGCAGCGCGCTCTCGATCATTGCCTCCATGTACACGTCTTTCGCGTCGCGCGGCACGGCGGCCTTTGCGTTGGCGTCCATCATCTGCGTGAGCAGGTCTTGATCGAGCGATCCCCAGTTCACGCCGATACGCACCGGCTTGTCGTGCTCGATCGCGGCCAGCACGATCGTGCGGAAGTTCTCGTCGCGGTGCCGGCTGCCGACGTTGCCGGGGTTGATGCGGTACTTGGCGAGCGCAGCCGCACATGCCGGGTACTTCGCGAGCAGGAGATGGCCGTTGTAATGGAAATCGCCGATGATCGGGACCGACACGCCGAGGTCCGCGATGCGCTGCATGAGCTCGGGGATGGCGGCCGCAGCAGCATCGTTGTTCACGGTCACGCGGACGAGCGTCGAGCCCGCGCGCGCGAGCGCCGCCACCTGCTCCGCGGTTGCCTTTGCGTCGGCCGTGTCGGTGTTGGTCATCGACTGCACGACAATCGGATGGGCGGACCCGACGGGGACGCCGCCCACGAAGCACGTTACGGTGTTGCGTCGGTGCCTGAATCCCACTTGGTTCCCCTCGAGAGTCGCGGGTTACTCGCGCCGTGAGATAATAATAGCGAGCTTCCCTGCCCCGCCCCCACGCACCCAGGATCTCCCGATGACGAACCCCGAGTCAGGATCTCAGGCCGCTCCGCCCGCGCATGGTTTTGTACGCCGAAACTGGGGGAAGCTGACGCTGCTCGTGCTATTCGTCGTGCCCTGCCTCGTGGTCACGATCTGGGCCGGCGCCGCGCTGAGCTATTCATATTCGAGCGGGCAACGAGTTGGATTCGTACAGAAGTTTTCGCGGAAGGGATGGATCTGCAAGACATGGGAAGGCGAGCTCGCGATCGTGAACATGCCCGGGACGCTGTCCCAGATCTTTGATTTCTCCGTCCGGAGCGACTCGGTCGCCAAGGCGATCAGCGATGCCATGGCAAAGGGGCGGGTCACGCTGGAGTACTCGGAGCATCGGGGGGTGCCGACCAGCTGCTTTGGGGAAACGAACTACTACGTAACTGGAGTTAAGGCCGCGGGGAGCTAGGATTTCGCTCCAAGGCGTGGGGCGGAGAAGGAGCTCCGGATTTCAGAGTTCCATCTCCGCCCCCCGCCTCGGGGCGAGATCTAGCCGCCCCTATCTTGCCATTTTTACCAGGCGTTTGTACTTTCTTCGCGTTCTCGGATTCGGCTCGGTCGCCTGCCGCGCGTATCCTGAACGGTCCAGCGCGGGGGACCTCACCCGACCCGAGCAGAACAGATTGTCAGGGTCGGCGCGACTCCGCTCCCTGCATCAATCACCACAAAGGAGTTTGGAATGCGCACGACCGGGAAGGTGAAGTGGTTCAACGACGCGAAGGGGTTCGGCTTCATCACGCCCGACAACGGGCAGAAGGACTGCTTCGTCCACTACAGCGCCATTCAGGGGAGCGGCTTCAAGTCGCTCGCCGAAGGCGACATGGTGGAGTTCGACATCGTGCAGGGCCAGAAGGGCCCAGCGGCGGAGAACGTGACCAAGGTGGGCGGCTGAGTTTGTAGCCGGATCGCTGAACCAGGACACAGGGCGGGGCGCCTCGATGACGAGGCGCCCCGCTTCGTTATCAGGCGCGAGGACGGCCTCGTGCGTGCTCTGCTACACTCTCCAATGCTTCGTCGATCGCAAGCTCGAGGGTGCGGCGCAGTCGCACGACGTCGAACGAAAGCGCCGCAAGCGATCCAACCTGAATGTTGGAAGCGCCTGACGCCAGAAGTCTCTCGGCGAGCTCGAGCCCTCTTGAAATGCTGACGCCGACGTCTCTGCTGAGAACAAACGCGACAGCGAGGTGTTCGAGAACGGTGACTGGAATTCGTCGGCTGCGACCCCGCGCGCCGGGCAATATGATCGATCGGCCTTCGCGTGCGAGCACGTTGTCGAGCACCTTCTCTTCTACGCCGAGAGCGGCCGCTGCCGACGCCGTCGAGAGTGTTTTCATAAATATCCTCAATAAAGAGGATATTTATTGTATGTCGTTGATAAGCGCAATGTCAATAATATTTTCCAGCATATCAGTAACCAAATGTTTTCCGCACTGATCTCGCCGCGTCGGTGATCTGGCGTTTTACAGCGTCGGGGCCAGTTCCACCATCAATCTCGCGATTATCAAGTGAATTCGATGGTATCAGTTCGGACAAAACGTCAGCTTCGAATAGATCGTGGGCGGCGCGAAACGAGGCAAGTGGAAGCGCGCCGAGCTCGCATCGCCGGTCTTCGGCATCCCGAACGAGCCGGCCCACGGCACTATGTGCCTCGCGGAACGTCGCCCGCTTGCGGACAAGGTAGTCGGCCAGGTCCGTCGCCATCATCGTGCTCGAGACCGCCGCCTTCATTCGTTTGGTGTCGAATGTCAGCGCGTCCAGCGACCCCGTGACCGCCGGAAGCAGCAGCGCCATCCCGTCCATCGCGTCGAACAATGTCCGCTTGTCCTCCTGCAAATCCTTGTTGTAGCCGCTCGGCAGCCCTTTGATCGTCGCCAACAGCGCAACAAGGTCACCGAGCATGCGCGCACTCGAGCCACGGGCGAGCTCCAGGGCGTCGGGGTTTCGCTTTTGCGGCATCATCGACGAGCCTGTCGAGAACGCGTCGCCGTAGCGCACGAAGGCGAACTCGCTCGACCCGAACAGGATCAAGTCTTCGGCAAGCCGCGAGAGGTGCGCGCCGAGCAGCGACAGGGCGAACAACGCCTCCGCGATAAAATCGCGGTCGCCAACTGCGTCGATACTGTTCTGCGAGATCGTCGAAAAGCCGAGCGCTTTCGCGAGGCGCCCTCGTGCGACCGGGAATGCCGATCCCGCGATCGCGCCTGATCCGAGCGGAAGTGACGCGCACCGTGCGTGCGCGGCGGCGAGCCGCTCGCGGTCGCGCTGCAGCGGCCAGAAGTGCGAGAGCATCCAGTGCGCGCCGCTCACGGGCTGCGCACGCTGCATGTGCGTGTACGCGGGCATGACCGTACGCTGAAGCTTGGTCGCTTTCCCGATCATCGCGCGTTGCAGCGACCGGATAAGGACATCGATCGACGCACACGCCTCCATCGTCCAAAGGCGCGTGGCCGTCGCGACCTGATCGTTGCGGCTGCGGCCGGTGTGGAGCCGCGATGCGACGTCGCCGGCTTCCTCGTGCAGCAGCCGGTCGATCATCGTGTGGACGTCTTCGTCCGTCGCGATCGGCTTTGCGCCGTCGACGATCCGCGCGGCGACGGCGTCGAGTCCCTTGATGAGCTGTGCGGCCTCGCGTGCGGTGAGAACGCGCGCTTGGCCGAGCGCCGCCGCCCACGCCTTGGAAAGCTGGACGTCGTGCGGCCAGAGGCGAAAGTCCACGCCGATGGATCTGTTGACGGCGTCGAGGGCAGGGTGGGGGCCGCTCGAAAAACGTCCGCCCCAGAGTTTGTGTGATGCGCCGGCCACTTTCTTAGCCATGAGCTGTGAGCGCTTCTATGGTCAGACGCCCGCGACGATCTCGTCCGGCTTCGCTCCGGCGATGGCGCTTGCGAGCCCCGCCTTCGAATCGCCGGCGGCTTCGAGGTCCTTGAGCGCCCGCACGCGCTGCGCGAGGCCGAAGAGGCGGATGAAGCCGGCCGCGTCGCTCTGCTCATAGACGTCGTCCTCGCCGAACGTGACGAAGCGCTCGTCGTACAGCGCCTCCTTGCTCGCGCGGCCGGCAATCGTGACGGTGCCGCGGCAAAGGCGGAGCGTGATCGTCCCGGTGACGCGCCCTTGCGTGACGTTCACGAACGCATCGTACGCTTCGCGCTCGGTGGTCCACCAGCGGCCTTCATATACGAGGTCGGCGTAGCGCGGCGCGATGAGATCCTTCGCGGCGAGCGTGCGGCGGTCGAGCACGAGCATCTCGAGCTCGCTGTGCGCGGTGTAGAGCAGGGTACCGCCCGGCGTTTCGTATACGCCGCGTGACTTCATGCCGACCAAACGGTCCTCGACGATGTCAGCGCGGCCGATGCCGTGCTTGCCGCCGATCTGGTTGAGCTTCGTCAGCAGCGCGACGGCGTCGAGCATCTCGCCGTTCACGCTGATCGGTGTGCCGTGTTCGAAACCGATTGTGACATCCTCCGGCGTCGCCGGCGCGTCGGCCGGATCCGTCGTGAGCATGAACAGGTCCTTCGGCGGCACGCTGTTCGGGTCCTCCAGCACTCCGCCCTCGTGCGAGATATGCCAGATGTTGCGATCGCGCGAATAGATCTTCGTGGTCGTCGCCGACACGGGAACGTTGTGCGCGGCGGCGTAGGCAAGTGCATCCTCGCGGCTCTTGATGTCCCACATGCGCCAAGGCGCGATGACGGGGAGATCCGGAGCGAACGACATGTACGTGAGTTCGAACCGCACCTGGTCGTTGCCCTTGCCGGTGCAGCCGTGTGAGAGCGCGTCAGCGGAAACTTTGCGGGCGACTTCGACCTGTTTCTTCGCGATCAGCGGGCGCGCCATCGACGTGCCGAGCAGGTACTTGCGGTTGTAGATCGCGCCGGCGCGGAGCGTGGGCCAGATGAAGTCACGGACATATTCGAGGCGCAGGTCCTCGACGTAGCACTCCTCGGCGCCCGAGGCGATCGCCTTCTCGCGCACGCCCTTGAGTTCGTCCTCGCCCTGTCCGATGTCGGCGGCGACGCAAATGACGCGTGCGTCGTAGTGCTCCCGCAGCCAGGGCACGATGATCGAGGTGTCGAGGCCGCCCGAGTAGGCGAGAGCAATGGTGCGCATACGAAAACTCCCTGGATTCGAAGACTGCTGATGAATAATCACTCAGACCATGTGCATTCTAGTCACATAATTATGCACAGACAAGGGCAGTCGGCTGGTTCATTTGCGCGCGAGCGTCAGAAGCCGCTTGGCAACGCGTTCCCGGGCTGCGTCTGAACGGCAGATGATGAGGATCGTATTCTCGCCCGCGACCGTGCCCAGCACGTCGGGGCTCCCCTCCGAATCGATCGCCTCGGAAATCGCCTGCGCGCCGGCGACGACGGTTTTTACGACGATGAACTCGCGCATGCCATCGAGCCGCTGAAACAGCTGCGGCATCAGCGAGGCAAGCGTCGCACGGTTCTCCACCGTCCCAGAGCTGCTTTCAGCGGTGTACCGAATGCCGCCGGGGGTCGGCACGCGCGCCACGCGAAGGTCGTGCATGTCGCGCGAGAGCGTCGACTGCGTGACGTCCCACCCGCGCTCCTCGAGCAGCTGCCGCAGCTCTTCCTGGCTGCCGACTGAGCGCGTCGCGACGAGTTCCTGGATCACCTGCTGCCGTTCCTGCTTCTGGCTCATCGCGCCTCTCCGGGGGTCACCGCACAGCATAGCGCCGGCCCGGAGCGAAGGTAAGCGGTTGACAGAAATACGTTGCAAGCTTATGCATTATGCAATGCATAGAATCCCGATCGGCGTCCTTGGGGCGAGTGGATATGCGGGACGCGAAATCTGCGCGGTCGTTGAACGCCATCCGAGGCTTTCGCTCGCCTTCGCAACGGCGAACGAGCAACGGGGGAAGAGCGCCGAACTGCCCGGGGGCGGGCGCGTGACCTTCGTTGCGACGGATGATGCACCGCTCGCGAACGCAGCGCTCGTGTTCAGCGCGATGCCGCACGGAGCGTCGAAGATTTGGGTGGAACGCGCACGTGCCGCCGGCGCAAAGGCCGTCGACCTCTCCGCAGATCTGCGCATTGGGAACGACGCGAGCGCGGTGCCGTACGGTCTCACCGAAGCGCGTCGCGATTCCATCCGCTGTGCGGATCTCGTCGCGAATCCCGGCTGCTATCCGACGGCGATTCTCCTCGCGCTGCTCCCGCTCATCGAACAGGGACTCATCGCACCGGGCGCGACCATCGGTGCGAGCGCCGCCAGCGGTGTCACCGGCGCGGGGTTCAGCGCGCGCACGGACCTGCTGTTCGGCGAAGTCACGGAGAGTTTCCGCGCGTACGGTGCAGGGAACACGCACCGCCACCTGAACGAAATGCGCGCGATGCTCGGTGAGCTCGGTGCCGACGCCGACCTCCTCTTCACGCCGCACCTCCTGCCCGTGGCTCGAGGAATCTTGGCGACGATCACGGTGCCGCTCGCCCGCGAACTTCCAAACGCGCTCGATCCGTGGATCACGCGCTACGCCGGCGAGCCGTTCATCGAACTCGTCGACCAGCCGCCCGAGCTGCGCCACGTCGCGCACCGGAATGTCGTTCGCATCGCGGCGCTTCCGGTCGCACACGTTCGCACGCCGACCCTGCTCGTGTTTTCGGCGATCGACAACCTGATGAAGGGTGCGGCGGGGCAGGCGGTGCAGAATGCGAACCTCATGCTCGGGCTCGATGAAACGCTCGGACTCCCCGCGTGAACGCCGCCGATGACGCCGTGGTGAGACCGTGATGCGCGTCGTGAAGATCGGCGGACGCGCGCAGGGAGACGCGCGCCTCGGCTCGGCGCTCGCCGCCGCCGCGCGCGCGACCGGAAGCTCGTCATCGTCCCTCTGCATCGTGCATGGCGGTGGTGACGAGGTGTCCTCGCTGCAGCGCCGGCTCGGCCTCGAACCGGCGTTCCACGGCGGCCGGCGCGTGACGAGCGAGGCCGACCTGGAGATCGTCCGAATGGTGCTCTCCGGCACGATCAACAAGCGGCTCGTCGCGATGCTCCTCTCGCATGGCGTGCGCGCCGTGGGACTCAGCGGTGAGGACGGCATGCTCTTTCGCGCGCATGCTGTCGATCTGCAGACGATGGGGCGCGTGGGTGGAACCGTGGTGGTGGACCCGTCGATCGTGCTGCAGCTGATTGCCGGCGGCTTCGTGCCGGTCGTCTCACCGCTCGCGCGCGATGCCGATGATACCAGCTCCGCAGGAAGCGGCCTCAACGTGAATGGTGATGACGCGGCCGCCGCACTGGCAGGCGCGCTCGCCGCCGACGAGCTCGTGCTCGTCGCCGATGTCCCCGGCGTGCTCGACGATGGCAGGGTGATTCAGTCTCTTGACCGCGAGCAGTCGGAATCACTGATTGCGAGAGGCGTTGCCGCCGGAGGCATGGCGGCGAAACTCCAGGCCGCTGTTGCGGCGTTGCATGCGGGCGTCGCTCGCGTGCGGATCGCCGGACTCGATGGAATCGGGAACCCCGATGCCGGGACCCGCGTTGTGCTCTCTCCCTCTCCGGTATGAGAACCGCGATGACCACTGCACTTTCTGCCGCTCCGGCAACCGACGCACTGCTGGGCGTGTATCGCCGCCCGCCCATGGAGATCGTCCGCGGCGCAGGCGTCGAATTATTCGACGCGGACGGCAAGGCATATCTCGATTTCGTCGCCGGCATCGCGGTGAACGCCCTGGGCTACGGCGACGAAGGACTCGAGCGCGCGATGCGCGAGGCGATCGAGGGAAGCGTCGTCCACGTGTCGAATCTCTATCGCACGGCGCCCGGCGAGCGTCTCGCAGAAAAGCTCGTCGAGCGAACGTTTGCCGACCGCGTCTTTTTTTGCAATTCGGGTGCCGAAGCGAATGAGGGCGCGTTCAAGATTGCGCGCCGCTGGGGCCGAACGATGGGCGGCTCGGCGAAGCACGAGATCGTTGCACTGCGCGGCGGGTTTCATGGCCGACTCTTCGGTACGCTCGCGGCGACGGACCGGCCTTCGTACCGCGCGCCCTTCCGGCCGCTCGCCGGCGGGATATCGATCGTCGAACGCGACATGGAAGAGCTCGAGGCCGCGCTGAATCCGGAGACCGTCGCCGCGGTGATCGCAGAACCGGTGCAGGGCGAAGGCGGCGTGCGCGTGCTCGACCACGAGTTCCTGCGCGCGCTGCGCGAGGTCACGCGCTCGCGCGGGATCGCGCTGATCCTTGACGAGATTCAGTGCGGCTACGGCCGCACCGGGACCTTCCTCGCGCATGAGCAGGCCGGGATCGAGCCCGATCTTCTCACGGTCGCAAAGCCGATGGCGGGCGGGCTGCCGATGGGCGCGATCCTCGCCACGAAGGCCGTCGCCGACACCATGCAGCCCGGTGATCACGGCACGACGTTCGGCGGCGGGCCATTTCTCTCGCATGTGGCGCTGCACGTTTTCGAGCGGCTGAGCGATCCCGCGATGCTCGCGCATGTGAAGAGCAACGGAGCGTGGATGCGTG
Organism: Gemmatimonadaceae bacterium; assembly: GCA_050733535.1. Classification (GTDB taxonomy): domain Bacteria; phylum Gemmatimonadota; class Gemmatimonadetes; order Gemmatimonadales; family Gemmatimonadaceae; genus Fen-1231. The sequence continues at coordinate 12,143 of JBOHTH010000045.1, read as the reverse complement.
CGACGCTGGACAAAATGGTGGAGCGCTCCGCGAAGGTGCGCGCCGTGCGCGGCATCGGTTACATGTGGGGAATCGACATCGTCGAGCCGGCCAAGGATGTTGTTGCGCGCGCGCTCGACGCGGGGCTGCTCATCTGCTCTGCGGGCGAGCACACGCTGCGGCTGCTTCCGCCACTGGTGATGACCCGCGCTGATCTGGAGCGGGGGATGGAGATGCTCGCTGGGGTGATTGGCTGAGCCAAAGGCCAACCCGCTGCGGAGTGCGGAGGAGGAATCCGAACTCCTCCTCCGCCCTCCGCCTCGGGTTGATCAGTTGCCTGCTTTCAGGCAGTCAGTTGCAATCTCCTTCTGAAGCCCGCGCGGGTCATCGATCCGTTTCCAGAAATCGTCCTGGAACCGCCGCATCTGCTTCACGCGGTCCGGAGCGAGCTGCGGGAGCTGGGCGAATATCGCGTCGATCGCGGTTCGTTTTGCGCGAAAGCGGCCAACCGCGCCACTGAACTCTTCGGATGTCATGCAGTTTCCGCGGTACAGCCGGTCTGTCACGCTGTGGATCGGGAGCGACTTGTCGGGAAATGCGTAGCGCGCGTTGACCGCGCCGGTCCAGTCAAAGTCGAACGCCACGGGTGTCACGCGAGCACTCGAGTCGCGGAGGAGCGCCACGTTGTGCAGCGCGCCGATCGACCAGTCGGTGTTGCCGATGAAGTACTCGAACATGCTCAACAGTGATAACGGCCCCGGCTCGAGGTCGTCGAAGTGCGCGCCGGTGGTCGCGACTTGCTGCCGTTGGAGCCGGTTCGCGACGTCGTCCACGTCCTCAATGAAAAATGCCCATGTCGTCACAGGTGCGACCTTGCCGGCGCTGTCGCGGTACGTGACCCGCAGGAGCCGCGTGCGGAAGCTCGCGTCGGTGAGCGCCGCGTAGGCCCGGTACACGGCGTACTCCTGGAGGATGTACTGCTCGTAGTCGGCAGATTTCGGCCGGCAGGTGGTGGTGATCTTCAGCTTCTTGAGGCCGGCGAGGACGGTCTTTTTCGCGGCCGACGACTTGACCTCCAGCCAGAGCGGCGGAAAGTCGCAGTTCCGCGCCTGCCGACGAAAATGCCCGCGCGCGCGGAGCCGGACCGGGAGGGCTACCTGCTTGCCGTCGTCGCCCGTGTACGAGAGCGTGGCGCCATGTTTCACCAGGCCAAGGCTATCGCGCTGGCTGAGGAGCGGCCCGAGACCGGCGGTGAGCGTCACCGTCAGCACCGAGTCGGTGCGAAAGAGGGGCTGTGCGTGCGCGCGCGGCGCCACTGCGGCGGTGGCCACCGCCGCAGCGAGGATCGCGAGGGCCGCCGGGCGCACGCGAAATTTCAATGCAACTCGAGGCGTACGAGGTGATGCGTGGCAACGCCGCGCAGCGTGTCGCTGACCACCCCGGGTGTCACCGTGCTTCCCAGTTCGACCGCGTATTCCACGGTGTGCAGGCCGTCGTCCTCGTGGACGATGTCGCCAAAGCGCCAGCGCTTGAACAGCGCCGGAAACTCGCCTTCGATGACGTCGCGCAACTGGTCAGGCGACGCGGTGCGCAGGCGCAGCAGCGAGCCGAAGTCCTCGTGCGTGACGGTCCGACCGTCGTCGGCTTCCGCGAGATCGGGCGCGTTGCGCTTGCGCCGGCGCCATGCGCGATCCGCGATCGCCTCGAGCTGGTCGGGTGCGAGCGACTTGAACACTTCGTCGTCCATGCGCGCGACGAACGTGCCCGTCCGGCTCGCATGTTCGAGCGCGCGCTCGAGCGTCGCTTCGGCAAGCTTTCCCTCGAGTGCGGCCGGCGCCCGCCCGAAATCAGTGTACCACATCGCGACGACGACCGTACTGAACACGAACGACAGTACGCCGGCGATTTCCGGAACGACGCCGGCCGACAACCCCATGCCGATGCCACAGAGCATGAACGCCGAGTCTCGCGTGTCGTTGAGCGAACTCTTGAATCGAACCGCCGCGACGATTGCAGCCATGCCGAACGCGAGCGGAAGACTGTATTTGAGGAGCACGACGATTCCGGCGATGACCACCGGCAGGATCACCATGCTCTGCACGGTGCCCTGCTTCCATCCCTTCTTCCTATGAGTAAGCGTGTAGATCCAGGCGACCGGAATGGAAAAAAGGAGTGCGCTCACCATGGCGATCACGACGTGAAGCGCGGCGGGCCCGGTGTCGCTTGCAGCCGCCATGGATTTGGCGGCCTTTTTGGTCAGGCCCGTGACGAGCGCGGCAGTTTCGTCATCAATTGGCAACCCACCGACGGAAACATCTCTAAGCCGCCACATCAACACCGCCAAAACGGCGTAGTACAGCGCCGTTCGAAGCAGGATATTCGACCATATGGGGATGGGGGCAGACCGGCGGGCCATCAACAACCTCCTCATCGTAGTCCTCACGCCGGAATCCAGCGCCGAGGGAACTTGGAGGCCCGTAACGAGGGGGTCAACCAGTGCCCCAACCGGTCTGCGGATCGGCCCGGCCCCGAGATCCGGAAGGGTTACCACTGGCGGGTGCCATAGCCCGCCCGCATCCTACAGCGGCCCGGACGGCGCAGTCCGCGGCTTGCTGTCTTCCCAGTCCAGGTGATGCGACCTCGCACGCTGCTGTTCACGCTGGTAGTACCGCTCGCCGCGTGTGCGGCGGGGCGACGTTCCGCGGCGGCCGGCCCCGTGCAGCCAGCGTCGGCGCGGTCGTTCGCTGCGTCGCCGAAGCCGGACCTGATCGTGTTCATCACGGTCGACCAGATGCGCTCGGACTACTTTCAGCGCTTCGACAGGCAACTGACCGGGGGGCTTCGACGGCTGTTCGACAGCAGCGCGTTTTTCCTCGACGGCTATCAGGATCACGCGATCACCGAAACCGCGCCCGGCCACGCTACGACCATGTCCGGCCGGTTCCCGGTCCACACAGGGATCGCAATGAACTCCGAGGGCGTCAACGGGATTCCCTCCGCCACGATTATCGGGGGCGTCGCAGGTACCGACCTTCCGGCCGCGCCCGTGCGCTTTCGCGGCACGACGCTCACTGACTGGCTCAAGGCCGCGAACCCGTCCATGCGACTCCTCTCGGTGTCGCGGAAGGACCGCGGCGCGATCCTCCCGATTGGCCGCAGCAAGGGCGATGTCTACTGGTGGACGGCGTCGAACGGCACGTTCAGCACGAGCCTCTACTATCGCGATACTCTCCCCGGCTGGGTGCAGCGCTTCAACGCGCGGAAGCTCGGCGAACAGCACGCGGGCAAGGCGTGGACGCTGTTGCTTCCCGGGCGCGCATATCCCGAACCCGACAGCGTGCCCGCCGAAAACCGCGGCAGGAACTTCACGTTTCCGCACATGGCGCCGAGCGATCCACAAGCGGCCGCGCGGTCGGCCGGCGCGTTTCCATGGATGGACGAGATCACCCTCCAGTTCGCACTCGACGGCGTGGCCCAGCTCGGGCTCGGCACCTCACCGGACCGCACCGACCTCCTCGCCGTCTCTCTCTCGACCACCGACGCGATAGGCCATGCCTACGGACCCGACTCGCGCGAAATGCACGACCAGATTCTGCGCCTCGACCGCTCGCTCGGCGTCTTTTTCGATTCGCTGTTCGCAATGCGCGACCGTCGGCGCGTGCTGATCGCGCTCACGGGCGACCATGGGATGACGCCGCTCCCCGCGATCAAGTCGCCGATCTATCCGAATCACGATGCGAAGATCGTATCCATCGCGCCCGAATGGCGCGCCTTCCGCTCGCGCCTCGCGGCCGCCGGCGTGGATTCGACCGCCGTGGCGATCGAGGATGACGACGTCGTGATGCTCACGAACCCCGGCTCTTTCACGCGCGCCGGCGTGCGCGCCGATTCGGCCATCGAAAGTTTCGCGAAGGACGTCCGGCGCGTTGGCGGCGTGCTCCGGGCCGACCTCTTCACTGATCTCGCGAAAGCGGACACAACGAGGGACGTCATCGCCCGGCGCTGGCTGCACATGTTCGCGCCCGGCGGCAGCGCGCGCCTCGCGATCACGCTGACGCCGTACAGCTATTGGGCGCCGGGGAACTCACCGACGCACGGCTCGCCGCACGACAGCGATGCGCATGTGCCGGTGTTGTTCTTTGGCGACGGCGTGAAGCCGGGGCACTACTCGGGGTTCGTGCGCGTCGTCGACATGGCGCCCACGCTCGCCGCCATCGCGGGGGTAAACCCGCTCGAGACGCTCGACGGCCACGTGCTGACGCGGGCAATCCGATGACGCGAGTTCTCATATGACGCGCGGATCGCACATCGCACTGCACCGTGCGTTCGACGAGGCGCGGTTCGGGCCGGCGCGAACGCTCGACCTGCGCGCCTCGATGCCGACGGCCGCCGAGGCCCTGCGGCGTGCCGAGCCTTGGCTCCGCGAGCGCCAGATGGCGCGCGCGGGCGATGTGCTCGTTGTTACCGGGCGCGGGAAGGGCAGCCCCGGCGGGATCGCGGTGGTGCGCGAGGCGATCCGCAAACTGTTCGGAACGCTGAAGCGGAAGGGTGTGATAGCGTCTTTCGCAGAACATACGGCGGGCTCGTTTGTAGTAACGCTTGCGCCGGTGCGCGCGCTGTTCGAGACGGTCCCGCGCTCGCGGTCGAATGACTCACGCGTGGCGCCAGCCGATCCGCGCGAACTGCGCGCCCTCGACGCGGCCACGCGCGCCCAGTTGCGGTCGCTCGCGGAGCGGTCGCTGGAGGTGCTTGGCGCGCCTCGTACGGAAGGGCTCGTGCACGATGAAATGGTCCGGCAGTTCTCGATCCTCGCGAGCGCGGTCGCGCCCGACGAAACGGATCGGGAGGGACGGCTGCGGTTTTTGATCGGCGCCGCCCGTGACGCGTTTGACGACTGAGAGCCATCGCACTTCACCCCGACCCGAGTCAAAAAACTCCGATGCCGAAGAAAGTGCCACCCACTCTCGAGCACCGCCCGCTGGGGCGCTCCGCGCGTCCGACGTCGATTCTCGCGCTGGGCACGTCGCGCCTCGCGAAGACCGGACAGAAAGAAGTGATCCGGATGGTTCGTGAGGCGATCGATCACGGGGTCAACGTGATCGAGACCGGATGGGAATACGCCGAGGGGCGCGTCGAGCGGGCGCTGGGCCTCGCGCTGAAGGACGGGTACCGCGAGCGCGTCACGCTCGTGTGGCAGTGCTGCGCGCACCTGCGCGACTACAAGACGGCGATGCACCAGGTGGATGAGTCGCTGAGCCGCATGAAGACCGATGCCGTGGACGTCTGGTCGTTTCACGAGATGATCTACGACAACGACCCGGACTGGCTGTACGATCACGGCGGACTCGACGCCGCGCAGGAGGCGCGTGAGCAGGGGAAGGCGCGGCTGATCGCGTTCGGCGGGCACAAGGCGCCGCACATTCACCTGAAGCTGCTGAACCGCGGCTTCAACTGGGATGTCGTCATGATGCCGCTCAACCCGTTCGATTCATCGTTCCGGTCATTCGAGAAGCAGGTACTTCCCGAAGTCGTGCGCCGCGGCATTGCCGTGATGGCGACCAAGCCGCTCGCCGGCGGAACGGTCGGTTCGTCGCGCACCGTGAAGCCTGAGGAAGCGATGCGGTACTGCTTCTCGCTGCCGGTGAGTTCCGTGATCTGCGGCATGGAGAACAGCGCGATCCTGCGCAAGAATCTCAAACTCGCGCTCAACTTCAAGCCGTTTCACGCCGGCGAGATGGACGCGCTGCGGCAGAAGGCACGCGGGGTGGCCGGCGACGGACGCTTCGAACGCTACAAGACGACGCAGGATTTCGACGGCCTCCTGGGCCTCGCGGCCCACGGCTACACGAAATGACAGCGCGTTTCGCGAGCAGCAGCCTGATCATCGCGACGTACAATTGGAGAGAGGCGCTGGCGCTGGTGCTCACGACCGTGCGTTCGCAGACGATGCTCCCGGGCGAGGTGCTCGTCGCCGATGACGGGTCGCGCGACGACACCCGCGAGCTCGTGGCGCGCGAGGCCGCGACCTTCCCTGTTTCGCTCCGGCACTTCTGGCAGGAGGATTCCGGGTTCAGGAAGGGGCGCATTCTCAACGAGGCGATGGCCCGCGCCGCAGGCGATTACCTGATTGCGATCGACGGCGACATGTTGCTCCACCCCCGCTTTGTGCATTCCCACATGCGTGTTGCGCGCCGCGGCTGGTACGTGCAGGGCAGCCGCATGATGCTCGGCGAGCGTGCGACCGTGCGGACGCTCGCCGCGGGACGGCGAGTGGCTGGTGCATTCTCACCCGACGTCCGCAACCGTCTCAATGGGATCCATGCACCGTTCTTCTCGCCGCTCGCGCGCGGCGACCGCGGCCCGATCAAGCGCACGCGTGGGTGCAACATCGCATACTGGCGCGACGACATCGTGCGCGTGAACGGCTACAACGAGGACATCGAAGGGTGGGGGCGGGAGGACACCGAGCTCGTCGCGCGTCTCATGAACTCTGGCGTGCGCCGCCGGAACCTGAAGTTTGCGGCGGTTTCGTACCACCTTCATCATCACACGCGTCCCGCCGATTCCGATGCCGCGAACCTCGCCCTCGCGCTGAAGGTCGTGCGCGAGGGCGTGACGCGCTGCGAGCACGGAATCGACCGCCACTTCGCGGCCGCGTGACGGTCGCAGTCTGGCTTGCCGCGGCGGCAGCGTGGTGGGTGATTCGCGGCGCGATCGCGCGCTGGCGCGAGCGCGAGTTCGTGCGCACGCACGAGTTTGGCCCCGACGGTGTCATCGTGGGGGCGGAGCCGGTAACGCTGACGGGTACGCGGCCGGGCGCGATCCTTCTCCTCCACGGGTACAACGACTCGCCGCAGTCGCTGCAGTTCATGGCGGTCGCGCTGCACGCGCACGGATGGACCGTACGCACCCCGCTGCTGCCGGGCCACGGCCGGCGCCTGCAAGACTGGGCGGCGACGGGCGCCGCGGAGTGGGAGCGGGCGGCGCGCGCGGAACTCGCGACGCTGCGCCAAACGCACAAGGACGTCGCGGTCGGCGGGCTTTCGATGGGTGGTGCGCTCGCGTTCATGCTGGCGGCGGAGGAGCCCGCGGTCCGCGCGGTCATCGGGTTTGCGCCATACCTGCACGCGTCGCTCTCGGTGGAACTGCTTCAGTTCCTCGCCCCCCTGGCGTCGATCGGCGCGCGGTACTTTGCGAGCGGTGGCGCGGCATCGGTACACGATCCCGTCGCGTCGGAGGCCATGATCGCGTACCGGCGGTCGACACCGCACCTCGCCGTCGAACTCCAGAAGATCGTGCGCGTTACGCGGGCCGGGCTTCACGCCGTGCGTCAGCCGGTGCTGGTCGTGCAGTCGCGCGAAGACAACCGGATTCCAGCCGCGAGCGCCGAGGAGGCGTTCGCGATGATCGGGTCGACCGACAAGACCCTGCACTGGACGACGGGAAACGGACATGTGGTGACGGTCGACTACGGCCACGAGGCTGTCGAGAAGCTTACGGCGGAGTGGCTCGAAAGCCGGCTGGCGTGAGGCGGACGTTATCTCGTCATCAAAATCATCGTTTCAAGCGTGAAACAGGCGGGGTGAACACGGCCAGAGCTCGAAGCCGTCAAGCTGGAGGCATGCTACTCCACGCTTGAAGCTCGACCCGCTGCGGACTGCGGACCTCGACCCGCTGCGGACTGCGCGAGCGCTGTCCCGCATTCCTCCCGTAGTCCGCAGCGACTCGAAGTTCCGCAGTCCGCAGCGGGCCGAGCTTCAAGCGTGTGGTATGTGCGATGAGCAAGGCCAGGGAGTTATCCGGTGGCCCGAACGCGCGTGATCCAATAGTTTGCGAGTATGCCCCACTTTGGCAGCTGGTCCGGTATGTGGTGGCGTCCCGTGCTCTTTGCCGTCATCGCCGGCCACCTCACGAACGTCTGCGTGACGATATTCTTGCATCGTTCGCAGACGCACCGTAGCGTGCGCCTGCACTACCTGGCGTCGCTGCCGATGCGCGTGTGGCTCTGGCTGAGCACGGCGATCGTCACGAAGGAATGGGTCGCGTGCCATCGCAAGCACCACGCGTTCGCCGACCGCGAGGGTGATCCGCACAGCCCGCTGAAGGAAGGGCTGAAGAATATCGTCCTCAAGGGCGCCTTCTACTACAGAAGGGCGGTGCGCCAGCCTGGCGTGCTGGAGAAATACGGCAAGGGGACGCCCAACGACTGGATCGAGCGGCACCTGCTGGCGTCGCGGAACTGGCTCGGCATCACGCTGATGCTTGGGATCGACCTCTGGCTGTTTGGGTGGATCGTGGGCCCCGTGGTGTGGGGAGTGCAGATGCTGTGGATTCCGTTCTGGGCCGCGGGGATCATCAATGGCGTCGGGCACGCGTTCGGCTACCGCAACCACGCCGTGAAGGACGAGAGCCGCAACATCGCGCCGATCGCCATCTGGCTCGGCGGCGAGGAGCTGCACAACAATCACCACGCGGACCCGAAGTCGGCGATGTTCAGCCACCGGTGGTTCGAGGTGGATATCGGCTGGATGTACATCCAGCTCCTGTCGGCGTTCGGGCTCGCGCGCGTCGAATATGCGCACGAGGCGTAGCGGATGGCCGTCCTGACGTGCGCGCGGTGCGGAACGGAGAAGGAGGGCTTCGACCGCGCCCCTTTTCCTGGCGCGATGGGCGCGCGGGTGCTCGAGGGCACCTGCCGCGACTGCTGGGCGGACTGGCTGAAGCAGCAGACGATGCTGATCAACCACTACGGGCTGAACGTGATGGACGCACAGGCGCGCCAGTTCCTGACGCGGAACATGGAGGCGTTCCTGTTCAAGGCGGGGAAGCAGGACGACGTGGACACGAGCAAGCAGGGAACGATCGCGCACTGAGCGTTCGCGCTCGCTTGACATTAGTAACAGTTCGGTACTAATTGTTCGCGATGCGCGGCACCCATTCCGGCACGGTCGACGTCGTCCTCTGCACGCCCCACGGCCGCCAGCTCGGCGTGCTGTTCGTGCGCGATGCCGGAACACGCGGACGCGACCGCTGGTGCCTCCCGTCAGCGCCCGCCGGCACTTCTCTCGACGACACCGCCGCGCGCGTTGCGTTCCGGGCATCCGGGGCACGGGCTGCGTGGATCGGCCAAGCGGGCGCGTTCGCAAGCGGAAAGCGCGGAGCGGCCGCGGCCATCACCGTCGCGTACGTCGCCGTCATGCCCGTGGCTCCGCACGCGCCGCCGGCGGGATCGCGCTGGTTTCCCTCCGCCACACTTCCGCCGCTCGGCGCCGCGCAGAAGGCGATCGTCCACGCCGCATTCGGGCAGCTCCGCGACCGCCTCGACCGGGCGCCCGTCGCGTTCAAGCTCCTCGCCCCGACCTTCACCCTCAGCGAGTTGCAGACGGTGTACGAAGTGCTGCTCGGCCGGCGGCTGCACAAGGCGAGCTTCCGCCGGGCGCTGCACGCTGCGTTCCTGGTGAAGCCGACTGATGAGTGGCGGAGCGAAGGGCGCGGCCGTCCCGCGCAGCTCTTTCGCTATGCGCCCCGAAAGCGCCTCGGACAGCGCGGCGGCGTGCGGTTCGAAATGCTCGGCGATTAAATGCCACCGTTCGCGACAAAATGGTGACACGGAACTCCTTGTCCCGGTGTATGTATTAGTTGCAAGGTGTACATAACGCCAAATGGAGACGCCGATGCTCGCCTACCTGGACGCGCTGATCGCCGCGCTCGCGGCGCGTGACATCGCAGAAACCGACCGGCTGCTCGCACACCCGCTGGCGCGGATCCTCTCGCCTGAGGCGCTCGCCGACGCGACCGCCGAACGCCGCGCCGCCGGAACCGACGAGCCCGCGGGAACGCCACTCCAACTCCTCCAGCTCCGCTATCGTACGGCCCAGCTCCTCAACGACGCCCAGATCAATGCGGACGCGGCGGAACCCACCCGGACCATTGTTGAGGCTGTGGTCGACCGCAAGCGCACGGCCGCGCATCCTCCGGTTTGGTCCGACAGGCGCCAGCCTCCCCGGCAGCAGATGGAGCTTCCCCTCTCTGCATAGCTGCCGCGTCTGGCACTCTGCCACGAAAAAGCGGCCCCCTTATGGGGGCCGCCTTGGTGTAACTGTCTGTGATCTATCGAGTTAGGCAGCGCCGGCGATGTACCGGGCAAACCGTCCGCAATTCGTACAGCGTAGCGTTACCTGACTGCGCGGTGGAGGCGGGTCGTCGCCTGGATCCTTCTCGATTTCACCAGAGCATGACGGGCAGGAAAGCGGAGTTCCGTTGCGGTCGTTGGCGATGAGGTTGAGTGCCTGAGCGGGATTGTACGAAGCGGGGCGTGGCTTGCGCATGACATCTCCTTAAGAAAACCCGGGGCGTTACCTCCATTCTGGCAACGCTCCGTCTTTGTTCTGGCCGGCCTATCTTAATGTTGAAAACTAATCGGTCCGGGGCCGAATCCGTAGTGGCCGGACTACAATTTTCGGCGATTTCTGGCCAGCGGCGGCTAAACCGATGCCAGAGGGAGCTCGCGGATCCGTTTCTTCCACTCGGCCGGCCCAGTTTCGTGGACATTGCTCCCGCCGGCATCCACTGCAACCGTCACGGGCATGTGTTCCACCGTGAACTCGTAGATCGCCTCCATCCCCAGATCTTCGAACGCCACGCACCGCGACGCCCGAATCGCCTTCGACACCAGGTACGCGGCGCCCCCGATCGCCATGAGGTACGCCGCCTTGTGCTTCCGGATCGCCTCGATGCCCACCGGCCCACGCTCCGCCTTGCCGATCATCGCCACAAGCCCGGTCTTCTCGAGCATCATCTCGGTGAAGCCGTCCATGCGCGTGGCCGTCGTCGGGCCCGCGGGCCCCACGACTTCGTCGCGCACCGGGTCCACCGGGCCCACGTAGTAGATCACGCGGTTCGTGAAGTCCACGCCCGCCGGCAATCCCTTGCCGCTCGCGTACAGCTCGGCGATGCGTTTGTGCGCCGCGTCGCGCCCGGTCAGGAGCTTGCCGCTCAACAACAGGCGCTCGCCCGCCTTCCACCCGAGGACTTCCTCACGCGTCAGGGTGTCGAGGTTCACGTGGCGCGCGTTGCGGTCAGGGCGCCAAGTCACCGCCGGCCAGTCCGCGAGGCTCGGCACGGGGAGCTGCGCGGCGCCGCTGCCATTGAGCGTGAAATGGGCGTGGCGCGTGGCCGCGCAGTTTGGAATGATCGCGACTGGTTTTGACGCGGCGTGCGTGGGGTAGTCGAGGATCTTCACGTCGAGCACGGTGGAGAGTCCGCCGAGTCCCTGCGCGCCGATGCCAAGGGCGTTGACCTTCTCGTACAACTCGACGCGAAGCTTCTCGATCGGCGTGGCGGCACCGCGCGCCTTCAGTTGCGTCATGTCGATGTGGTCCATCAGCGACTCCTTCGCGAGGAGCATCGCCTTTTCAGCCGTTCCGCCGATGCCGATGCCGAGCATGCCGGGCGGGCACCAGCCGGCGCCCATCGTCGGCACCGTCTTCAGGACCCAGTCGACGATCGAATCGCCCGGGTTTAGCATCGCGAATTTCGACTTGTTCTCGGAGCCGCCGCCTTTCGCGGCGAGCTTGACCTCGACCGTATCGCCGGAGACGAGCTGAACGTGGATCACGGCGGGCGTGTTGTCCTTTGTATTCTTGCGGCCGAACGCGGGATCGGCGACGATCGACGCGCGCAGGACATTGTCTGCCTGGAGATATGCCCGGCGCACGCCCTCGTTCACCATGTCCTCGACCGACATCGTCGCGTCCCACCGCACGTTCATCCCGACTTTCAGAAAGACGACGACGATCCCGGTGTCCTGACAGATCGGCCGGTGTCCCTCGGCGCACATGCGCGAGTTGGTGAGGATCTGCGCGATGGCGTCTTTCGCGGCGGGCGACTGCTCCTTCTCGTAGGCGTCGCCGAGTGCCTTGATGTAGTCGACCGGGTGGAAGTATGAGATGTGCTGAAGCGCGTCCTGGATGCTCTGAATCAGGTCGGCTTGTTTGATGACGGTCATTGTGGCTCCGGATGAATCCGCGCGTGTTGCTTCTGCTCGCGTTCAATTTAGCGAGCGATGACAAGCGAAGAGCCGGCTTGGAGTGGAGGGACGTGGGTAACGGCACCGGCGTGTTGGGCTAGGGGGTGTGCGCTCGGGGTTGGGGGTATCTGACAAC